>CAHJWP010000280.1 GCA_903642255.1 Sphingomonadaceae bacterium | reverse complement strand
GTCTACATCATGGCCTTCGACGTCGTCCGTACCCGGCAGTACGGCGCGAAATGGAACATGGGGCCGCGCGACGGAACAATGCCGCCGCTGTCGCCGATCGCCGATCGGCTCGGCCGCGCGCAGGCCAACCTGTTCGAAACGTTGCCGCTTTTCATCGCCGCGGTGCTCGTCGCCCACGTCGCCGGGGTGCATAGCCGGTGGACCGTGCTCGGCGCGCAGCTGTTTTTCTGGGCGCGGGTCGTCTATCTCCCGCTCTACGCCTTTGGGGTGCCGACCGTCCGCTCGCTGGTCTGGCTGGTCAGCCTCGCCGGCCTGCTGATGATCGTGTTCGCCATCCTGTGATCCGCGTCGGCATCGGCGGCTGGACCTATGAGCCGTGGCGTGGGTCCTTCTATCCCAAGGGGTTAGCCCACGCCCGCGAACTCGAATTCGCCGCGAGCAAGCTGACGATGATCGAAGTCAACGGCACCTTCTACAGCACCATGGCCCCCGCGACCTACGCCAGATGGCACGCCGAGACGCCGGACACCTTCCTGTTTTCGTTGAAGGGGCCGCGCTACGCCGTCAACCGCCGCGTCCTTGCCGAGGCCGGCGACTCGGTCGCGCGGTTCGTCGCCAGCGGCATCGACCGGCTCGAGAACAAGCTCGGCCCGCTCCTCTGGCAACTCGCCGCGACCAAGAAGTTCGACCCGGACGACATCGCCCGCTTCCTCGACCTGCTCCCCGCCCGGGTCGGCGACCGCCCGCTGCGCCACGTCCTCGAACCGCGCCACCCGAGCTTTGCCGACCCAAAGGCGACCGACCTTGCGCGCGAACGGAACGTCGCGATCGCCTATGCCGACGCCGAGCAATACCCGTGTTTCCCGGCGCAAACCGCTGATTTCACTTACGCCCGACTGCAGAACGGGGTCGATGACGAACCGCTCGGCTACCCCGACGCCGCCCTCGACGGCTGGGCCGAACAGGCGCGCGAGTGGGGCACGAACGGTCGCGACGCGTTCATCACCTTCATCCACGGCGGCAAGGTACGTGCTCCGGCAGCGGCGATGGCGTTGATTTCGCGAGTTTGACCCAATCAGCGCGCTGCCAAACTCCCGCAGGCGATGCGGTCGCCGCTGTTGCCGCTTGGGTCCGTGCGATAGTCGTCGGGCCCGGCGTGGACCACCACCGCCGCGCCGTCGGCGTCGAGCAGCGGCGCGGTGCCGCCGACCAGCATCAGCCCGGCGACGGTGAAGTCGAGCGTTCCCGCGCCACCCGGATCGACGACGATGTTCGGCAGGTCGCCGAG
>CAHJWP010000279.1 GCA_903642255.1 Sphingomonadaceae bacterium | reverse complement strand
TTCCAGACGAAGGGCTTCGGCTCGGCGTTATGTTCGGCAAGGTAGCGCTTGATGGCGGCCTGCAGATCGACCAGCGAATGGAAACTGCCGCGACGGATACGTTTTCGGGTCAGCACGGAGAAGAAGTTCTCGACAGCGTTGAGCCACGAGCCGGAAGTCGGGGTGAAGTGAAACGTCCAGCGGGGATGCCGTTCGAGCCAGGATTTGACCCTAGGATGTTTGTGGGTGGCGTAATTGTCGACGACAGCTTCGATCAGCTTGCCGGCCGGTACGGCGCGCTCGATGTCATTGAGGAAGCGGATGAACTCTCCGTGCCGATGCTGTTGCATGCAACGACCGATGACGCGGCCATCGAGCACGTTGAGCGCCGCGAACAGGGTTGTCGTGCCGTGGCGTTTGTAATCATGGGTCATGGTGCCGCAGCGGCCGGGCTTGAGTGGCAGCCCCGGCTGGGTGCGATCGAGCGCCTGGATCTGACTTTTCTCGTCGATCGACAGCACCACGGCGTGTGCCGGGGGATCGACATAGAGGCCGACGATGTCGGTCAGCTTGGCGGCGAATGCGGGATCACGCGAACGCTTGAAGCTGCGGACACGATGCGGCTGAAGCCTGTGCGCCGCCCAGATACGCTGCACCGAAGTGAGCGAAATACCGGCAGCTTCAGCCATCGCCCGACCGGTCCAGTGCGTCGCCTGATGCGGCGGATCGGCACAGGTCAACGCCACCACGCGCGCGACCGTCTCGGCAGCGATCGGCGGCTTGCCGGGCTTGCGCGTCTTGTCGCGCAGCAGGCCTTCGACGCCTGCTTCGGCGAAACGTTGCTGCCAGCGCCAGATCATCGGACGGCTGACGCCGAGCTGCGCGGCCACGCGCTGTACCGGATCGCCCGCTACCGACGCCAGTATGATGCTCGCACGCTCAGCATGCTTCTGCGGCCGATTGCGATCCGCCGCGATCGCTTTCAGGCGGGTTCTATCCGATGGGATCACGATCACGCAGACTGTCTGTGCCATGCGACAAAAGTCGCACACCAGAGCGCCATTGTGAATCGGGTGAATGGCTCAGAGCACTAGGTCCCAGCTTGGTCATCCTTGGCGAAGCGGTGCCCGAGCAATTGCGGGAGCGGGTTCTAGCCGGCCTCGCTCGCGACCCAAGGCTATGCGTGCCGGGCCGTTCGGGTCGCTGAGGTCAAGGCTCTGGGTCGGATGGAAAAGGAGGGAGCCACGATTCCTCCCGCTTACGATACTTGAAGTACAGGTCCCGCAAGGCCTCGCGGAGCAAGTCCTTTGCAGTCCGACCTGTCTTGCGCGCTAGAATATTCAACACGCGATGGGTCACTGGGTCGATCGGCACAGACCGCAGCCCTCGCGTCATGAAGACCCACATAAAGATCAATCCGGCGAGCAACCCCCCGATGACCAGAAGGAAATCGTGGAGCAGGTTCATTGACAACTCCTAATAGGTCATGGGCGACTGCCCTTACCGAACCCGGCAAGCGCTTGATCAAGCACCACAACGCCTCGAAAAGAGCCATTGGGAAGTCGATGTCCTGTGCGGTCGCCTCAAGACAGCACGTGATCAACTAGAAAATCTGCGGCAAACCCCACACTAACTATCTCACCTACGCGCGATA
>CAHJWP010000278.1 GCA_903642255.1 Sphingomonadaceae bacterium | reverse complement strand
GTATCCGCCCCGAACGACACGACCAGCAGGTCGGGCGCAAACCGCTCGATCGCCGTCAGCGCCGTGTCGAGCGCCGCAAGATACGCCCCGATTTCGGTCCCCCGCGGCAGCGGCAGGTTGAGCGTCGTGCCCACCCCCGCGCCGTCGCCGGTCTCGTCGGCATGGCCCCAGTAGAACGGATAGTCGGTCGCCGGATCGGCGTGGAGCGAAGCGTAGAACACGCTCGCGTCGTCCCGGAAGATGTCCTGCGTACCGTTGCCGTGATGATAGTCGACGTCGAGGATGGCGACCTTCGCTCGTCCCGCCGCCTGTGCGGCGCGGGCGACGACGGCTGCATTGTTGAGGTAGCAGTAACCGCCGAAGTAATCCGCCCCGGCATGGTGCCCCGGCGGCCGGCACAGGGCGAAGGCGTGGTCGCCGCCGAGCACCGCGTCGAGCGCCGTCAGCGCCGTCTGCGCTCCCCAGTACGCCGCGTCCCACGTCCCCGCCGCGATCGGCGTCGCCGCGTCGAAACTGAACCGGCCGAGCAGCGCGTCGACGCGGTCGAGCTTCAGCGGCCGCCGGTGGGCGACCGGCCAGACATAGGGGATCGCGTCGCCATCACGCCCCGCCGCCCGCCACAGGTCGTGCGCGGCTGCGAGGAAGTCGAGGTACTCCGCGTTATGCACCCGCGCGATCGGGCCAAGCCCGTGGTCGACGGCGGCGACCAGCGGCGGCAGCGCGGCGACGATCGACTCCGCCCGCGCCGGCGTCTCGGCGTGCGGGGTCCAGCCGCCGTTGTGCAGCTCGCGGGCCGGCGCGTGGCCCAGTTCGCGGGGGGAGAAGACGCCGATCATGGGGTCATGCTAATCTCGACCGTCAGCCCCGAACAGACGGCCGATCCTCCCCGCTCGCGGGGAGGTGGCAGGCGAAGCCTGACGGAGGGGCGGTCGGGCAGAAGAGGCCGCGGTACACCGACGACCCGAAGACCGCGGTGCCCGGCTGAACCGCCCCTCCGTCACGCGAAGTGCGCGCCACCTCCCCGCGAGCGGAGAGGATCTCACTTTCCCCCCGCCAGCACCGCCCCATCCAGATCGAGCTTCGCCACCGGAATGACCTCGACCTTGACCCCCGCCGCGGCGAACGCCGGCAGGAACGCCTTGGCGTCGCCGACGACGATCGTGCTCGCGCGGGCCGGATCGAACAGCGTCGCGGCGACCGTCGTGACCTGCGCCGGGGTGACGGCATCGACCTTGGCCGACCACGCGGCGAGCTCGCTCAGCGGCACGCCGTCGATCGCGAGGCCGGCGAGCCGCCCGGCGAGCCCCGACACCGTCTCGACCGACTGGCCGAAGCCGCCGGTCAGGACCGCCTTCTGCACTTCGAGCTCGTGGCCCGCGACCGGAACGGTGGCGAGCCGGCCCATCTCGGCGCGGATCAGCCCGGCGACCTCCGCTGCGCTGGCGTTCTTGGTCGCCGTCGCCGCGGTCAGCGACCCCGCGCCGCGCCGGGCGTCGAGGCCGCTGCTCGCCCCATAGGCGAGGCCGCGCTTGACCCGGATCTCGTTGTTCAATCGCGAGCTGAACCCGCCGCCGAGCGCCGTGTTGGCAACGATCGCCTGGTAATAGGTCGGGTCGCGGCGCTCCAGCCCGACACGCGCGACGATCACCGACGCCTGCGCCGCGTC
>CAHJWP010000277.1 GCA_903642255.1 Sphingomonadaceae bacterium | reverse complement strand
GCACAGCCCGCGCCTCAGCCGAGCACGTGGTCGGCATAGCACACGCCGTAATAATGCCAGTTCGCCCCGTGCCCGGCGGCATAGCTCGCCGCGTCGCGGGCGTGGAGGTCGGCTTCGCTTCGTCCGCGGTTGGCGGGATCGGTCATGTCCCAGCCGATGTTGCCGGCGCGGCCGTCGCACAGGATGGTCGCCGGGCGGACCCATTCGCCGCCGTTCCAGACGTGATAGAAGCCACCGTTCCACAGGCACACCGCCTCGCGCGTCACCTGATCGGGGGTGAACTCGCGGCCGCCCTGCCCCAGGTGGCGGACGGCGAGGACACGCTTGGCGGCAAACAGCGCAAGCCCCGCGTCGAGGTTGGCACGCCAGTCCCACGCCTCGGCGCTCGTCGCCGGCGGGTGGGTCAGCTGGCACAGGCCGACGCCGCCGTCGAACGAGACGACCGGCGTGCCAGTGTCGGTGAAGTGGCGGCAGCGGCTTTCCTGCGCGACGATCTTGTCGAAGCCGGCGGCGTTCGGCTTGCCAGCCAGATAGGCCGCAACCATCGCCGGCGTCGGATTGGTGCCGCACAGCGTGACAACCGCCCGCGCGCTTGCCGTGCCGGCGGAGGCGGTAACGTCGAGCACGCCGCCGCACACGCCGATTGCCGGGCGAGCGTCCCAGTGGCCGGACGGCGTCGCTGCCGTGCCGTGTGCGACCGTATCGCGCCACGTCACGCGCCAGTCCCAGCGGTGCGCCCCCGCCGCGTCGCTGGCGAACGGCAGCGGCGGCGGGGTGCCGTCGGGCGGGATGTGGACCATCCCGCCCTGCCCCGGTGCGGTCAGCCTCATCCGAACAGCGGCATCACGTGCGGCATGACCTGATGGCTGCCGTCAACGATCATCTTGCCGGCGACATAGACGATGACTACGAGGCCGATATAGGCGATCCACTGGTGGCGCTCGATGATCCGCGCGATGTAGCTCGCTGCGACAGCCATCAGCGTTACGGACAGCGCGAGGCCGACGAGCAGTACCGCCGGATGGTCGCGCGCCGCCCCAGCGACGGCGAGGACGTTGTCGAGGCTCATCGACAGGTCGGCCAGCGCGACCTGGATCACCGCCGCCGTCACCGTCTTCGCCGGTTTGGCCGGGGCATCGACCGGCGCATGGCCGACGTGGCCGCGGCGCAGCTCGCGGAACAGCTTCCACCCGACCCACAGCAGCAGCAGGCCGCCGCCGAGCGTCAGCCCGACGATCTGCAGCAACCGTGTCGCGAGCAGGGCGAAGCCGATCAGGAAGACGAGCGCCATGGCGACGCCGATCGTCAACACCTTCTTCCGCGCTGCCTCAGGCAACCCGGCAGCGAGCGTGCCGAGAATGACGACATTGTCGCCCGCCAGCATCAGGTCGATCATAATGACCTGGCCAAGCGCGGCCACCCCGCCTGGGGTGAGGACATCGGCGAAGTTCAGGGGACCCATGATGCGGCTCTCCCAGTCCGAGTCGGATGCGCCTCAAATGCGCTAACTTCGCATTCTTCACTCGTTAGCGCAGGACAGCGACTCACGCGGCGACGGTCGGGAGCGGCAAGACAGGCGGAGATCGGGCGAGTGTGCGGCATCACCGAACCCTGCCGCTACACCGCCGTGTAGGACAGCATTTTCTTCACGGCCGGCGCAAGGCGGCGAACGGATTGGCGCGCGCCTTGTCGGCCGCGGCGATCGCCTCCGCCTCCGCCTCGGAGATGACGAAGCGCGCGGCGGC
>CAHJWP010000276.1 GCA_903642255.1 Sphingomonadaceae bacterium | reverse complement strand
TTTCTGACGGGTCATGCCGCCGACACGCCCGTCGCCGGAATCGAGGACAAGCGTTTCGCCGCGCCGCAGTGGCGCGAGGCACCGGTGTTCGATTTCATCCGCCAGTCGTATCTGCTGGCGTCCGACGCGATCCTGAAGGCCACCGCCGATCTCGACGGGCTCGACGCCGGCGCGAAGGCCAAGGCGCTGTTCCACACACGGCAGCTGGTCGAGGCGCTGAGCCCGGCCAACTTCCCGCTGACCAACCCCGAAGTCCTCGCCGCGACGCGCGCCAGCGGCGGCGACAACCTGCGCAAGGGCCTCGAGTTCATGCTCGCCGACCTCGCCCGCGGTCAGATGCGGATGACCGACGAGGCGGCATTCGCGGTCGGCCGCGACGTCGCCGCGACGCCGGGCAAGGTGGTGTTCGAGAACCGGCTGTTCCAGCTGATCCAGTATGCGCCGACCACCGAAACGGTATTCGCGACGCCGCTCGTCATCTTCCCGCCATGGATCAACAAATTCTACATCCTCGACCTGACGCCCGAGAAGAGCTTCATCCGCTGGGCGGTCGCCGCCGGGCTGACCGTGTTCGTCGCCAGCTGGAAGAACGCCGATGCCAGCCTCGCCGACGCGACGCTCGACACCTATGTCGCCGAAGGCCAGCTGACCGCGATTGCGCGTGTGCTCGCGGCGACCGGGGCGGAAAGCGCGCATGTCATCGGCTATTGCGTCGCCGGCACCGTGCTGGCGGCCACGCTCGCGCTGCTTGAGGCGCAGGGCGAGGCGCACCGCGTCGCGTCGGCGACCTTCTTCACCGCGCAGGTCGACTTCACCTACGCCGGCGACCTCAAGGTCTTCACCGACGACGCGGCGATCGCGACAGTCGAGAAGAACGGTGCGACGACCGGGGTGACCGACGGCCGGGCGCTCGCGGCGACGTTCAACATGCTCCGCCCGAACGACCTGATCTGGGGTTATGTTATCAACAACTATTTGCTGGGCAAGGATTACTTTCCGTTCGACCTGCTCTACTGGAACTCCGACGCGACCAACGTGCCGCTGTGCTGGCACCTGAGCTATCTACGGGACATGTACCGCGACAATCTGCTGGCGAAGCCCGGCGGGATCACCGTCGCCGGCGTGCCGATCGACCTGACGACGGTGAAGACGCCGACCTACATCCAGTCGGGCCGCGACGACCACATCGCCCCGGCGAAGTCGGTCTACCGGATGACGCAGATTTTCCGTGGCCCCGTTCGTTACATCCTCGCCGGGTCGGGGCATGTCGCCGGCGTGGTCAACCCGCCGTCGCTCAAGAAGTACCAGTTCTGGTCGAGCGACACGCTGCCGCCGACGCTTGCCGAGTTCCAGGCGATCGCGACCGAGACCAAGGGCAGCTGGTGGCCCGACTGGCTGGCGTGGCTGACGCCGATGTCGGGCGCGCAGGTGGCGGCGCGACAGCCGCAGAACGCGATCGAGGACGCGCCGGGACGATACGTCAAGGAGCGGATTTGATTGCACGAGCGTGAGACTGGCACCACATTGGCTGAGAAGTGGAGCCGTCGATGAGCGTCAACCTATCGATCAAGAACGCGCCGGACGAGATGGTTGAGCTGCTGCGTCGGCGGGCCCAACGCAATCACCGCTCGCTGCAGGGTGAGTTGATGAGCATCATCAGCGAAGCCGCTCAAGATGAAGACGTTCGCCTGACACCGAGCCAGATAGTGGCGGGATTTCGGGCCAAGGGCTATTCTTCGCCTGAGGAAGCGGTCGACATGATTCGCGAGGATCGCGATCGTGCCGACCGTCGTCATTGATGCATCGGCACAGGCCGCGATCATGTTCAGCGAACGGCGAGCCGAAGAGGTCGCGGCCCTCATCGACGGGAAAGATCTGGTCGCACCAGCCCTCATCCGTCA
>CAHJWP010000275.1 GCA_903642255.1 Sphingomonadaceae bacterium | reverse complement strand
GGCGGCGGCCGGCCGGACATGGCGCAGGCAGGGGGCCCGGACGGGGCGAAGGCGGCGGATGCGGTGGCGGCGGTGCGGGCGGCGCTGGCGGAGGTCCGTGCGGTGGCGGCGTGACGCGGAGGCCGGGTAACTGTACCAGCGTGATCATTTCTGTGTCGGAGTTTGCAGCGGGAACGCAGCTTCAGTGCCCGTCGATCAAACTGCCACCGGTCTGTTCAGCTTGTGCAGGGCGACCAGGATGTTAATCGCCCGGCTGATCGAAGGCCGATGGGAAGCTGTCACATGCAATTCCTGATGGCCGGCCTCCTGTCGATGCTCGCTGCTCAAGCCATTCCGCCGGCCGCCGATCCACTTACGGTATCTATCGAGACGGCAGATGCCGATCGCTTCGCCGCTGTATTCAACAGTGCGGACCGACGACCGACGGCGGAGCAACTACAAAAAGGATATCTCGACCCGGGCAGCTATGGCGTTCTCGTCTTTACACCCGACCGAATTGTCGACGCTCATCATCTTGCCGAAGCCGTGGCGAAACGGCCGGACTTCTATGCAAATGCCATCACGAAATGCCTCCCGATCATTAAAGCTACGACAGCCGAACTGCGAGCGACCTACCTCGCATTTCATGGTCTTTTTCCTGAACGGCCGCTGCCTCGCCTGTATCTGGTGGTTGGTGCGGATAATTCAGGCGGTACGGCAGGTCCCGGCGCTCAAGTCCTGGGACTCGAAACCCTTTGCGGACTCGCAGATACGCCCGAAAAGCTTCGGGAGATCGTGCGCGGTTTCTATGCACACGAAACGGTCCACACCTTCCAGTCTAATCCAGACACGATGGGAGACAGTCTGTTAGGCGACGTGCTGGTCGAGGGTGCCGCGGACTTCATCGCGACATTGGTGACGGGCCGCCAGATAAACCCTGACCGGGCGGCATGGGCGGCGTCACGCGAAGCAGAACTTTGGCGGCAGTTCGAAGCCGACCTGGCGACCACCCGCGGTGTGAAGTGGAGTAAGCGGAAGTGGGGAACACCTGTTGCCGCAAGCTTCGACCGCTGGATTGGCAATTATGGCAGCGCGCCGCAGGGATGGCCGGTCGAGGCGGGATATTGGATGGGGCAGCGTATCTGGCAGCGCTGGTATGATCGCCAGCCCGACAAGCGGGTGGCGCTACGCGAGATGCTAACGATGACCGACCCGGCAGCCATTGTCGCGGTGGGCGGTTTCCGCGAAACATCCTCACCGCACTGAACGGCGCGGGTGGGGCATCGCCCGTCACCGCAACGAACGCTGTCTTACAGGCCCGTTCGGGTTGGCGTCGCCGCTCGGCACCGGGGGAGGTCGCCCTCCCCGCGACTACTGCTCACCGCGCTCGCACTCCCCGCTTGACTAGTAGGATTTGCTTTGCTGCAAGCTTGGGATGAGCAACGCATCCTCCCCGCCGCCGCCCGCCGGGCTCCCTGCCACCTGCGACGTGCCGCCCGACACCCCGGCCATCGATCATGCCGCGCGCGGCACCCGCGTGGCCGCGCGGCCGCCGACGATCGGCGAGTATCTTCACCTCAACCGCTACCGGATCGACGGCTGGACGCCGATCAAGGTCGCCGCGTTCATCGAGATGCTCGGCGAGACCGGCAGCGTCACCCGCGCCGCCGCCTATGTCTCGATGACCACGGCGTCGGCCTATCGGCTGCGCAGCCGCCCGGGGGCCGAACCCTTCGCCGAGGCGTGGGAGGCGGCGATCGGCACGCGCCACGAACGGCTCGCCGACCTCGCGATGGAGCGCATCGAGGCCGGCGTCGAACGCAGCCGCTGGTGGCGCGGCGAGCACGTCGGGTTCGAGCGCGTATACAGCGACCGGCTGCTGATGTTCATGCTGTCGGCGACCAGCCCGGATCGCGTGCGGCGCAGCGCACCGGCGACGGGGGCGGCGGCGTGCGCGGCGGCGGCGGC
>CAHJWP010000274.1 GCA_903642255.1 Sphingomonadaceae bacterium | reverse complement strand
GCCGTCGCGACCGCCCCAAACAGCGTGCCACCGCGGCGGTCGAGGTGGTCATCGAGCGCTCGCCCGGCCAGCCGCTCGTCGAGCAGCAGGGCGAGGAACGCATCCTCGAGCGGTTCGAGCGCCTGCCCCTTGACGCCGAGCGGCAGGGCGTGGGCCGCGAGCGCCGTCAGCACCGGCTGGGCCGGCGGCGGCGCGGTGTCGAGCCTGGTCAGCGCTTCGCGCCACCACGCCAGCCGAATCTCGCCGAGCATCGCCTCGGTCGTCGTCGCCACGACACCCGCCAGTTCGAGATCGAGCGCATGCAGCGCGAACAGCGTCGGCCGCACCTCGGCGGGCGCGTACAGCGTCGCCAGCCACCGGTCGCGGTCCCGCGTCCGGACGAGATCGGCGCAATGCTCAGCGGCGCTAGAAAGGACGGTGCTAGTCATGTTAAATATCGCGGATGAATGCACCGTTGTCCCCCGAGATGCCAGCGCGGGCGCGCTTCCGCGTCGAGGATTTCCTCGCGATCGACGCCGCCGGGGTGCTCGCCGAGCTTGGCCGCACCGAACTGATCGACGGGGACATCATCAAGATGAACCCACAACATCGTCCGCACGGCTGGACTACGTTCCGGCTGGCGCGTGAGATCGAAAATGCGCTGGCCGCAGCTGGATCGGCGCTCGGCGTGCTGGTCAAGGTGACGGTCGGCATGCCACCGCACGACGCTCCCGAACCCGACATTACTGTGACAAGCGAGCCCAACGGCAATGGAATCATCCCGCTTGCCAGTGTCCACCTGCTCGTCGAGGTCGCCGATGCGACACTTGGCTTCGACTTGGGTGGCAAGGCAACGCTTTACGCGCGGCATGGCGTTCCGGAGTACTGGGTCATCGACCTGAACGGGCGACGGATCGTCCGGATGTCGCAACCGGCAGCGGCCGGATACCGGCAGGCCGACGAAATCCCGTTCAGCGACGCCGTAACCGCGGTCACGATCGCCGGGCTGACAGTGGCAACGACGGAATTGCTGACGTTGCGGGGCTGAAGAACAACGCTCCGCCGCCGCCTGCGGCAAGCAAGACCCCCCTATCGCGTCAGCCGCTTGTATGTCAGCTTCGTCGGTCGGTCGGCGGCGTCACCCATGCGGGCGTGCTTGTCGGCCTCGTACGCCTCGAAGTTGCCCTCGAACCATTCGACATGGCTGTCGCCCTCGAAGGCGAGGATGTGCGTCGCCAGCCGGTCAAGGAAGAAGCGGTCGTGGCTGATGACCACGGCGCAGCCGGCGAAGCTCTCGAGCGCTTCCTCGAGCGCGCGCAGCGTCTCGACGTCGAGGTCGTTGGTCGGCTCGTCGAGCAGCAGGACGTTGCCGCCCTGGACGAGCATCTTGGCCATGTGGACGCGGTTGCGCTCGCCGCCCGACAGCTGGCCGACCTTCTTCTGCTGGTCGGCCCCCTTGAAGTTGAACGCCCCGACATAGGCGCGGGTCAGCACCTCGTTCTTGCCGAAGTAGAACTTCTCCGCTCCGCCCGAGACTTCTTCCCAGACGTTGTGCGCCGGGTCGAGCGCGTCGCGCGACTGGTCGACGTAGCCGAGCTTGACCGTGTCGCCGATGCGGATGCTGCCCTCGTCGGGCTCCTCCTGGCCCGTGATCATGCGGAACAGCGTCGTCTTGCCCGCCCCATTGGGGCCGATGACGCCGACGATCCCGCCGGGCGGCAAGCTGAAGCTGAGGTTGTCGATGAGCACGCGGTCGCCGAAGCTCTTGGTGAGGTTCTTTGCCTCGATCACCGTGCTGCCGAGGCGTTCGGGCACCTGGATCAGGATCTGCGCCGTGCCGAGGCGGCGGTTGGCCTGCTTCTCGACCAGTTCGTCGAACGCGGCGATGCGCGCCTTGGACTTGGTCTGGCGCGCCTTAGGCGACGAGCGGATCCACTGGAGCTCGTCGCGGATCGCGCGCTCGCGGCTCTCGTCCTCGCGGCTCTCCTGCGCCAT
>CAHJWP010000273.1 GCA_903642255.1 Sphingomonadaceae bacterium | reverse complement strand
CATCCGCCCGAACCCGTCCGACGGCGCGGCTTCGCCGCGACGCCCTGCCGCCGCCCGCCCGCCGCCGCGACGCGCCAACGCGCCCCACTCACCCGCCGTTCACGGAACGCCGGCGATAACCGGCCGTTGTCACCGTAACGACCTTGGGAGACCCCGCATGACCCGCCTGCCCCTGATCCTCGCCGCTGTCGCGGCGCTGGCGACGTCCGCTTGCACGACCGACGAGTACGGCAACCAGCATCTGAATGGCGCGGGCAAGGGCGCGGCGATCGGCGGCGCAGGCGGCGCGATCCTCGGCGCGGTGACCGGCGGCAATCCGCTCGTCGGCGCGGCGATCGGCGCGGCGGCCGGGGCCGTCGTCGGGGTCGTCGCCGACGACCACAACCGCTACGAGGACCGGGACGGCCGGCGCTATTATTACGAGAGCGACAACCGCCGCTATCACTACGACGACGGCCGCCAGCGGGTCTACGACCCGTACTGATCGCCGCCCGCGACGACCGGCCACGGCCCGCACCTCGGTGCGGGCCGTTTTCGTTCATCGCCCGGCCATGACGACGGCGGCAGTTGCCGCTACGATCGACCTCCATCCCGTGCCTGAGGACCTATCCCCGATGCGGACCGCGTTTGCGCCGACCCTGATGCTCGCCGCCACCCTGGCGGCCGGCACCGCCTTTGCGGCCCCTCCGGCGTCGCCGGTCAAACCGCTCGCCTATACCGAACGGACGCTGCCGAACGGCCTGCGCGTCTTCGCCATGCCCGACAAGTCGACCGCCAACGTCGCGATCGAGGTGATCTACGACGTCGGCGCGAAGAACGACCCTGCCGGCCGCTCGGGCTTCGCGCACATGTTCGAGCACCTGATGTTCAAGTCGACGCGGAACCTCGTGCCGGAGCAGTTCGACCGGCTGACCGAGGACGTCGGCGGCAACAACAACGCGTCGACCCACGACGACTTCACCGAATATCACGAGGTCATCCCGGCCAGCCACCTCCAGCCCCTGCTGTTCGCCGAGGCCGAGCGGATGAGCTCGCTCGTCGTCGATCAGCCTGTCTTCGCCAGCGAACGCCACGTCGTCGAGGAGGAACTCCGCCAGGGCGAGGCGCGGCCGTACGGCAAGCTGTTCCAGGTCTACCTGCCGGCGATCAGCTATTCGGTTCACCCTTATGCCCGCTCGCCGATCGGCTCGGTCGCCGACCTCGACGCGGCGACGATCGACGACATCCGCGCCTTCCACGCGACCTACTACCGGCCCGACAACGCCGTGCTGGTCGTCGCCGGCAACTTCGATCCGGCGCAGCTCGACCGCTGGGTCGACCAGTATTTCGGCCCGCTGAAGACGCCGGCGCGGCCGATCCCGCGGGTCACCGCGGTCGAGCCGCCGCGGGCGCGGCCGACCAGCGTCACGGTCCGCGCCGCCAACACGCCGCTGCCAGCGGTGGCGATCAGCTATGCCGTCCCGCCGTCGCGGTCGCCCGACGACGCGCCGCTGTCGGTGCTCGACGCCATCCTGTCGGCGGGCGAGTCGTCGCGGCTGTACGAGACGTTGGTCTACCGCGACCAGCTGGCGACGAGCGCCGGCAGCCAGCTCGAGGACCACCACGACATCGGTGCCTTCGTCACCTACGCGATCCTCGCCGGCGGCAAGAGCGTCGCCGACGGCGAGGCGGCGCTGCGCCGCGAGGCGAAGCGGCTGCGCGACGCGCCCGTGAGCGCCGAAGAGCTCGACATCGCCAAGAACCAGCTGCTGACCACGGCGATCAAGGGGCGCGAGACCGCGCTCGGCCGCGCCGCGGTGCTGGCGGAATCGGTCATCGTCGACGGCGACGCCGCGGCCGCCGACCGCGACATCGCCGAACTCGCCGCGGTCACCGCCGCCGACGTCCAGCGCGTCGCGCGGGCATATCTGCGCGACGACGCCAGCGCCGTAATCCGTTACCTGCCCGCTGCTCCGGGGGCGGCCCCCGACGCGCCGGTCGCCGTCGCGCCGACGGTCGCGGTCAGCCCGCTCGCCGTGCCGCCCGACGTACCGGTCGTCGTCGCCGCGAGTGCCGCCGACCG
>CAHJWP010000272.1 GCA_903642255.1 Sphingomonadaceae bacterium | reverse complement strand
CGCCTGCTGGCGATCCGCGACGACGCCGAAGACGGTTTCGGCAAGGCGCGCTCGGCGCTGCTCGCCACGGTCGACGGCAAGGCCGCCTGGCCGCTGATCCAGCGCCTCGGCGACGCGATCCGGCGCAACGCATGGGACGAGCGCACCGCGGCCGAGCGCGCCGCGGTCGGCGGCGCGACGGCGATGATCGCGCTGTTCGGCGGCGGGCTGGCGGTGCTCACCGTCCTCGGCGCGGCGGCGGGGGCACCGCTGTGGATCGTCTTCGGCAACGGCGACGGCCTCGCCCGAAAGCTGGTTGCGGGCGTCTGACCAAGCCGGCTCTAGCGGCCCCTAACGTTTGAACAGCGCGTCGGCGGCCGAGCGGAAGGCGCTCGCGCCCTCCCGCTTGGCCCGCGTACGCGCGAGTTCGGCGTCGAGAGTGGCGATGCGCTCGTCGAGTTCACCGACCGACAGCCGGTCGAGGTCCTGTCCGGTCAGCGCCGCCAGCACGTCGTTCTTCGGTCGGGGCAGCTCATCGTCCATGCCGCCGACGTTGACCCGAGCGCCCCCCAAGTCAATATCTTGCGTATGACCATCCCCCCGACGATGACCGCGATCGATCCTGCTGCGCCCGGCGGCCCCGACGTCCTCGTGCCGGTCGATCGGCCGGTGCCGGTGCCCGCCGACGGCGAGGTGCTGATCCGGGTCCACGCCGCCGGGGTCAACCGGCCCGATGTACTGCAACGGCTCGGCCTCTACCCGATGCCGCCAGGCGCCTCGACGATCATCGGGCTCGAGGTTGCTGGCGAGGTCGTCGTCGGCAGCGGGCGGTGGCAGGCCGGTGACCGGGTCTGCGCTCTCGTCGCCGGCGGCGGCTATGCCGAATACTGCGTCGCCCCGGCGGGGCAGTGCCTGCCGATCCCCGACGGCCTCGACTTCATCGCCGCGGCCGGCCTGCCGGAAACCTATTTCACCGTCTGGTCGAACCTGTTCGAGCGCGGCGCGGTCAAGGCGGGTGAAACGATCCTCGTCCACGGTGGAACGAGCGGGATCGGCACGACGGCGATCCTGCTCGCCAAGGCGTTCGGCATCCGTGTCATTATCACCGCCGGCAGCTCGCAGAAGTGCGCCGCCGCGCGCGGCCTCGGGGCCGACCACGCGATCGACTACAAGGCGAGCGATTTCGTCGACAAGGTCGCCGGCATCACCGGCGGCCGCGGCGTCGACGTCGTTCTCGACATGGTCGGCGGCGACTATATTCCGCGTAATCTCAACTGCCTCGCCGATGACGGCCGCCACGTTTCGATTGCGCTGCAGAAGGGCGCGACCGCTGAGATCAACTTCGGCCTCGTCATGCGCCGCCGCCTGATCCTGACCGGATCGATGCTGCGGCCGCGCCCCGTGGCGTTCAAGGCCGCGATCGCCGCCGCCCTCGAGGCGCAGGTCTGGCCGCGCTTCGCCGCCGGCAAGCTCCGCGCGGTCAGCGACCAGACCTTCTCCCTCGCCGACGCCGCCGACGCTCACCGCCGCATGGAAGCCGGCGACCACGTCGGGAAAATCGTGCTTACGATGTGATCCCTGACGGTTGGCTCAGGTCACCGCCTGCCTTACGGCGAATGCCGGGTTGCGCCACGTCGCGCGCGTCAGCACGTCGGCGAGGACGTCGACCGCGTCCCACACGTCGGCGAAGCGGGTGTAAAGTGCCGGGAGGCCGAGGCGCAGGACGTCGGGCGGGCGGAAGTCGCCAATGACACCGCGGGCGATCAGCGCCTGAGTGATCTCGTAGGCGTGCGGGTGGGCGAAACTGACCTGCGCGCCGCGGTTCGCGCGCGGGCAGGCGACCATCATTTCCGGGCAGCGCGCCTCGACCAGCGTGATCGCCAGATCGCCGAGCGCCGCCGACTTCGCCGCCGCGGCACCCATGTCGACGCCGTCGAACGTCGCGACGCCGCTCGCCAGCGCCGCCAGTCCGAGCATCCCGGGCGTGCCCGCCAGCAGCCGCGCCATGCCGGGGGCGGGGCGGTAGCCGTCTTCGAAGGCAAACGGCGCGGCGTGGCCCATCCACCCGCTCAGCGGTTGCACCAGATCGTCGTGGTGCCGCCGCGCGACATAGGCGAAGGCCGGTGCGCCGGGGCCGCCGTTGAGGAACTTGTAGCCGCAGCCGACGGCGAGGTCGGCCGCCGCTTCGTCGAGGTCGACGGCGAG
>CAHJWP010000271.1 GCA_903642255.1 Sphingomonadaceae bacterium | reverse complement strand
GATTGCAGCGGCGGCGGTTCCGCCCCATCTTCGGGACCATGAGAGACTCGGCCGCCGTCACCGACACCAATCCCGACCTGAAGGCGCTGCGGCGGTTCCTGCCGTATCTGTGGCCGGCCGACAACATTATGCTGCGGCGGCGCGTCGTGTGGTCGATGCTGCTCGTCGTGCTGTCGAAGGCGATCGGCTATGTCATGTCGTTCGCGCTCGGCGGGGCGGTGACGCGCATGAGCACGGGGACGTCGGCGGCGGTGGCGATCGTCATCGGGCTCGTCGTCGCCTATGCCGGCGCGCGGTTCGGCGGGGTGCTGTTCGACAATATCCGCAACGCGATCTTCGAGCGCGTCGGGCAGACCGCGGCGCGGCACCTGAGCCAGGATGTCTTCGTCCACATCCACAAGTTGTCGCTGCGCTACCACCTCGAGCGGCGGACCGGCGCGCTGACCCGGATCGTCGAGCGCGGCACCAAGAGCATCGACACGATGCTCTATTTCATCCTGTTCAACATCGTGCCGACGGCGATCGAGCTGGTCGTCACGTCGATCATCTTCGGCGTCAAGTTTGGCCTCGGCCTCGTCGCCGCGACGCTGGTCATGTCGGTCGCCTATGTCTGGTTCACCCAGAAGCTGACCAACTGGCGCAACGCGCTCCGCCGCGAGATGGTGACGTTCGACAACAAGGCGACGGCGCGCGCGGTCGACGCCCTGCTCAACTATGAAACGGTCAAGTATTTCAACGCCGAGGCGCACGAGGCGCGCGGTTACGGCGCGGCGATGAACGCGTGGACCGAGGCGGCGATCAAGAACCAGAATTCGCTGTCGTGGCTCAACATCGGCCAGTCGGCGATCACCAACCTGATGATGGGCGGGGCGCTTGCCTATGCCGTCTGGGGGTGGAGCATCCACCGCTTCGCGGCCGGCGACGTCGTGTTCATCTCGACCCTGCTCGCCCAGCTGTTCCGGCCGCTCGACCTGCTCGGCATGGTCTATCGCGAGATCAAGCAGGGGCTGATCGACATGGAGGCGATGTTCAAGCTGCTCGACACGCAGGCCGAGATCGCCGACGCGCCCGACGCGCGCGCGTTGCAGGTGACCGGCGGCGAAGTGCGCTTCGACCACGTCGACTTCGCCTACGAGAGCCGCCGCGCGATCCTCCACGACGTGACGTTCGCCATTCCGCCGGGGCATAAGGTCGCCGTCGTCGGTCATTCGGGCGCGGGCAAGTCGACGCTGAGCCGTATCCTCTACCGCTTCTACGACATCGCGAGCGGGCAGGTGACGATCGACGGGCAGGACATCCGCGCGGTGACGCAGGACTCCTTACGCCGCGCGATCGGCATCGTGCCGCAGGACACGGTGCTGTTCAACGACACGATCGGCTACAATATCGGCTATGGCCGGCCGGGCGCGACGCAGGCCGAGATCGAGGCGGCGGCCAAGGAGGCGGCGATCCACGACTTCATCGTCTCGCTGCCCGACGGGTACAGATCGACCGTCGGCGAGCGCGGGCTGAAGCTGTCGGGCGGCGAGAAGCAGCGCGTCGCCATCGCCCGGACCATCCTCAAGGATCCGGCGATCCTGATCCTCGACGAGGCGACCAGTGCGCTCGATTCAGGCACCGAGGCCGAAATCCAGGACTCGCTGCGCGCCGTCGGCCGCGGCCGGACAACTTTGGTCATCGCCCACCGCCTGTCGACGATCGTCGACGCCGACGAGATCCTCGTCATGGCCGAGGGCCGCATCGTCGAGCGCGGCAGCCACGCCAGCCTGCTGGCACAGAACGGCACCTACGCCGAGATGTGGGCGCTGCAACAGGCCGAGGCGGAGGAGATCATGCTCGCGGCGGAGTAGGGGCGACCCGGTCCTCAGCCCGGATCGTCGGGCGCGTCGTCGGAGATGCGCCAGTGGTGGTCGTCGTCCTGCGTGTCCTCGACCGGGCGGCCGCGGGCGTCGCGCGCCGGGGCGTAGCGGAAGCGCTGGATGGCGAGGCGGCAGGTGCCGGCGTCGAGGATTTCGCTGCCGCTCGACGACACGATCGAGCAGCGGGCGATGCGGCCGTGCGCGTCGATGACGTAGCGGGTGACCAGATTGCCCTCGATCCCCGCCGCCTTCGCCTCGCGCGGATAGTCGCGGCCGGTGATGCCGCCGCGGATCAGCCGCGCCGGGGTGCCGCCGGCACCGGTTCCATCACCGCCGTCGCCCGCGCCGCGCCCGCTGCCCTGGCCGCCG
>CAHJWP010000270.1 GCA_903642255.1 Sphingomonadaceae bacterium | reverse complement strand
TCGAGATTAAGTGCTGCTTCCAGCCTTACGCGTGACTCATAAGTGCAGCCATCGCTGAAGTTCCCGCGAGGGACAGCCTTAGCGTGTCCGCCGGTTCTTGATGGGACGCTGTCGGGAGAGCTGCCTCGAGGTCGACAGCAACCATTAGCTCCCCTACCGATCCCACGCGATCACGCAGACTCGGCTGCTCCGGCGTACAAATTCATGGAGCGTGTCGACGCCGGACGCATTGATGCCGGCCGTCATTTACGCGCGCTCGGCGTGCGGTCCATCGCACCCCAACCGCAAGCGCAGACCTACTTCGCGACGCCGCGCGACGGGATCCGCGGCCTGCGCGCCGTCGCGCCCAACGCCGCGATCCTCGTCGTCACCGGCACCGACGACGACCGGCTGATGCTCGACCTCGACCTTGGCATCGCCGGCTTTGCCGCCAAGACGTCGAGCGGAGCGGTGATCGAGGCGGCGCTGCGCCTGATCGACGCCGGCGGCCGCTACCTGCCACCGCCTCTCGCCGAGATCGCAGCCGCGCGCCGCGACGGCACGCCGGCCGCCGCCCCGCCCGACGTCCCCGCCTGGTCGCGGACCGCGCCGGGGGCAGCGGGCGCCGCGCCGCCGGACCTGACCGATCGCCAGCGCGATGTCCTGCGCCTCGTCGCCCGCTGCCTGTCGAATAAGGAGATCGCCGGCCAGCTGAACCTCGCGCCCGAGACGGTCAAGACGCATCTCGCCCGTAGCCAGACCGTCCTCGGCGCGAAGAATCGGACCGATGCGGCGACGCGCGGTCGCGACCTCCTCTAAGCGCGACGATCTACGGACCGCCCCCAAGTCGGCAGCCTGGACGAGGCGAAGGGTTCGGGCGAAGGCCATTCCCCAATGTTGCTGTGCGTAAACCTGCCTCTCTTGAAACGACCCAGTCCAGTCCAAGACCGAACTGAATGAGCAACTGGTTTAGGGAAGCAAAAAGAGCCGTATAAAACGTCCGGAAATGGGTCGTAAGCGACGTATCAGGTTGTTTTGCCCTGTCGGCACTAAGTAGGGCGTCCAACCCGGTGAAGTCGGCACCGGCTCGCGCGGAACCGCGCGGTATCGCCGCCGTTTCGTGACTGTCTTTCGAGAAGGCTCACGATGCACCGCCTGAACACCATCTTGATGATTGCTGCCATCGGCATCGCTACCGCCGCCGCGGCGATCCCGACGACCGACTTCCTCGACGATGCGATCAAAGGCGACAATTAGGAGATCAAGCTCGACGCGCTGGCGATGGAGAAGGGCGGCTTGGCGGGCGTCAAGGCTTATGGCAAGATGCTCAACGTCGATCACAGCGCGCACAAGGCGAAGCTGGTTGCGATGGCTCAGCCGCTAAAGATGTAGGTCCCTGACGGCATGACGGCGGGTGCAGACGTCGAATATCTCAAGCTCAAGCTCCTCTCGGGCGCGTCGTTCGACAAGGAGTTCGCGCGCCACATGGTCAAGGATCACGAGGACGACATCGCAAGCTATGAGAAGGAAGTCGCACGCAACGACGCCACGACGGTCAAGCTCGCCAAGGCGACGCTGCCGACGCTTCGCAAGCATCTCAAGGCCGCGCAGGCGCTTACGAACTGATCGTGCCGAGGCGCGCAGATCAGCCGGGCAGAAGCAGGGTTGCGTTGCCTCAGGTCGCTGCCACCCGTGCGTGACATTAATCAGGCAGACTTCTATGAAGGGCGTCTTCGGCTTGGCCGTAGGTGCCCTTCATCGTTCGACAGGACGAAACGCTCCACACCGGCGAAATCATCTGCTCGGGCACGGTGGGTATGGCAGCGGCCTAGAGACTGGCCGTTACCTCGCTCATGGCGACACAGTCGAACTATCGATCGACGGCATCGGCTCGCTGCGTAACCGAGTATTCGCGCCAGATCACGATCGCTCGGTGATGGCGAGCTAACCTTGCTTCCATCGAGGGGCGGGTTTCGATTAGGTTTAGGCACTGAACAACCGATCACTGTCCAAGCCTTGCGGGGTGTTGCATGTTCGCGATTCGATTTTGCAAAAGGCATCGATAACCGATCAGGCGTCCACCGAAGGTGCATGGTATTCGGATGTTCCGATTTACCGATCTTGTGTCTTCTTTTCTTCACGCGCATTTCGGCCGTCAAGTAGATCGGCCAAGTGCCGTGACACTCGGTCGGCTGCAAGAACTAGTGCGCCATCCAGGTGAATGTAGCCTTGTGTAACGCCTCGTGAAG
>CAHJWP010000269.1 GCA_903642255.1 Sphingomonadaceae bacterium | reverse complement strand
ATGCCCTTGGTGCCGAGCGTGTCGCGGATGCGCAGGAGAAAACCGTGATACTGCGCCGCCATCGCCGCGCTGGTCGGGACGCTCGCCAGCGCCGCCGGGCGCGGGTCGAACGCCGCCATCTGGTCGGTTAGCCAGCGCTTCGGATTGGCGGGCGGAGTCTCGTCGCCGCGCTGGCCAAGGCCGAAGCGGTTGACGGCGATGGCGATCTCGGCAGTCATGGCGTGTTCCAATGGACTGCGGAGGTTACGCGACGGCGGGCGGTTCTCCCTCGTTTTGTTCCCGGTGCGCGGCGACGAGCAGCACCGCGACGAGCGGCACGAGCCAGACGATCCGCGCCTGATAGCGGGCGAACGGCCCTGACAGGATGCCGCACACCGCGGCGTTGACGACGACCGCCGCGATCAGGAACGCCGTGGCCGCGACCAGCCGCGGGGGCAACGCGGGGGCCGTCACGCGCCGCCGCCACAGCAGGGTGCCGAGCACGACTGCCACGGCGAGTAGCGCCACCGCGCCGTGCCATGCCTTCGACGCCGCCACCGTCAGCCGCGACCGGCATAGGGTGTGTCGCGGCCCGCAGTCGGCAACGCGGGCGATCATCGGCGGCAGGTTGGTCTGCCGCCAATAGGGGTCGGTGAGATAATAGGCCGGGTCGCGCACCGGATCGTCGACATAGTCCATGGCGAGCTGCCGTCCCCAGTTGCGCAGCGACGCCACCAGCTGCGCGCCCGGCGCATAGGCCAGCGTGCCGAGGACGAAGCGCCCCTCCTGATCCTCGAGCTTCATCCGCGTTGCGAAGTCGCTGAGCATGAACACGCCTGTCGCCGGCAGGTCGGACCACAGGATGTCCTCGGAGTCGCTCAGCGGCTTCTTGGCGAAGCGGCACAGGGTGTATTTCTCGCCGGTCGCGCAGGCGTGGCGCAGGTACGTCCGCCCCGGCCCGTCGGCGAGCAGGCGGGCGGTGAGGAACGGCTGGTTCCTGAGCGGCTCGCCGGTGGTGAGGCGGATGCCGATCCCGTACAGGCTGTTCGCTACGCCGGCGAGGACGATGGTCGCGACGAGCACCCCGAGGCGGCGCACGACGGCGCGCCGCTCGACGCGCAGCGCGAGCAGGACGCCGCCACCGACCGCGACCATCACCACCATCAGCAGGATGTGCGAGGTGTGGACGGCGAGCGAGAACACCAGCAGCACCGCCAGCCCCCAGCGTTCGGCGCGGCCTATCCGGTTAGGGTAGACCAGCAGCAATGCGGCGACGAGGGCGCCGACCCCGGCGAAGATGTCGGGCATCGCGAAGCCGGTGAAGAACGGCAGGGGGGTGAGCAGCGCGACGATCGCGACCGCGACCAGCGCCCCGGTCTGCCGCCGGCTGGGCAGCGCGACCCGCCACAGCGTCGCCACCGGCCACGCGACGAGCAGTGCCTGGACCAGCGTCACCAGCCACAGGTCGGCCGCCGATTCGAGGCCGTAGAGGAACACTCCGTAGACCGCCGAGCGCGACGCCATCTGGGTATGGCCCATGTGCGCGTCGATCTTCGCCTGCGCGACGTCGGCGTCGGACAGGTCGGGCGGCGCGACGAGGCCGACGTCGGTCGCCAGCTCCTTGCCGAGCGCGTAATAATCGTCGGTGTCGGTGAACACCGTCGGATGGCCGAAACCGGCGACGACAGCGAGGATCAGTGCCGCGCCGGCCAGCACGATGAGGAACGGCTGCCAGCGGCGCAGGGTCACGCGCGGACCTCGGCGAGCGTCCGCGCCGGCCAGCGCAGCGCGACCCACGCGACGAGCGCGACCGCCGACCCCAGCGTCCAGCCGGCGAGCACGTCGGTCGGCCAGTGGACGCCGAGATAGACCCGGCTGACGCCGATCGCGATCACCAGCACGACGCTGCCGACCATCAGCATCACGCGCGCCGCGGGGCGGAGCTCGCCCGCGGCGACGATCGCGGCGAGGGTGAAATAGATCGCCGGGGCCATCATCGAATGGCCGCTCGGGAAGCTCGACGACGCGATCAGGTCGTAGCGTGCGACAAACGACGGCCGCGGCCGGCCGACGACGTTCTTGATCGCCTCGGCCAGCACCTGCGCCCCGACTGCGGCGGTGCCGAACACCAGCGCCTGCCGGTGCCGGCCGTAGACCAGCAGCACGGCGAGCGCGGCGACGGTGATCAGCCCGAGCACGGTGAAGCCGCCGAGGGCGGTGATATCGCGCGCCGTCTCCTGCAGCCACGCCGGCCCGCGCAGCCGGTT
>CAHJWP010000268.1 GCA_903642255.1 Sphingomonadaceae bacterium | reverse complement strand
CATGCTCGACGAGCCCGCCTTCGCCCATGTCGCCGTGCCGCCGCCGCCGTGCGGGGCGGAAACGTTCACCATCACCGACCTGTCGACCGGGTTCAACGTCACGCCGCGGGCGATCCGCTTCTATGAGGACCAGGGGCTGATTGCGCCGGAGCGCAACGGCCAGAACCGCGTCTATTCGCGGCGCGATCGCGCGCGGCTGGCGTGGATTCTGCGGGCCAAGAACGTCGGCTTTTCCCTCGCCGAAATCCGCGAGATGATCGACCTCTACGACCTCGGCGACGGGCGGGCGACGCAGCGCCGGGTGACACTCGAGAAATGCCGCAACCGCATCGCGCTGCTCGCCGAACAGCGCGCCGACATCGACGCGACGATCGACGAGCTGCAATCCTTCTGCGCCATCGTCGAGCGCGAGTTGAGCGAAAGCCACTGATGCCGACCTACCGCGCCCCGGTCAAAGACACGCAGTTCGTCCTGCAGGCGGTTGTCGGCCTCGACCGCTACGCCAACCTGCCGGGCTTCGCCGACGCGACGTCCGACACGGTGACGGCGATCCTCGAAGAGGGGGCGAAGTTCTGCGAGAACGTCCTCGCGCCGCTCAACCTGCCGGGCGACCAGGAGGGTTGCGCTCGCCACGCCGACGGCAGCGTCACCACACCGGCCGGCTTCAAGGCGGCGTACGATCAGTTCGTCGCGGCCGGCTGGGGGACGCTGACCGCGTCGCCCGACTATGGCGGCCAGGGCCTGCCGCACGTCGTCGGCACGGCGATCGCCGAATATCTGTCGAGCGCCAACATGGCCTTTTCGATGTACCCCGGCCTCAACGAGGGCGCGCAGGCGGCGATTTCCGCCGTCGGCTCCGACGCGCAGAAGCGGACCTATCTGCCGAAGATGGTCGAGGGCCGCTGGACGGGCACGATGAACCTGACCGAGCCGCAGTGCGGCACCGACCTCGGCCTGATCCGCACCCGCGCCGAGCCGCAGGCCGACGGGACGCACCGCATCACCGGCACCAAGATCTTCATTTCGGCCGGCGAGCACGACCTGTCGGACAACATCATCCACCTCGTGCTGGCCAAGACGACCGGCGCGCCCGACAGCGTCAAGGGGATCAGCCTGTTCATCGTGCCGAAGTTTCTCGTGCATGACGACGGCAGCCTCGGCGCGCGCAACGGTGTCGTCTGCGGCTCGATCGAGCACAAGATGGGTATCCACGCCAACGCGACGTGCGTGATGAACTACGACGGCGCAACGGGGTACCTGATCGGCGAGGAGCACAAGGGCCTGCGCGCGATGTTCATTATGATGAACGCGGCGCGCCTCGGCGTCGGCGTGCAGGGGCTGGCGCAGGGCGAGGTCGCCTACCAGAACGCGGCGATCTATGCGCGCGACCGCGTGCAGGGCAAGGCGCTCGGGATTGTCGCCAACGACAACGCCATCCCGCAAGCCGCAAGCAAGGCCGACCCGATCATCGTCCACGCCGACGTCCGCCGCATGCTGATGGACGGCCGGGCGTTCAACGAGGGTGCGCGGGCGCTGATCCTGTGGGGCGCGCTTCAGGTCGACCTCGCCCACAAGGCGGCCACGCCTGATGAGCGGCAGGCCGCCGACGATCTGATTGGGCTGCTCACTCCGGTCATCAAGGGCTATTGCACCGACAAGGGCTATGAGGTCGCGACGGCGGCGCAGCAGGTCTATGGTGGCCACGGCTACATTACCGAATGGGGTATGGAGCAGTTCGTCCGCGACGCGCGCATTGCCCAGATCTACGAGGGGACCAACGGCATACAGGCGATGGACCTCGTCGGGCGCAAGCTGGGGCTGAATGGCGGGCGGGCGTTGCGGGCGTATCTCGCGCTGCTCGCCGAGATGATCGCCGACGCGAAGGGCGACGCGCGGCTGGCGACACTCGCCGGCGGGTTGGAGAAGGCCGTCGGCGAGCTGCAGGCCGCGACGATGTGGCTGATGACCAACGCCATGGCCAAGCCCGACAATGCCGGGTCGGCGGCGACGGCGTACCTCCATTTGATGGGCATCGTCGCGCTCGGCCACATGTGGCTGGTGATGGCGCAGGCGAGCCACGCCGCGCTCGACACGGGGCCGGGCGATCGTGACTTCTATGAGCACAAGCTGATCACCGCGCGCTACTTTGCCGAACGTTTCCTGCCTGACGCCGGTGCCTTGCGGCGCAAGCTCGAGGCGGGGGCCGAGGCGGTGATGGCGCTGCCGGCGGCGGCATTCTGAACAAGACGATCCTTGGGAGAGACGA
>CAHJWP010000267.1 GCA_903642255.1 Sphingomonadaceae bacterium | reverse complement strand
TGGTGCGGTTCCGGGCCGCCACCTGAACCCAGGGGTGACCACAGCAAATTGAACGGTGACGAATGACGAAGCGGACCAACGCAAAGTATAAGCTCGACCGCCGCATGGGCGAGAACATCTGGGGCCGGCCGAAGTCGCCGGTCAACAAGCGCGAATACGGCCCCGGCCAGCACGGCCAGCGGCGCAAGGGCAAGGTGTCGGATTTCGGCATCCAGCTCCGCGCCAAGCAGAAGCTCAAGGGCTATTACGGCGACGTGACGGAACGCCAGTTCCGCGCGACCTATGCCGAGGCCGTCCGCATGAAGGGCGACACCAGCCAGAACCTGATCGGCCTGCTTGAGCAGCGGCTCGACATGGTCATCTTCCGCGCCAAGTTCGCCCCGACGATCTTCGCCGCGCGGCAGATCGTCAACCACGGCCACATCCTCGTCAACGGTCGCCGCTGCAACATCGCCAGCGCCAAGGTCAAGCCGGGCGACGTCGTCGAACTCGGCACCAAGGCGAAGGAAATGGCGCTCGTCCTCGAGGCGATGGGCCTGACCGAGCGCGACATTCCCGAGTTCCTCGTCGTCGACGGGGCGAAGGCGACCTACGTCCGCGTGCCGACCCTCGATGAGGTACCGTACGCGGTGAAGATGGAGCCGAATCTGGTGGTCGAGTTTTACAGCCGCTAGCGCGGCGAGCATTTAATCGAGGAACGCCCTTCGCGTTCGTCGACTAAATGGCGACTCGCGCAAGGCCGGCCGGCGGGTCGGGCGACCTTCCCGCCCGAAACCGTCCGACGGCGCGGCTTCGCCGCGACGCCGCCCACCGACCTTACTCCCGCAGCCCCGCGAGCACCGCCGCCGGCACTACCGCCGCCGCGCCCCACGCCAGCAGGTCGAACAGCGCGAGCAGCCACAGGCCGGGGCTCGCCAGCGTCATCGCCCGGTCGACCGCCGCGGTGTGAGCCGGGCTCGCGCCGAGGCCATAGACCGTCGCCGCGACGACCAGCCGCGCCGGGACGATGGTCAACGCGACCAGCCCGAGCACCACAGCGATGCCGCTCCGCTGTCCCTGGGTCAGCTGCGCTGCCGCCGCGACGGCGGCGAGCGGCGGGGCGCGCGTGACCAGCGCCAGCGGGATCGCCGGGGCGACGACGACGGCGGCGGCGAAGGCGGCGGCGACCAGCGCAAGGCGGATCAGCGTCGCGTCGGACGACAAGCCGGCGAGCAGCAGCCCTACGAGGACGAGCACCGTGGCGGCCCCGAGCAGCAGCCCGGTGCCGATCGCCCGCGGCGACGCGGCGAGGCCGGCGCGGAAGAATATCTGCGCCGTCAACGGCTTGCCGCGCAGCCGGGCGAGCGCGCCGTGGCTGACGATGACGACGTAGAGCACCTTCAGCATGCCCCCGAAGGTCGCGATCACCGTCGATCCGCCGTCGGTGCCGGCCAGCGCCAGCGCGATCTGCGGCAGCGTCACCATCCCGAAGCCGAGGACGACGATCGCCGCGAAGTCGTGCCAGAAGCCGGTCGTGATCCGCCGCAGCGCGATGGCGACGTCGAATGCCGGCGTCATCGGGGCGTCATCCGGCCGTCGCGCCCCCCGAATGTACCACACTCCCACTCAAGGGAGTTCCGCCCCGACGCGCTGCGTCGATGGCCGCGGCGAGCTTGTCATAACCGGCAGCACCCGACAGGATACGATCGCCAACGATGAATGTCGGCGTACTGGTCAAGCCGAGGGCTCGGCCAAGATCGAAGTTCTTGCGGATTTCTGCCTTGAGTTTTGGATCGGTGAGAGCGGTGGCCGTTCGCCGCTCATCGAGACCGGCGGCACGCACGATCGCGACTGTGCGCTCGCGGTCAACCTTGCCGGGCATCTCGAACATCCGATCGTGAAAGGCAAGGTAGCGCCCCTGTTGTGCCGCGGAGAGCGCGACCAACGCCGCTTCGGCCGACTCCGCCGAGATGGTGCCCAGATCGCGATAGACGACGCGCAGCTTTGGATCGGCCGCGATCAGCCGCTTCACGTCGGCGTGCGCTGCCCGGCAATAAGGGCAGGCATAGTCGAAGAACTCGACCAATGTAACGTCGCCGTGCGGATTGCCGGCGACCGCGCCGGGAAACGGCGTCTCGACCTCGGCCGGATCACTCCGGAGCAGATGGGCGACGTCGCGCGACTGCATCGCCGTCATCGCCTCGGGGATGATCTCGGGATGGCTCAGGATGTAATCGTGGACGATGCGCTCGATTTCCGCCTTGTCGGTCGGTGCGACGGTGCCGCCGCTACAGCCGGCCAGCAGGACCAGCCCCGCGACAAGCGGTAACCCC
>CAHJWP010000266.1 GCA_903642255.1 Sphingomonadaceae bacterium | reverse complement strand
GCGTTCCGTCCCGACGGTCCGCTCAACGGCATCCTCGGGCTGTTCGGCATCGGTCCGCAGCGTTTCACGACCTCCCCCGGCCAGGCATTGGCGTCGATCATACTGGTGGTGAGCTGGATCGGTGTCGGCTACTGGATGACGTTCCTCATCGCCGGCATGCAGGACATCCCCCCGTCGCTCTACGAGGCGGCGCGGATGGACGGTGCTGACCGGTGGCAGTCCTTCCGCCATATCACCCTGCCGCAGCTGCGACGTCCGCTCACCTTCGTTCTGGTGGCGAACACGGTTGCCAACTTCCTGGTCTTCGCTCCGGTCCAGATCCTGACAAAGGGCGGCCCGCAGGGTGCTACCGATCTGGTCATGAACGAAATCTATACCCGCGCTTTCGTGTCGGGTGACACGAGCAGCGCGGCTGCCGCCTCGGTCGTCCTGGTCCTCGTGACCCTTCTTGTGGTGGCAGTCCAGTTTCGCCTGATGACGCCCAAAGACGAATGAAGCCGCAACGGATGCAGAAGAGCGCGACCGCAGCTGCCATTGTCTGCGCGATGCTGTTCGCGCTGCCGCTGTGGTGGGTCACCGTCAGCGCTCTGAGGCCGACGCAGGATATCTTTCGCTATCTTTCGCCGCTAAGCGCCTGGACATTGCTCCCGCTTCATCCGACGCTGACAAACGTGATCGGGCTCTGGTCGAGCCCGTTCGCGCGCGCCATCGGCAACTCGGTGCTTGTTGCGGCCGTCACCGTCGTGCTCGGTCTCGGGGTCTGTTCGGCAGCGGCCTTTGCCCTGGCGGTCATCGACTTTCCGGGACGCTCGATCGTCTTCGCAGTCGTCGTGATCAGCTTCCTGATCCCATTTGACGCGGTAGCAGTCCCGTTGTTCAGCATCCTTCGCAGTGCGGATCTCCAGAACAGCTATGCGGGCCTGGTTCTACCCGGGATTGGCAACGGTCTCGCGGTGTTCCTGCTCCGGCAATTCTTCATCGGACTGCCGCGCGACCTGCGCGATGCCGCGGTCATGGACGGAGCAGGCTGGTTCTCGATCTACCGACGGATCTACCTGCCCTTGTCCGTGCCGGCATTGATCAGTGCGTCGATAATCCTATTCGTGTTTCAGTGGCAGGCCTATCTATGGCCGCTGCTGATCGCGCCCGACCCGCATTACAAGGTCGCCGCCGTCGCGATCGCAGAGTTCGCGACATCGTACAACGTCAACTACGCGCTCGTCTTTGCGGGCGCGATCTTCATCTCCCTGGTTCCGATGGTTGTCCTGGTCGGCTTCCAGACTCAGTTCAGGACGTCGGTTGCCTCTACAGGAGGCAAGGAATGACTGCGGTCCAAGGAGCATCCATCATGCGCGTGATCTTCGATACCGATCCTGGAAATGGCTTCCCTGCCACAGATATCGACGATGGCCTGGCGCTCGGCCTTATCCTGAACAGTCCCGAGCTGACGCTCGAGGCGGTCACCATCGTGGGCGGCAACACTCCCGTCGAGCTCGGGCAGCGAAGCGCGCTCAGGATGCTCGAACTGGCCCAGTCCGAGGTCCCCGTGTTTGGCGGCAGCCGGCGTCCCATTCTGGAGGACCAGGCCGTCTGGCGCCGCGAGCTCGATGGAAGGGGCGAGGCCAGTCTCGCTGTCGATCTGTGGCGGGGTATCGAGCAACCCCAGCCGACGCGGCGCATCGAGACCGAGCGAGCGGCCGATGCGATCGTTCGCCTTGTCGACCAGAATCCCGGTGTGCTGACGATCGTCGCCGTGGGGCCGTTGACCAACGTCGCGGTCGCTATGCTGCTCGACCCGGAGCTCCCCCGAAAGGTTGACCGGATCGTCATCATGGGAGGCAATTTTGGTATATGGCATCATCTTCAGGAGCTGAATTTCAACTACGACCCCGAGGCAGCACGCATCGTGCTCACCTCGGGCGCTCCCATCACGCTCGTCCCCCTCGATACGACGCTCAAGACGTTTCTCACGCTGGCGCAGAACCAGCGGCTGATCCGTTCCGAACGCCAGCTGACGCGTTTCCTCGGCACGACGAGCGAGCCCTGGATCCGCTGGATCGCGAGCCGTGACGGCCGGGATGGATGCGCCTTGCACGATCCGCTGGCGGTCGCCGCACTGCTCGATCCTTCGCTCGTGACCCTGGAGCGGGTGCGCGTTGACGTGGAGCTGGCGGGCCGGCTGACCCGGGGCCGCGCGGTCTCGTGGAAGCCCGGCGACAACACCTTGAAAGCGGGGCTGGGCCTTCATGGACTTGAGCCGATCCAGATCGCGACCGGGGTGAACAACGATCGCTTCGTGGACCTACTGCTCGACCGCTTGACGAACG
>CAHJWP010000265.1 GCA_903642255.1 Sphingomonadaceae bacterium | reverse complement strand
AGGAGGTGATATTTGACGTCGAGCAGCCGCGCCGTGTTGTCGGCGCGCTCGACCGCGCTGCCCAGCGCGATGAACCAGTAAGCGTCGCCGCGCAGCATCGTCCGGTGCGCCGCGCCGTCGAAGGCGAGCATCGACGCCTTGACCGTTTCGAGCATGGTGACCAGCTGCTCGCGGTCCTCGAGCCGCGTGCCGTATTTCTGGACGTCGAGCCACGCGCCGTTGATCGCCTCCCACCCCTCGAGCGTCAGTGCGGTGCGGACCGCGCGCGCGTTGGCCCGCGCCGCCTCGAGGCAGCGGCGGATCGAACTCGGGTTAGCCGGGTCGACCGTCAGGAACTCGCCGACGCCGAACTCGTCGACCGCCAGCCCGCGTTCGGTGTGCGCGTCGCGGACCCACGCCGCCTCGAGCGCGCTCTCCCACGCATTTGTCATCCCGCCATAGGACGACGGCAGCGACGCGAGCCGCAGCGTCGCCTCGATCAGCCGCGACAGGAAATCGGCCCGCTCGATATAGCGGCCGACCCAGTAGAGGTTGCCGGCGGTACGGCTCAGCACACTCCCCTCCCCTTCAGGGGAAGGGTTGGGGGTGGGGAAGGACGACGTCGCCGCAGCCTCTCGCACCGGCCCCACCCCCGGGCCGCGGCTTCGCCGCGTCTCTCGCCCCTCCCCTGAAGGGGAGGGGAAGCAAGGTCACTCATCGACCACCCACGTATCCTTCGTCCCCCCACCCTGCGACGAGTTCACCACCAGCGACCCCGGATCGAGCGCCACCCTTGTCAGCCCGCCCGGCACGATGCGGCTGCCGTTGGTGCCGGTCAGGACGAACGGCCGGAGGTCGACGTGGCGCGCCTCGACGCCGCTGTCGCAAAGCGTCGGGCAGGTCGACAGGGCGAGCGTCGGTTGGGCGATGAACTTCTCCGGGTTGGCGCGCAGCTTGGCGGCGAAGGCGGCGATCGTCGCCGCCGGCGCGTGCGGCCCGACGAGCATGCCGTAGCCGCCCGAGCCGTCGACCTCCTTGACGACCAGCTCGGGCAGATGGTCGAGGACGTAGGCCAGCGCGTCGGTCTCGCGGCAGCGCCATGTCGGCACGTTCTTCAGGATCGGGTCGGCCCCGGTGTAGAAGCGGATGATCTCAGGCATGTAGCTGTAGATCGCCTTGTCGTCGGCGACGCCCGTGCCGACCGCGTTGGCGAGGGAGACGTTGCCGGCGTCGTAGGCGCTCATCAGCCCCGGCACGCCGAGCATCGAGTCGGGGCGGAAGACCAGTGGATCGAGGAACGCATCGTCGAGGCGGCGATAGATCACGTCGACGCGGCGCGGCCCCTCGGTCGTCCGCATGAAGACGCATTCGTCGCGGACGAACAGGTCGCTACCCTCGACCAGCTCGATGCCGAGCTTGTCGGCAAGGAAGCTGTGTTCGTAGAACGCGCTGTTGTGCTGCCCCGGCGTCAGCAGGACGGCGGTCGGCGTATTGCCCGTGCCCGGCGGGGCGATCGAGTGGAGCATGTCGAGGAGCAGGTCGGGATAGGTCTCGACCGGGCGAATGCGCAGCCGAGCGAAAAGCTCGGGGACCAGCTTGAGCATCACCTCGCGGTTTTCGAGCATGTACGACACGCCCGACGGCGTCCGGGCATTGTCCTCGAGCACGTAGAAGTCATCCGCATCGGTCCGGACGAGGTCGATGCCGGCGATATGGACCCAGATGTCGCCGACCGGGCGCTTGCCGACCATCGCGAGATTGAAGCCGGAGTTCCTGAGGACGAGTTCCTCGGGGACGATGCCGGCGCGGAGGATTTCCTGCCGGCCGTAGATGTCGGCGAGGAAGGCGTTGAGCGCCGCGACGCGCTGGATCAGCCCCGCCTCCATCGTCGCCCACTCGGCCTTGCCGAGGATCCGCGGGACGATGTCGAACGGGATCAGGCGCTCGGCGGCGTCGGGGTCGCCGTAGACGGCGAAGGTGATGCCGATGCGACGGAAGAACAGCTCGGCCTGGCGGCGGCGCGTGGTCATCACCTCGTGCGGCGATTCTGCGAGCCATTCGGCGATGGGGGCGTAGGCATCGCGCACAATCGTCGTGCCGGGATGGCCGTACATCTCGTCGAAGGCGCGGGAAGTCGGCACGGCATCTCCGGCGCGGCGGGCTGCCGCGACGGGCATAGTGTGCAGTGCGGCGCGGCGGCGCAAGCCCCGTGGAGGCACAAGTGCTCGCCGCCAGCCGCGCCTTTGGCGATAGCACCACCAACTGGCTTTAAGACACGTTGAGGTCTGCCCTTATCGCGGCCGCTCGCCCGGACTGGGCCGGGCCGTCGGGCGCGCCGCGGGAGCCGGGGCCGGGCGC
>CAHJWP010000264.1 GCA_903642255.1 Sphingomonadaceae bacterium | reverse complement strand
GCGCGGATGCTCGCCCGGCCGAACGGCATGATCCTCGTCACCGGGCCGACGGGATCGGGCAAGACGACGACGCTGTACGCGGCGCTAAGCGCCCTCAACGACCGCAGGCGCAACATCATGACGGTCGAGGATCCGATCGAGTATGAGCTCGAGGGCGTTGGCCAGATGCAGGTCAATCCACGCATCGACCTGACCTTTGCTCGTGGCCTGCGCGCGATCCTGCGGCAGGACCCCGACGTCATCATGGTCGGCGAGATCCGCGACTACGAGACCGCCGAGATGGCGGTGCGGTCGAGCATGACCGGCCACTTCGTCCTGTCGACGCTGCATACCAACAGCGCGGTCGGCAGTGTCACCCGGCTGGTCGACATGGGGGTCGAACGCTATCTGCTCGCGCCGATGGTCGTCGGGCTGGTCGCGCAGCGGCTGGTCCGCGCTTTGTGCCCGGCGTGCCGCGCGCCTGGAACGGCGACGACGCTCGACAGCGAGTTGACCGGCGGCGCTGTCGCGGTCGGCGCGCCGGTGTTCCGCGCCGTCGGCTGCAACGAATGTGGCGGCGAAGGCTATCGCGGCCGCCACGCGATCTACGAGATCATCGAGGTCGACGCTCATCTGCGCACCCTGATCCACGACGGCGCGTCGGAGGCCGAACTGGCGCGCGCCGCCCGCGTGGCGGGGCCAGGGCTTGCCGACGACGGCGCAGCCAAGGTCGCCGCCGGCATTACGACGGTCGAGGAAATCGCCCGCGTCGTCCGGGACGATGGATAGGGCGATGGGGGGCAGGCGCTGATGGCGGCGTTCACCTACCGCGCGGTCGACGGGCTCGGGCAGGCGCAGCGTGGCGTCATCGAGGCGTCGAGCCCGCTCGCCGCCCGCCGCCTGCTGCGTGACCGCAGCCTCGTGCCGATCACCGTCGCCGCAACGGCCGCGGCCGCTGCCGAGACGCGCCGCCTGCCGCAGTTCCGCGCCAAGGTCGGGACCAAGGCGCTCAGCGTCTTGACCCGACAGCTGGCGACGCTGGTCGGCACCGACATCCGCGTCGAGGAGGCGCTGCGCCTCGTCGCGTCGCAGGCCGCCGCGCCGGCGGTCGCCGAGCTGCTGCTCAACGTCCGTGGCAGCATCCTCGACGGGCGAAGTTTCGCCGCCGCGCTCGACGAGCATCCGGCGGCGTTCCCCGCATTCTTTCGCGCCTCGGTCGCCGCCGGCGAGACGTCGGGGCGGCTCGATCAGGTCCTCGCCCACCTCGCCGATTTCGTCGAGAACCGCCAGCGGGCGGCGAACAAGCTGAGCCTCGCGCTGCTCTACCCGGCGCTGCTCGGCGGCGTGTCGCTCGTCATGATGACGCTGCTGCTGATCTATGTCGTCCCCGACATCGTCCGGGTGTTCGTGTCGCGCGGCGCGGCGCTGCCGCTGCTGACGCGGCTCCTGATCGGGCTGAGCGGGTTCGTGACGCACTACGGCGCGCTGGTGCTGGTCGCCATCATCCTCGCGACAATCGCCGCGCGCCGCTGGCTCGGCGTGCCGGCCAACCGGCTGCGCGTCGACAAGTTGCTCGCGACGCGGCGGCCGTTCGCCGGCTTCAGCCGGCAATTGAACGCCGCGCGCTTTGCCAGCAGCCTCGCGACGCTCGTCGAATCCGACGTGCCGCTGGTCGACGCGATCCCGACGGCGGCGGCCGTGACGCCCAACCGCTTCGTCCGTGCGCAGGCGCTGACGGTGGCGGCGCGGGTCCGCGAGGGGACGACGCTCAGGCGGGCGATGGACGAGGCCGGCGTCTTCCCGCCGATGCTCGTGGCGATCGTCGCCAGCGGCGAGGCAAGCGGCCGTCTGGGGCCCGTCCTGACCCGCGCCGCCGCCGACCTGCAGCGCGATCTTGATACGCTGGTCGCGACGCTGATGGGGCTGATCGAGCCCGCCGTCCTGCTGCTGATGGGGGGCATCGTCCTGCTGATGGTGCTGTCGATCCTGCTGCCGATCATCAACCTCAACAATCTGGCGGGAATGTAGTGCTACAGCGCGACCGCGACATCGCTGACCGGGAACAGCGCTGCCCCCGCCGGAGTGACGTGGAGGCGGGCGATGCCGCCGGCCACCGCCAGCGTCGCCAGCGTCGTCGCGCGGTCGGTCCACGACGTGACGCGGCCGGTCGTCCCGGCGAAGGTCGCGACCAGCCGGGGAATGGGCCGGTTCGTGCCGGCCGGACCCGGGCACGCGCCGGCGAGGCTGCGGACCGTGCCGTCGCTGCCCGCTGCCGACACGCGGCTGAGGGCGACCTGAAGTGGAATCGTGCAGCCCGGCGGCAGGCCGGGCACCGCGGCGGCGAGCAGCGGCCAGGCGACGCGACCGGTGACGGCGGC
>CAHJWP010000263.1 GCA_903642255.1 Sphingomonadaceae bacterium | reverse complement strand
CGACATGCAGCGCCCCGGCGTCGGCGTCGGAATAGACCGCGACGGTGGCGATCCCCATCTTCCGCGCCGAGCGGATGACGCGGCAGGCGATCTCGCCGCGGTTGGCGATGAGGATTTTCTGAAACACCGGCGGCTCCCTGTTGCCGCCGTTCAAGCCGTCCCCCGGCAGAGCGTCAAGCCCCGCCGGCGGTCAAAAGCCGCCGTCGTCGAGTACGCCGTCGTCGAAGCCGCCGCCGTCGTTATAGTTGTTGACGACGACCTCCTCGCGCGGGGCGTCGAAGCCCCCGAACCCCTGGCCGCCGAAGCCGCCGCCGTGGTGGCCGCCGAACAGGTCGGACAACCCGCTGAACAGCATCTCGCCGCCGGCGACGCCCGCCGCCGTCGTCCCGGCGCTGCGCAGGAAGCTGCCGAGCCCGCCGCCGCCGCCGAAGATGCTCGGTCGTGCCTCGGGCGGCGGCGGGGCATAGCTCTGGAAGGTGCTCGCGCCATAGCCCGGCTGGGCCGTGCCCCACGGGTTCGCCGCCGGCGGCAGGAAGGCGGGGGCGGGGCGCGCCTGCGTCTCGAGCTCGGCGATCCGCGCCTGTGCCGCATGCAGCGCCTGGTCGGCGACGATCGCGTGCTGGACGAGCAGGTAGGCGGCATCAGGGTTGGCGGCGAGCGTCTGGCCGATCAGCGCGTCGGCCTCGGCATCCTTCGCCGTGCCGCGCACCGCGGTCAGGTCGCGCAGGAAGGCGGTCAGCAGCGTCCGTTCGTCGGGGGTCATCGGGTGTCCTTCGGGGGCTGGTACGCGCGGGATGTTGGTGCGCCGCGGCAGGGCGTCAAGCCGGCGCAGCGCGGCCGGCGGAGCGAGCGGAGCAACCGCCGGTCCCCGTCCACGGGCTTGCCCGCGGCGCGCGCCTCGTTACGGTGCCCGTAATCGGGGGACGCATGAACCGGCTCTACTACGGCGACAATCTCGACTGGCTGTCGGACACACGCGCGTTCCCCGACGCGTGCGTCGACCTCGTCTATCTCGACCCGCCGTTCAACTCGAACGCGACCTACAGCCAGCTGTTCAAGTCGCCCGACGGCAAGACGGCCGACAGCCAGATCGAGGCGTTCGAGGACACGTGGAGCTGGGGCCTGAGCGCCGAGGCCGCCTACGACCGGGTGATGACGAGCGGCAACACCGACGTCGCGCAGCTGCTCCAGGCGATGCGCGGCTTCCTCCACGACAATGCGATGATGGCGTATCTGGCGATGATGGCGGCGCGGCTGATCGAGCTCCACCGCGTGCTCAAGGACACGGGCAGTCTGTACCTCCACTGCGACCCGACGGCGAGCCATTACTTGAAGCTGTTGCTGGACGGGGTGTTTGGACCGACGAATTTTCGGAATGAAATCATATGGCAGCGATCAACGGGCAAGGCGCTGATGAGTCGCAGATTGCCAAGCAACCACGACACTCTGTTGCTTTATGGACGTTCCGATGCGTCGATATGGAATGTCAACACGATGTTCATAGGATATGATCAGTCACCACTACCCGAAAAAACTAAAATGAAGTACAGTCACAAAGATGATAATGGCCGGATTTTTCGATTAGATAACCTCATTAATCCGAACTCTAATCGCCCGAACCTCACATATGAGTTTCTGGGCGTGAAAAAAGTCTGGCGCTGGACTCAGGAACGGATGCAGGCTGCCTACGACAGCGGTTTAGTTGTGCAGTCTCAGCCGGGCCGTGTTCCCCAACTCAAACGCTACCTCGATGAGCAGCGAGGAATACCACTAAGTGATGTTTGGACGGACATCGCACCTCTCAACTCCCAAGCTCAGGAACGCCTCGGCTACCCCACCCAGAAACCCCTCGCGCTCCTCGAACGGATCATCGCCGCCTCGTCGAACCCCGGCGACGTCGTCCTCGACCCGTTCTGCGGCTGCGGCACCGCGGTCCATGCCGCCGAGAAGCTCGGGCGGCGGTGGATCGGCATCGACATCACCTATCTGTCGATCGCGCTCATCGAGAAGCGGCTGCGCAAGGCGTTCCCGGCGATCGTCTTCGACACCGCCGGCTTGCCCAAGAGCCTCGCCGATGCCGAGGAACTCGCCCGGCGCGACAAGCACGAGTTCCAGAAGTGGATCGTCACCTGGATCGGTGGCCAGCCGTGGAAGGGCGGGCAGAAGGGGGCCGACGGCGGCATCGACGGCCTGATCTTCTTCCAGGGCGCGAAGCAGGTGCCGCGCAAGAGCAACCCGGCCGAGACCGACACGGTGATGACGCACGAGAAGGCGATCATCTCGGTCAAGGGCGGGCAGGCGAAGGGCGTCGGCTGGGTGTCCGAACTGGTCGAGACGATCGGCCGCGAGAAGGCGGCGCTCGGCATCCTGCTGACCGCCGTCCTGCCGACGC
>CAHJWP010000262.1 GCA_903642255.1 Sphingomonadaceae bacterium | reverse complement strand
ACCACCGCCGTCTCGGCCCAGAAGTGCGTCCGCGCCGGCGGCAAGCACAACGACCTCGACAACGTCGGCTATACCGCGCGCCACCACACCTTCTTCGAGATGCTCGGCAACTTCTCGTTCGGGCAGTATTTCAAGGCGCAGGCCATCGAGCACGCGTGGACACTGCTGACCCGCGACTGGGGCATCGATCCCAACCGGCTGACCGTCACCGTCTATCACACCGACGACGAAGCCTTCGACCTGTGGCGCAAGATCGCCGTCCTGCCCGACGACCGCATTATCCGCATCGCGACGGCCGACAATTTCTGGTCGATGGGCGACACCGGCCCGTGCGGCCCGTGCAGCGAGATCTTCTTCGACCACGGCGACCACATCCCCGGCGGCCCGCCCGGCAGTCCCGACGAGGACGGCGACCGCTTCGTCGAGATCTGGAACCTCGTCTTCATGCAGTACGAGCAGGTCGACGCCGCCACCCGCCTCGACCTGCCGCGTCCGTCGATCGACACCGGCATGGGGCTCGAACGGATCGCCGCGGTCCTGCAGGGGGTCCACGACAATTACGACACCGACACCTTCCGCACCCTGATCGCCGCGTCGGGCGAACTGACCGGCACGCCGACGGCGGGCCCAACGCAGGCATCGCACCGCATCATCGCCGACCATCTGCGGACGAGCGGCTTTCTGGTGGCCGATGGCGTCCTGCCGTCGAACGAGGGCCGCGGCTATGTCCTGCGCCGGATCATGCGCCGGGCGATGCGCCATGCCCATTTGCTCGGCTCGGCCGAGCCGTTGATGCACCGCCTCGTCCCGACGCTCGTCGCCGAGATGGGCGGGGCCTATCCCGAGCTGCTCCGCGCCCAGCCGCTTATCGAGGCGACGCTCGAGCAGGAGGAAACCCGCTTCCGCGTCACCCTCGACAACGGCCTGCGGCTGCTCGGCGACGCGACGGCGACGCTCGGCACCGGCGACACGCTGCCCGGCGCTGTCGCCTTCAAGCTCTACGACACCTTCGGCTTCCCCTACGACCTGACCGAGGACGCGCTGCGCGACCGCGGCATCGGCGTCGACCGCGCCGGCTTCGACGCGGCGATGGCCGAACAGCGCCGCGCCGCGCGCGCCGCATGGACCGGCTCGGGGCAGAGCGCGTCGGCGACGGTGTGGTTCGACATCCTGGAAGATGCCGGCACCACCGAGTTCATCGGCTATGCGAGCGACACCGCGCAGGGCCAGGTCGTCGCGCTGGTCAAGGACGGCGCGCGCGTCGACGCCGCGCTCGCCGGCGAGGACATCGCCGTCGTCACCAACCAGACGCCGTTCTACGGCGAATCGGGCGGGCAGGCCGGCGACGCGGGGACGATCAGTGCCGCCAACATGGCGTTTGCCGTCGCCGATACCGCCAAGCAGCTCGGCAAGCTCCACGTCCATCTCGGCGCAGTGACCGCGGGGCGGATCGCCGTCGGCGACACCGTGACGCTGGCGATCGACCCGGCGCGCCGGGCGCAACTGCGCGCCAACCATTCGGCGACGCACCTGCTCCACGCCGCGCTGCGCGCCCGGCTCGGCGGCCATGTCACGCAGAAGGGGTCGCTCGTCGCGCCCGACCGCCTGCGCTTCGACTTCAGCCACCCGAGCGCCCTGACCCGCGACGACCTCACCGCGATCGAGGCCGAGGTCAACCGCCACATCCGCGAGAACGCGCCCGTGACGACCCGGCTGATGACCCCCGACGCGGCGATCACGGCGGGCGCGATGGCGCTGTTCGGCGAGAAATACGGCGACGAGGTCCGGGTGCTGAGCATGGGTCGCGGCGTCGGCGAGGGCTTCGGGGGGGAGTCGTCGGCGAACTATTCGACCGAACTGTGCGGCGGCACGCATGTCGCCGCGCTCGGCGAGATCGCCCTGTTCAAGATCGTCGGCGAGAGCGCGGTGGCGAGCGGCGTCCGGCGCATCGAGGCGCTGACCGGCGAGGCGGCGCGCGCCTTCCTCACCGAGCAGGAGGACCGGCTCAAAGCCGCCGCGGCCGCCCTGAAATCGCGGCCCGACGAGGTGCCGGCGCGTATCGCGACCCTGCTCGACGACCGCCGCCGCCTCGAACGCGAGCTCGCCGAGGCGAAGCGCGCACTGGCGACCGGCGGCGGCGCGGCCCCGGCCGCCGCGGCGGAGCAGGTCGCCGGCATCGGCTTCATTGGCCACGTCGTCGACGGCATCGAGGCCAAGGCGCTGCGCGGCCTCGTCGACGACGCCAAGGCGCGGCTCGGCAGCGGCGTCGCGGTGATCGTCGCGACCAGCGCCGGCCGCGCCGCGGTCGCCGTCGGCGTCACCGACGATCTGACGCCAAGGATCAGCGCCATCGACCTCGCCCGCGTCGCGGCGAGCGCCGTCGGCGGGCAGGGCGGCGGCG
>CAHJWP010000261.1 GCA_903642255.1 Sphingomonadaceae bacterium | reverse complement strand
GCCTTCGCCCGACAGGACGCGCTCGTCGACCAGATCGGTGACGATGCCCTCGCCGACCGGCATCATGCTGACCGCGAGCGTCGCCTCCGCGAGGCCGTAGCTCGGCAGGAAGGCGCTCGCCCGGAAGCCGGCGGCGTCGAATATGTCGACGAAATGCTGCATCACCTCGGGCCGGATCATGTCGGCCCCGTTGCCGGCGACGCGCCAGCGCGACAGGTCGAAACGTGTTGCGACGTCGATCGACGAGCTGATCCGCCGGGCACAGATGTCGTAGCCGAAGGTCGGCGAGTAGGACAGCGTCGTGCCCTCGTTGCGGCCGATCAGCGTCAGCCATGACAGCGGCCGACGGGCGAAATCGTCGGTCGCGATATAGTCGGCCGACATCTGGTTGGCGAGCGGCGACAGCAGACAGCCGACCAGCCCCATGTCGTGGTAGAACGGCAGCCACGACACGACCCGGTCGCTGTCCTGGACCGCGGTGCACGTCGCGTGGCCGGCGAGGTTGGCGAGCAGCGCGCGGTGGGTGACGGCGACGCCGTGCGGGAAGCGCGTGCTGCCGCTCGAATATTGCAGATAGGCGACGTCGTCGGCGTGCGCGACCGGCAGCGCGGCGGCGGGTGCGGGCGCGGCGAGGAACGCCGCCCAGTCGTGTGCCCTGCAGCCGGCGACCGGCGCGGCGGCCTCGGCGACCAGCGCGAACAGCCCTGGCGGCGATAGCACGGCGACCGGATCGCAGCTGCGCAGCTGGGTGCGGATCTGCTCGACATAGGCGTCGCGCCCGCCGAACGAGGTCGGCAGCGGCAGCGGCGTCGGCAGCGCGCCGGCATAGATCGCGCCGAAGAACAGTCGCACGAACTCGGCCGAGGTCTCGGCGATCAGCGCGACGCGGTCGCCGGGCCGCACCCCGGCGGCGATCAGCCGCGCCGCGTCGGCGCAGGCGTCGCGCTGCAGCTCGGCGAACGGATAGGCGCGGACCAGCGCGGCGCGGGCATCGAAGAAGTTGAGGCCGCGTACCCCGCGTGCCGCATAGTCGAGCGCCTCGCCGAGCGTCGCGAAGTCGGCGATGCGGCGCGGCAGCGGGTCGAGCGTCGGCGTCGGACTGACCGCCAGTGCCGGCGTGCGCTCCGCGTCCATGATCGTCGCTTCAGGCAACCGCGATCCTCCTCGTCTGTCCCCGACGCCGCACCGCCTTGCCCCGCGGTGCTCTGGCCGATCCTGCCTGAACGCTCTAGCCTCGCTCGGCGTTCAAAATCGGACGCGAGTGTGGCAGGAACGTGGCGTCAACGAAATGGCTTCGGACCGTCCCGACCCTCGCGACCGGCAACGTCCCGACCGGCAACGTCCCGACCGTCCGCCGCTCGACGCGGCCGCCCTGCGCGACCTCGCCCTCCGCTATGTTGGAAGATACGCGACGAGCGAGGCAAAGTTGCGCCGCTACCTCGGCCGCAAGCTGTTCGAGCGCGGCTGGGGCGGCGAGGGCACCGCGCCTGTCGACACAATCGTCGCGCGGCTCGCCGACCTCGGCTACGTCGACGACCGGGTGTTCGCCGAGGCGCGCGGCCGCGGCCTGACCAGCCGCGGCTTCGGCGCGCGGCGGGTCAGCGCCGACCTCGGTGCCGCCGGCATCGCCCGCGACCTTGCGGCGGAAGTCGCCGCGACCGGTGACGCGCTGGCGGCGGCGGTTGCCTTTGCCCGCCGCCGCCGCTTCGGCCCGTTCGATCCGCAGGGTCCCGACCCCGACCGCCGCCGCAAACAATTCGCCGCGATGATGCGCGCGGGGCACGGCGTCGCCGAGACGCGGCGCGTGCTGGCGGGCGACGTGACGGGGGAGGGGGACGACGGGTGAGCCGCCGACGGTGGAAGGTAGATTCCCGCTTGCTTGGCGATGACCACATTGGGTGGTTAGCGGACGTTGCGCGATCCACGGCGAGCTAAGATGCTTATCGTAAAATGACTAGCGATGAACGCGATTGGCGTGACTGCCGCAAAGAAGATCAAACTGCTAATCAGGACATTGCCGGGCGCTGGATCATCTGCCTCCATGGTCGTCAGCCAATAGGCAAGTAAAGCGCAAAGCAGACATGGTATCGCGAGCGTCCCCGATGCCAGCGACAATTTGTTGTTCTTAGTAAGATAGCGGCAAGCAGTTGCGACTGCGCCCGCGATAAGGGATACACCCGCAATGACGCCGATAAGGACGAGCGACGCGATCAGCATCCAATCATCATGCCGGCACTGTCGAATGTCCGCAAGTGGGCGTAACCAGACACTAGTTGTCATGCGCTCCGGCGCTCCCTCACCTACCTTTTATGGAACCAAGGCCCGCAGCGCCGCGAGCGCTTCGGGCGTATCGACGTCGGCCAAGATGCCGGCGTCCTCGGCCGCCACTTCGGTCACGTCGACCTCGGCGAGGAGCCCCCGCGCCCCGACGTCGCCCGCCAGCGCGGCCAGCCGTGGCCAGTGCGCGCG
>CAHJWP010000260.1 GCA_903642255.1 Sphingomonadaceae bacterium | reverse complement strand
CCGCCGCACGCTCGCCGCCGTCCCGACCCACGCCGCACTGCCCGGCGCGGCGTCGGGCCGGCACCGCTTGCACGCGCGGTAGCCGGCGGCGACCGCCTCGGCGACGGTCGCGACGAACGTGAGGTTCTTCGCCAGCGGCGTCCGCGCCGGGCACACCGGGCGGCAGAAGACGCCGGTGGTCGCCACGCAGGTGAAGAACCGCCCGTCGGCGGCAGGGTCGCGGACGCAAAGCGCGGCGTAGCAGGTGGCGGGGTCGAGGCTGTCCATGCCCCCGATGTAGCGCGCTCCGCCGCCGCCGTCTGGCGGTTTTCGGACGTCGCCCGCGGACCCTAGGCGGCGCGGCGCTCCCGGCGGCGGACCGCGAGGCCGACGAGGCCGACGCCGGTCACCAGCTGCAGCCACGTCGCCGGCTCGGGCACTGCCGACAGGAAGCCGCGCTCGATATCGGTCTCGCCGCCGGTGAAGCCGATCGAGGTGATCGGCGTATCGCTGGTAAAGCCGATGAAGCCGATCCTCTGCGGTGGCACCGCCAGCGCGGGGACGACCGCGACGCCGTTGACGGAGACGGAAGCGACCTCCCCGTAATAGCTGCCATAATAGAGGCCGACGGCAAACACCGGCGGCGTGGCGATGGTCAGCGTCCCAGCACCGCCGATATAGGTCGCATAATCGTCGTATAGCGCGAGATAGGTCGAGCCGGAGAAGCGCACCGGCCCGATGGCGAACGGGCTGGCCACGTCGAAGACATTATTGTCGCCGTAATCGAACGGCGAGGGAGCCACGAAGGTTCTCGCCGGCACGACCCCGGCCGCGCTGATCGCCGCATACGAGTCGTAAACCACCACCGCCGCCGACGATGCGACCGGCACCATCGCCAGCACTGCCGCGACTGTTCCCTTCATCATGACACTTCCCCCGCAAGCCACCGAAATGAATGAAGTTTTCCCCAAGCAGCGCATGTTCGTCAAGCGACCAGATCGCCCCGTCGACCATGGACGACGCGGCGATTCGTGAATCCTGCACGCCGGGCCAATCGAAGTCGATCAGGGTCAACCTCGGCCAAGGTCTTAACTATCAGTTATTTAAGAAAATGCCGTCTATGGTTCGTCGGTGACGAGTCGATTGTCGAACCTTGTCCGGCAGCTGACCGGTATCGCCGCCGCGTGGCGACCCCTCGCCCCGTTCGCGGCGCTGTTCGCGCTGCTCATGCTGTTCGCCGTCGGCGGGATGCTGGTCATCGCGCGCGAGGCCGACCGGAGCGACGCCGCCCGCGCGCGCGAGGCGGTCAGCCGCACCTTCTCGGCGATCCTTGCCCGCCTCGATTCCGCGGTCGAGATGAACGCCGCCACCCCGATCACCGGGGCTGTATCGGGCCCGCTCGCCACCCCCGATGCGGCGTACGGCTACCTCGCCTTCACCGACCGCAAGGCGATGGGCTATGAGGGCACGGTGGTCCTGAACGGCGACGGCTCGCCCTTCGCCGGCACGCGCTTCGGCCGGCCGTGGACGGGACCGACACTCGCCCGAGCGGCGCGGCTGATCGCGCCGATCGCCGCCCGGCTGCCCGCCGCCGGCGGAAACGCCGTCCACGGGCTGGTCCGCGACGACACCGGCCAGGTGGTGGCGATCGCCGTCGTCAACATCGCCCGGACCGCATCCGCCGGCGGGCCCGGCGCGCCGTCACCCCGGCTGGCGATGATCGCCCCCGTCGTCGGGCAGGTCGTGCCCAACATGCTGCCGAGCCTCGGCATGGAGGACTTCCGGGTCATCGGTGCCGGGGCCGGCGACAACCGGGTGGTGGTGCCGGTCGAACACGGCGCACCGATCGTCTTCGACTGGCGGCCGCGCCAGCCCGGGCGAGCCGCCATCGCGCGCTGGGCTCCGGCGATCGGTGCGATGCTCCTGACGGCGCTCGCCCTGCTGGTCCGGATCGGCCGGTCGAGCATCGCCTCGCTCGGCACCCTCGAGCAGCTGGCGCCGCGACTATCTGACCGGGCTGGCCAACCGGTCGGCGTTCAGCCGCGAACTCGCCCGCCGCCAGACGCGCGGCGACCCGGTCGCGCTCGGCATGATCGATCTCAACGGCTTCAAGGGCGTCAACGACGAGCACGGCCACCTCGTCGGCGACCAGCTGCTGCAGGCGGTCGCGGCGGAACTCGCCCGTTCGGCGGGGCCCGGCGACCTCGTGGCGCGGCTCGGCGGCGACGAGTTCGCGTGGCTCAGCCCGTCGCACGCCGCCGCCACCCGCCTGTCCGAGGCGTTCGCCGAACGCATCGCCGAACCGCTGGCCGTCGGGACGATGCGGCTGCGGGTCGGGGCGGCCGTCGGCATCGCCCTCGCCGGTCCGGGGACGACGGCGAGCTCGCTGATGGCGATGGCGGACGCGCTGCTGTACGAAAGCAAGCGCGCGTCGCGGCGGGCGGAGCACGGGGAGGCTGCGGCCGGCAACGCCGCGTCCGCGCGCCGCACGACCG
>CAHJWP010000259.1 GCA_903642255.1 Sphingomonadaceae bacterium | reverse complement strand
CCTTGGTCGTGCGTTCGAGGTGCGGATAGCGCAGGCCGCCGTTCCACGCGACGTCGACGGTGCGGAACGTGTCGCCCTGCTCGATCAGCAGGGCGATGTGGCCGGTCCCGGCCCTCGCCGCGGTGATCACACGCTTCAGATTGTCGTCGTCGTACTTGCTGCCGTCGGTCGCGATCAGCGTCGAGCCCGCACTGATCCCCGCGGTGAACGCCGGGCTGCCCCAGCGGACGCTCTTGACCAGCCCGTTCTTGCCGACGACCAGCCCGAGCGAGAAGCTGAGGTCCATCACCTCGGTACCCTTCTCGCGCGCCGACCAGAATTTGCCCGGTTCGGCGGTGTAGACCAGTCTGTAGCCACCACGGGTGATCCCGCCGAGTGGCGCGGCCGGGGCGACGGCGTCGACGCGGGCGTGGAGGAACGCCGCCCAGTCATACGGCTCGACGGCATTCAGGGCGGCGACGACATCGTCGAAGGTGTAGGTCAGCTCGCCCCAGTCGCGGTCGCGCATCCCGAAGAACGCCTTCGCGAAGTCGTCGAGCGAGCGCCTGCCGTGCGACCGCTCGCGGATCACGCTGTCGGCGTCGAGCCAGATCAGCATGCCCTCGTTGTAATAATCCTCGGCCCGCTGATAGCTGGTGAACGGCTCGGGCCGGCGGTTCGACATGATCTCCTCGTTGGTCGTGTCGACCAGCGGCCGCCACGTCTTGCCGGGCTGGCCATCGTAATAGGCCGCGACCGACGCCAGCTTGTCGAGCGTCTCGGGCAGCGGCACCATGCCAGACCGCGTCGCCAGCACGTTGCCCCAGAACTGCGTCTGGCCCTCGTAGACCCACAGCAGGCTGTTGCGCATCGGCGTGCGGTAGTCGGGGGTCCACAGGTCGGCCGGGCGGCGGAACTTGCCGTTCCAGCTATGGGTATATTCGTGGGCGAGCAGGTCGCGGTCGTAGACGTTGGCATCCCAGTCGAGGAAATAGTCGGGCGACGCCTGGTCCTCCGACGAGCGGTGATGTTCGAGGCCGAAGCCGTCGATGCGGTCCGACAGCGCGAACAGGAAGTCGTAGTGACTGTAGTGCTGCGCACCGAACAGCTTCACCGCCTGCGTGACCAGCGCCCGATGGGCGTCGAGCTGCGCCGCGCTCGGGTGGAGCTGATCGGGGCGATCGGCGAACAGGTCGAGCGTGACGTCGCCCGACAGCGGCTCGATGCGCGCATAGCGGCCGGCGAACAGCGGCGAATCGGCGAGCGTGTCGAGCGCAACGTGGCCGAAATGCAGCGTGCCGCCCTTCGCCCTGTCGTCGCCGGTGGTGAGCGCCGTCGCCGCGGTCCAGCCCGCGGGGACGACCACCGTCGGATCGACCATGATCTGCCGGACGAAGTGGCCGGCCGGGTAGAGCACGGTCGAAATCCATTCGAGCGCGAGGATGTTCGGCGTCATCACCACCGGACCCTGCGTGTCGCTCGTCGCCGACAGGAACTGGAAGGCGATATTCAGCGCTGTGACGCCGGGCGCGACGTCGACGTGGAAGGCGTGGACGTCGACGGGATCGCGCCGCCACGGCACCGGCTGGCCGCCGGCCGTGATCGTCAGCCCGGCGACCTTGTCGATCTCGCCCTGCGGCGCATGGTCGCCGGGCAGCCACGCCGGGTAGAGCAGGACCAGCGGACCGGCCGTCACGGGAATGGTCTCGTCGATCCGGAACACGCCGTGGGCGAGGTCGGTCGCGTCGACCTTCAGCGCGATCGTGCCCGGATACGGCACGTCGCGCGGCGCGGGGATGGTGTTCGCCGGGACGACCGGCTGCGGTGCGCTGGTGCCTGTCGCGGCGGCTGCCATCTGGGCACAAGCCGCGGTTGCGGTGAGGAATAGGGCAGCTCCGGTGGCGAGGTGACCAAAACGCGACAGCATAGTTATCATGTCACGTTCTTGCGCAACCCCGGCGCGGCTGTCTACCCCGTAACGACCTTCAGCGCGGCGCGCCGTGCAGCTGGACGATGCGGACGATGTAGCCCCCGACGTGGCCGGGCACCGGACGGATCGTCGCGACGACGGTGCCGCTGGCGATCAGGCGGCGATAGTTCGAGATCTCCTCGACATAGCGGAAGCGGTCTTCCTCGGCGAGATAGCGGTCGTAGTCGACGAGCACGGCGTAGTCGACGACACACGACGGCAGCATCGCCGGGTTCATCGTCCCGAGGTCAATGATCGGCCGGGTTCCGCGCCAGCCGTTGATCTTGGCATAGTCGATCTTGGCATTGACGTTGGCGTCGACGTCGACGCAGCCGCCGTCGCCGATCGGAAACTTCATCCGCCACCCCTTGTTGAGCAGGTCGAGGGCGAGATATTCAGACAGGACCCGGCTGCCCGGCGGGACGTGCTCGCGCAGCCACAGGGTCGACAGGCGGCGGGTGTCGTTGACCCGCTCGGTGGCGCGCGCGCCGACGCTGGCGAGCAGCGGCAGCACGACGAGCAGGCCGGCGAT
>CAHJWP010000258.1 GCA_903642255.1 Sphingomonadaceae bacterium | reverse complement strand
CGGGCGATCAGCTTCATCAGCGTCGACTTGCCCGCCCCGTTGCGTCCGATCAGCCCGACGCGGGCGCGCGGCGGGATCGCCGCCGACGCACGGTTCAGGATGACGCGCCCGCCGAGGCGGACCGTGACGGCGTTGATCGTCAGCATGGCGCGCCTCTAGCACGGCATGCTGCGCTGCGGAAGGCGACGCGCGGGGATCGGCGCGTCACGAGAAATTAATACGGGATTCATCTTGCGTACCGCAGCCGTTATGATTAATCGCAGGATCGTTCGATAGGGGAAATAGCCAATGAAAACTGTACTGCTGGTCGCTACCGCGTTCGCCTTCGCCGGTCCGGCGGTCGCCGCCAACCTTGTCACCAACGGCTCGTTCGAGTCGACGACGGCAATCGACAAGACCTATTTCAATGGGCAGGTCACTGGCTGGAGCGGCGGCACCAACCTGACCTTCATCGATTTTCCCGGTACGGCCGACGACCTCAGCAAGTATCTGACGGTCTACGGTCCGTTCCCGACAACCAGCCCCGACGGCGGTAACTTCGTCGAGGCCGATGGCGATCCGAGCTATTCGGGCGCGATCTATCAGACGGTCGGCGACCTGACGGTCGGCAAGACCTACGACGTCAAATTCTACCAGGCGGCCGGCCAGCAGTACGGTTTCACCGGCCCGACGACCGAGCAGTGGCAGGTTTCGCTGGGCACGGACAGCAAGCTGTCGAGCCTGTTCTCGCTCCCGCAGGGCGCGGTCGGCCCGTGGCAGAAGCAGACGCTGAGCTTCACCGCCAGCGCCGCGTCGGAAGTCCTGACGTTCCTCGCCGTCGGCACGCCAGGTGGCGCACCGCCGATCTCGTTCCTCGATGGCGTCTCGCTGACCGCCTCCGTTCCCGAGCCGGCGTCATGGGCGCTGATGCTCGCCGGCTTCGGCAGCGTCGGCTTCGCGCTGCGCCGCCGCGCCGCGGCGACCATCGCCGCCTGACCGGTCCGCCGGCCGGGGCGGCACGCCCCGGCCGGTCACGGCACCCGGCGCGCCGGGATCTTCACATTGCACACGTCGACCCCGTTTGCGGGACGCAGGAAGAACGGCTCGCGGCGGTTGGCCCGCGCGGCGATCAGCGCGGCGAACGTTGGGCTGTCGGTCCGCATCACCTGATAATGTGGCCGCAGATGCATCACGGGAATGTCGCTCGCCAGCGTCGCTTTGGTGATCGGCAGCTTCTCGGCCTCCGTCGCATAGAAGCCGAGCGCCCCGGTTCCGCGCGGCAAGGCGGCGAACGGCGCGAGCCCGTCGATCACCCGGCCGACGACGGCCATGTTGCGGTCGAGATGGCGCGGCGCATGGCCGATGACGGCGTACAGCTCCGATCCGTCGCCGGTCGACGGTGGGTTGTCGCGCCCTGCCCCGACCATGGCGTAGCAATGGACCAGCCATGTCGTCGCGCCGTCGGTCGCGACCGGCCAGCCGTCGCTGAACCCGGCCTGCTTGGCGTACGCGTCGGGGTAGGGCAGGGGCACGAACGGCACCCTGGCCGCCGCGCGCTCATATTCGGGCGGAAGTTCGGGTCCGGTCGCGGCGACGCCGGGCGCGTTGGCGGTCTTCGCCGCGTTCTTCGTGCCCCACTGGACGACGTAATTGTCCTGCACCCGCGTCACCGCTCCGCCGGTGAACGCCCCGGCGCGGACCAGCGCGCGGATCGCCGCGACGTGCTCGGGCGCGAAGCCCGGCGCGAGCTCGATGGTCAGCGTGCCCTTGGGCGTATCGATCAGCAGCAGGTCGTCGGGCGCGACCGGCCGCCACGCGGTTTCGGGAGCCGTCGCCTCGATCTCGGCGAGGGTCGCTGGTGGCGGCGGCGCGGTCGGTATCGCGCCGGTCGGGGCGCCGGCGCCGAGGAGCAGGACGAGCGGGAGTAAGGCTTTCATCGCGTCATCATCGGCGGCGCCGCGTCACCGGGCAACCCCGCGCTTCTGCCGCTGCACCGCCTCGTCGAGCGCCGACAGGAAACGCGAGCGGTCGGCGGCGGCAAACGGCGCGGGCCCGCTGCGAACCGCCCCGCGGCCGCCGGTCGCCGATCCCGCCCACGACATCGCCCGCGCGTCCTCGGCGAGCGCCCGCGCCGCGACCGCGGTCCCGACATTGGCCGCGGTGAACGGCCGCCCGTTATGGCCGAGAACAGTTGCGCCGGCCTTGACGCAGCGGTCGGCGAGCAGGATGTCGCCGGTAATCACGATGGTGCTGGGCGCGGCCCGCTCGGCGATCCAGTCGTCGGCCGCATCGAAGCCGTCGCCGACGACGACCTGCTCGAACAATGGTTCGGCGGGAACGCGGAAATAGCTGTTGGCGACGACCTTGACGGGGGTGCCGGTGCGCCGCGCGACGCGGTAGATTTCCTCCTTTACGGGGCAGGCATCGGCGTCGACGAGGATCATGGCGCTTGATAGCGGCGGTTGGTTGTGTCGGGAATGGGTGGAAAGCGGAGGTACCTTCCGGCGCCTGTCATGCTGGCGCACGCCAGCATCCACGTTCAGGCGAGACGGTCAGGCCGTTGTATGGCACGACCGTG
>CAHJWP010000257.1 GCA_903642255.1 Sphingomonadaceae bacterium | reverse complement strand
CGTCTTGCGGACGTTGAAATAGGTCGGGGCGGCGCGGTGGGCGTAGTCGGGGCCGATCGGGTGTTCGTTGTCGCCTTCGCCGAAGCCGCGGAAGTACGGCGCGCCGTAGTGGCCGACCGCCTCCAGCGCCAGTTCGGTGATCCGCTGCTGGATCTCGGTGCCCTTGATCTTGAGGAGCGACGATTCCGGCCCCGGTCCCTTGCCCGACGACTCGCCGGCGAGGGTCCGCAGCTCGGTGAACTCGAGCGCCGTCAGGTCGACCTCGAGCTCGGCGACCTTGCGCTTGAAGAACGGGTTGGCGAGCAGCGGCTGGGCCTCGTCGCCGAAGCTGTCGGTCTCGGTCCGCGCAATCGTCTTGATCCGCTCGACCCCGCGCTTCGACGCCGCCACCCCGGCGATCCCGGTCCGCTCGTGGGCGAGGAGGAACTTGGCGCAGGTCCACCCCTTGTTCTCGTGGAACACGCGGTTCTCGACCGGCACGATCACGTCCTCGAACCACACCTCGTTGACCTCGTGCTCGCCGCCGAGCGTGATGATCGGCCGGACGGTGATGCCCGGCGTCGTCATGTCGATGAGGAGGAAGCTGATCCCCTCCTGCGGCTTGACGTTCGGGTCGGTGCGGACGAGGCAGAAGATCCAGTCGGCGTGCTGCGCCAGCGTCGTCCACGTCTTCTGGCCGTTGACCCGGTAATATTCGCGGCCGTCGTCGCCGGTGAAGCGCTCGGCCTTGGTGCGGAGATTGGCGAGGTCCGACCCCGCGCCCGGCTCGCTATAGCCCTGGCACCACCAGTCCTCGCCGCTCAGGATGCGCGGCAGGTACTTCGCCTTCTGCTCGGGCGTGCCGAAGGTGTAGATGACAGGTCCGACCATGTTGAGGCCGAAGGGGAGCAGGCGCATCGCGTCGGCCCGTGCGCTCTCCTCGGCGAAGATGTAGCGCTGGACGCTGGTCCAGCCGGTCCCGCCATATTCGACCGGCCACGCGATGCCGGCCCAGCCTTTGGCGGCGAGCGCCTTGTGCCAGCTGAGGAAATCCTCCTTCGACAGCTCCTCGCCCTCGTCGAACTTTTCCTTCAGCCCCGGCGGATAATGGTCGGCGATGAACGTCCGCACCTCGTCGCGGAAGGCGAGGTCTTGCGGAGAGAAGTTGAGGTCCATCGCGCGGGCTCCCAAGGGTCGGTTGACGTGCGCGTTAACATGGTCGCCCGGACACGGCAACTAGCCGTGACCGCGCGCCGCAAGCTGCGCGGCGAAGCAGCGCGCCGTGTCGTCGGCCGCGCCGGTCGGCAGCCGCGCCTCGGCGAAGCGCGCCGTCGGCTGGCCCGCGGCGGGGTCGGGGTAGTAATAGACGTCGAGGATGCACCCGGCGGCGGCGAACTGCACCGCGCGGCCGGTGCCGTCGCGGCGGTCGAGGGACGCGGCGCCGAGCAGCGCCGTCGCCTCGCCGGCCGGCCGGCCGAGGATGCGTTCGAGGCCGGGGACGGGGGTCAGCGCGACGGGTTTCGGCGCAACGGCGACCGGCGTCGGCACCGTCGCGCAGGCGGCGAGGCCGAGCAGAACGAAAGGGGCAAGGCGCATCGACAGGCTCCGGCGTCAGGGGACCGTATAGCCAAGGCGGACGTCGCCCGCTAGGCGAGGGGCAACTTCAGGAGTCACGATGCCCGCCACCGACATCCTCGCCATCGGCAACGCGCTGGTCGACGTCATCACCACCGCCGAGCCGGCGTTCCTCGACAGCCATGCGATCCCCAAGGGTACCATGCGCCTGATCGCCGCCGACGAGGCCGAGCGGCTGTACGGTATCCTCGGCGCCGGGCGCGAGGTGTCGGGCGGATCGGCGGCGAACACCGTCGCCGGCATCGCCGCGATGGGCGGCACGCCGGGCTTCATCGGACGCGTCGCGGCCGACCAGCTCGGGCAGGTCTTCGCCCACGACATCCGCGCCGCCGGCGTCGCCTATGCCACCCCGCCGATGGCCGACGGGCCGCCGACCGGGCGCTGCCTGATCGTCGTGACGCCCGACGGCGACCGGACCATGAGCACCTATCTCGGCGCGTGCCAGGAGCTGAGCGAGGCCGACATCGACCCGGCCGCGGTGCAGGCGGCGCAGATCCTCTACCTCGAAGGCTATCTGTGGGACCCGCCGGGCCCACGCGCCGCGATGCGCAAGGCGATCGGCATCGCGCGCGGTGCGGGGCGCCGGATCGCCTTCACCCTGTCCGACGTGTTCTGCGTCGAGGGCCACCGCGCCGACTTCCAGGGCCTGCTGGCCGGCCATGTCGACGTCATGTTCGGCAACGAGAACGAGGTGAAGGCGCTGTACCAGACCGACGACCTCGACGCGGCGATGGCCGAGCTGGCGCGGCACGCGGCGATCACCGTCGTCACCCGGTCGGCGCAGGGGGCGGTCGTCGTCGCCCACGGCGAACACATCGCGGTGCCCGCCGAGCCGGTCACCCGAGTCGTCGACACGACCGGCGCCGGCGACCTGTTCGCCGCCGGCTTCCTCGCCGGCCTCGCCGCCGGGCGGCCGCTCGCCGACTGCGCGCGGATCGGCGGGGT
>CAHJWP010000256.1 GCA_903642255.1 Sphingomonadaceae bacterium | reverse complement strand
GGGGAAGGCGGTTGGGCTTGGCGGGGGCACGGGGTGGCGTTGCTGGTGGAGGCGTGGCGTGGCATATCGACGGCAGGGATAATGCCATGCTCGTCACAGCCATTCTCACGCCCGCACCGGAAGGCGGCTTCACCGCGCTGAACCCCGAGACCGGCACCGCGAGCCAGGGTGATACCCTCGATGAAGCGATGGCCAATCTGCGCGAGGCGGTCGAGCTCTATCTCGAAGTATTTCCGCTGAAGCCGGGTGGAGCACCGCTCGTGACGACCTTTGCCGTGTGTGTAGATGCCTGATGATGTTCCCAAGATAGCGCGCATAACCCTTGCAATTGGTGGTCTGTTCGGCGTCCTTGCTGCCGCGCCACCAAGCAAGATGATCGACGGCGTGCAATACAGTCAGCAAGAGACCATTTCGGGCATATGGTTCACCAACTTCGAGAACAGCAGATTTCTCGAATGCGACGGGGGCGCGTGCGCCGACGCGTCCAACACGCCTTCGGCTTCGATCCACGGTGCGCCTGATGTCATTGAAGCTCTCGACAGTCAGGCGCGAGTACTAACGCACATCGACAAAAAGATCGCACCGACAGGATCGTTCGCGATCAGGTTTACCGGGCGGCGCAGTGCCAAATCGCACGAACCGAGATTCCTCGGTGACGGTTCGCGGGACATTCTTATCGAGCGCGTGCTGGACGTGCAGCTTGTGAAGTGACGTCAGGTATCGGGGCAAAGCCGCGCCGTCGGGCCGGTTCGTATCGACAACTGGCTGACTCTCCGCTTCCACTCCCCTTCAGGGGAGGGGCGAGAGACGCGCGGAACGCGCGGCCCGGGGGTGGGGCAGGGTTGGCAGCGGATATGATGAAGCTTGGCAGCATCGAACTCGGCTACGCCCTCGTTCTCCACCCCCGGCCCCTCCCCTAAAGGAGAGGGGGGGACGGACCGATGCCCATACGCGCCTACGCGTCGCGGCAAAGCCGCGCCGTCGGGACGGGTTCGGCGAGAACGGCTCGCCGACCCGCCGGCCGGGCTTGGCGCGAGTCCGCGCCTAACTTGCGAACGCGAAGGGCGTTCGCGGCGTTAGCCGCCGGCCGCGCCTACGCCGCGCCGGCGCCCGGCCGTACATCCCGCTTCTCCACAATCCGTGCTGACTTGCCCGACCGCCCACGCAGGTAATACAGCTTCGCGCGCCGGACGACGCCGCGGCGGACGACTTCGATCGTGTCGATGTTCGGCGAATACAGCGGGAAGACGCGCTCGACGCCTTCGCCGAAGCTGATCTTGCGGACCGTGAAGCTGCTGCCGAGCGCCTTGTTCGAGCGCGCAATGCACACGCCCTCGTAGTTCTGCACGCGGCTGCGGTCGCCCTCGACGACCTTGACGCCGACGCGCAGCGTGTCGCCGGCGCGGAACTGGGGGATCTGCTTGGTCTCGAGGAACTTGGCGATCTGCTCGGCCTCGAGCGTCTGGATGAGATTCATCTCATTCGTCCTTTTCTTCCCGCGCGCCAGAGGGCGACTGGACCCGAGCGCCATCGTGGCGCTCCCACAGGTCCGGCCGCCGTAGCCGTGTGTCCTCTTCGGACCGCGCCTGCCGCCAGGCGGCGACCTTCGCGTGATCCCCCGATCGCAGGACTTCGGGGATCGTCTGCCCGTCCCACGTCGCGGGCCGGGTGTAGTGCGGGTATTCGAGAAGGCCACTTTCGAAGCTTTCCGACTCCCCGCTCTGGATCGCGCCCATTACGCCGGGAAGGAGGCGAACGCAAGCGTCGAGCAGGACCAGCGCCGCCGGTTCGCCGCCCGACAGGACATAGTCGCCGATGCTGACCGGCTCGACGCCGAGGGAGCCGGTGAACAGGCGCTCGTCGAAGCCCTCGAAGCGGCCGCAGATCAGCGTCACGCCGGGCCCGGCCGCGAGCCGCCGGACGCGCGCCTGCGTCAGCGTGGGCCCGCGCGGAGTCAGGGCGAGGAGCGGGGTGGATGCGGGCGTGGTCGCGCGGAGGTCCGCAATGGCACGCGCGAGAATGTCGACCCGCAGCACCATCCCCGGCCCCCCGCCGGCGGGTGTCGCGTCGACCGTGCGGTGCCGGTCGGCGGCGAAGTCCCTGATATTGCGCGCGCCGAGCGACCAGATCCCCTCCGCCAGCGCCCGCCCCGCCAGACTGTGCCCGAGCGGCCCCGGGAACATCTCGGGGTAGAGGGTCAGGACGGTCGCGGTCCAGGTCATGGCTCGAACCGCGCGCCACGATCAATGACGGCCGCGATGTGACCGAGTTCAAGCCGCTCGAGTGGCGACGGGTCGGACACACGTCCATGGATCGGCCGAGTCACGAGCCGCCAGACGAGATCGGGAAGGGTGAAGATTGATATACCGATTTCGTTCAGTTCGGCGAAGCGACGCCACGGCCATTGCCTGATCTGCTCGCCAAGCTCCTCTGCCAAGGATTCGACCAATTCGGTCACGTCGCCGCCGATGATCTTCACGTCCTGATCGATTGCCGACGTTGCGGTCAGCTTCGTCGCCGGAATGCCACTGTAAAACGCGACGATGTCGATGACGCGGGCG
>CAHJWP010000255.1 GCA_903642255.1 Sphingomonadaceae bacterium | reverse complement strand
TGATCGTGCCACGACCAGTCGAGGCCACGCTTGGTGCCGATCTTGAGCGTGCCGTCCTCGACGCGGATCTCGAGGCGATCGAGCGCCGCGTCGCTGCCGCTGGCATGGACGCCAGGGGCGTGACCGGTCGTCACCGTGACCTCGGGTGAGCCGGCGACGGCGAGCCCGGTGAAGCTGCCGACGGGAAAAGTGCGCTCGGCGGCGACCGCCGGGGCGGCGATCAGGATGGCGGCAACGACGATGACGGAACGGATCATGCAGGGCTCCCGATGTGTATTATCGTAATAATACACGGTCGGTGGCCGGTGTCCAGCGAAACTGAATAAGTTGACGAAGTTGACGCCGACGCAGGTCGTTTTCGTGCCTGTCAGGACCGAACGAACGACGGCGCGGCAAAACGGCGACAACGGCGTCAACGATGAGGGAGACGCGACGATGCCGCCCGCTGGCGACGGGGCGACCTAACGCGTATGGGATGTAGGACAGGGAAAGATAAGCGTGGGCGTCCGACGCCGCGCTCGGTCCGGCGCGGGCGAAGTCCGCGCGGCGTCGGACGGGTTCGGGCGGCGATGGGCCGCCCGCCCCGCCGGCCGGCTCGGCGCGAGTCTGCGGCCATGCGGAATTCGCGAAGAGCAAATTCCGCATGGCCGTCAGCCGCGCCTACGCCGCCTTCAGCACGCTTTCGATCTTGGCCTGCGCCGCCGGCTCGTCGATGTTCTCCATCGCGGCGAGTTCGCGGGCGAGGCGGCCGATCGCCGCTTCGTAGATCTGGCGCTCCGAATAGCTCTGCTCGGGCTGGTCCTCGGCGCGGTGGAGGTCGCGGACCACCTCGGCAATCGACACGAGGTCGCCCGAGTTGATCTTGGCCTCATATTCCTGCGCCCGGCGGCTCCACATCGTCCGCTTGATCCGCGGCCGGCCCTTGAGCGTGGTCAGCGCCTCGAGCAGCGTCGCCTGGCTCGACAGCTTGCGCATGCCGACGCCTTCGGCCTTGTTGGTCGGGACGCGCAGCGTCATCCGCTCCTTCTCGAACCGCAGGACGTAGAGTTCGAGGTGGGTGCCGGCGATCTCCGAGCTCTGCACCTCGACGACGCGGCCGACCCCGTGCTTGGGATAGACGACGTGATCGCCGACGACGAAATTGAGCGGCTTGGCGGCCATGGATGTTCCTTTCTGGTCCGGGCCATGCGACTGCGGCGACGGGGCGCGGCAGGGTCACGGGTGGCGGGGACGGTTGCTGCTTGCCTTCGCTACTCGGGACCGCCGCGACACGCGACGCGACCCGGAACTCGCGTCACGGACCGGCGACGCGCACGAAGGTGTAACAGAAAACCGGGCGGATTTCCAGATTTATGTGGCCGAAGCCGACAGGGCCGGTCCGCCCCCGCTCGCGGGGAGGACCCGGGCTATTGCCCGTCGGTGCCGGGCTTGTCGGAGAAATACTTGTCGAACTTGCCCTCGATGCCCTTGAACGCGTCGGCGTCGGGCGGGCTCGTTCCCTTGACGGTGATGTTCGGCCACGATGCCGAGAAGGTCGCGTTGAGCTCGAGCCACTTGTCGAGCCCGCCCTCGGTGTCGGGCAGGATCGCCTCGGCCGGGCATTCGGGCTCGCACACGCCGCAGTCGATGCATTCGGACGGATTGATGACGACCATGTTGTCGCCCTCGTAGAAGCAGTCGACCGGGCACACCTCGACACAGTCCATGTACTTGCACTTGATGCAAGCCTCGGTCACCACGTACGTCATCGCGAGAAGCCCCTGAAGCGGTCGGCCCGTGCTAGACGGGGACGAGCGCCCCCGTCAATGACCCCGAAGTGTCGCGATTGCGCGTCAGGTCGGCATAGAGCTGACAGGCTTCGGCAAACGGGCCGCGCCGCTCGGCCAGCCCCAGCACCCGGACGACGACGACGTCGTCGCGACTGGGGAAGCTGACCACCGACCCGGCGCGGACCAGCGCCGAGGGGCGGTCGATGACCCGGCCGTCGAGCCGGAGATGGCGGCTTTCGCACAGCCGCTGCGCGTCGGAGCGCGACTTCGTCAACCTTGCGAACCACAACCATTTGTCGAGCCGCAAACCCTGACCATGGACCAAAGGCTACCTTCCTTTCATGTGCTTGAGGACCGCGAAGGGGGAATCGGACGGGGCGTCGGCGGCCGGTTCGGGCCGCCGCGGTTCGGTGCGCCATGCGTCTTTTCTGGCACCGCCCCACGCGAACGCCTCGGCCCCGTCGACGAGCCGCGGCCGGTAGCCGAGGGCACGCATCAGGCGGGCGAAACGTTCGCGGCTCAGGCCGACGCTGGCGATCCAGTTGGCGTCGGGCACGAACGGAGTGCGGCCGTCGCGCTGGTCGTGCATCGCGCGCGCCAGCCGGTCGACCATGTCGACGCGGACGGCAGCGGCGCCCCCGCCTTGACCAAAACTCCAGAAGCCGGCGACGGCGTAGAACGCGGGCGGTACATGGCCCAAGACGTCGATCGTGACGAGGCCCGGCGCGGGCGGCGCGGGCAGCACGGCGATGCCCTCGGCCACCGCCCATAGCGCGAGGCGCCAGCGGGTCGGCTCGGGGCGCAGCGCGGCGGCGACGAAGACGTGGACGACGCCG
>CAHJWP010000254.1 GCA_903642255.1 Sphingomonadaceae bacterium | reverse complement strand
AATTCGAGATGCTTGAACTCGCTGCGCGCCGCCGAGAACAGTTCCTCGCACAGCTTGATGTGCGGGTCCATCGACCCGCCGACGTCGAGGAACAGCAGCACCTTGACCGCATTGTGCCGCTCGGGCCGCATGACGATGTCGAGATAGGCCTTCTTCGCCGTGCCGCTGACGGTGGCGTCCATGTCGAGCTCGTCGGCCGCGCCGTCGCGGGCGAAGCGCCGCAGGCGGCGCAGCGCGACCTTGATGTTGCGCGTGCCGAGTTCGACCGTCGCGTCGAGGTTCCGGAACTCGCGCTTGTCCCACACCTTGATCGCGCGGCCCTGCCGCCCGGCGTCCTGGCCGATGCGGATGCCCTCGGGGTTGTAGCCGTTCGCCCCGAACGGCGAGGTCCCGCCGGTGCCGATCCACTTCGACCCGCCCTCGTGCCGCCCCTTCTGCTCCTCGAGCCGCTGCTTGAGCGTCGCCATGATCTCGTCCCACGAGCCGAGCGCCTCGATCTTCGCCATCTCCTCCTCGGTCAGGTGGAGCTCGGCGACCTTGCGCAGCCATTCCTCGGGAATCTCGGTCGTGCCGTCGTCGACGATCGTCTCGACCCCCTTGAACACGCGCCCGAACACCTGGTCGAACCGGTCGAGCAGCCCTTCGTCCTTCACGTAACAACTGCGGCTAAGATAATAGAATTGCTCGATCCGGAAATCGATCACGTCCGCCCGCAGCGCCTCGAGCAGCGTCAGATGCTCCTTCAGCGACGCCGGGATTTTCGCGGCGCGAAGTTCGGTGAGGAAGTTGAGGAACATCAATCGTCCTTGCTGTCGCCCTCGACCTCGACCGCGAGGTTGAGCAGCCGCCGATGATAGCGTTCAAGCCGCGCGAAATGCGCCTGAATGGCAAGTGCGATCTCGCGCGAGTTCTTCACAGCAAGAAAGTGGCCGACAATGACCGAGTAGTGCTCAGCCTGTCGCGGTAGGCGCAACGCAAGATCGAGCTTCTCGGCGATTTCCTGATCCGACATGACTTGGACGATCTGTTCGGGAAGCGGGACGGCACCTGCTGGTCCGGCACGAGGCACCTTGCCATTCATCAACGGCGACTGGCGGTGGTAGTGGTGGAACAAGGCATCTTCGAGTGTACCGATCTCGGATCGCGTGGCGACCGGATATGCCCACACCCAGGCAATCTCCCACACATCGACCTGACGGTTGGCGATGATGTCTGAGCGTGCCGAGGTCAGGTGTCGATTGACCCGAGCGCGGATGCCATCGATCGATTGCCCGACGTAGATCGGCACCTGATCGAGGTCGCACAAGATGTAGCAGCCGATGCTGTTCGTCAGTGTCCGAACCGCCCGGCGGCGGAAGGCGAGATCGATCGCCACGCCTATTCGGCGGCGATAGCGAAAGCGGACACCTGCGACAGGAGCAGCGGCTCCAGAAGCTGGGAGGCGAGATAGCGGACGACAGGAACAGCCAGCCCGTCACCCGCCAGGAGATAAGCGTCATTGTATCGCGCTGGCAGAATATAACTGTCCGGCAGCCCCATCAGTCGCGCGGCTTCGCGTGGCGATAGTAAGCGAGACCGCACCGTGTCGCCCTCGACAACGACCAGCGTCTGCCGCGAAGAGCCGCCGCGCGGAGTCCGGAGGCAGCCGGCGATTTGATCGTCGCGTAACTCGGCGCGCTGCCGCACCACGCCGGCGGCGTCGGGACGTCCGCGCCGGTATATCGTGCCGACGACACGCTCATTGACCGCCCGCATTCGTTCCAGCTTGGCGTGACCCAAAGGGCTCATCATCGCGATCAGTCGCGCGGTTTCTGTTCTGCTGTGCCATTGAATACCGGTGGGTTCGTCATCAATCAACGAAGCAAGCGTAATTGTTCGGCGCGGCGGCTTCGGCAGCTTCAACCACAGCCACTGATCACGGTCCGACTCCGCTAAGCGCTCGATCGCGACTGTCATTGCAGGTGGATGCCAGTCGGGTTCGCGTTCCTCGCTGAGAGATGCCGCGCTTACGATTATATCACCTCGGATCCCGACGATGAATACCCGCGGGCGCGATTGCGGGACAAAGTGGACGGCATCGAGGACTAAAGCACCAAAGCGATAACCCGCCAGTGCAAGGCACCGCCCGATCAACGCGAAGTCGCGGCCGCCATTCGCCGTCAGAACGCCGTAAACATTTTCAAGCACGACCAGCGCCGGGGCGCGGCCCGCCTTTTGAAGCTCGAGCACCAGTCGCCATAAGGCCCAGAATGCACCAGACCGCGTCGCTGCGGCTTCTGTTCCAAGACCGGCCACATTTCCAGCAAGACTCAAGTCTTGACAAGGAAAAGAGGCCCAGACGAGATCAGCGTAGCCCGGCAGGTCAGCAGCAGTCAGTATATTAATATCGGCAAGTCGGAAATCATTGCCGCCCCAGTTGGCGCGATATGCCGCCGCCTTCATCGGGTCGAAATCGTTGGCAAAGGCGCATTCCCAGCCGTCGCCGAACCCAGCGCGGGCCATGCCACCGCCAGCGAAGAACTCGAAGAAGCGCGGTTTGTTCACACTATGTTTCTATCACAGCTCCGGCTCGTCACCAAGATCAATTTGCGCTTCCCCGCCGCGACATGAACGCCAGCCGTTCGAACAGCATGACGTCCTGCTCGTTCTTGAGCAGCGCGCCGTGCAGCGGCG
>CAHJWP010000253.1 GCA_903642255.1 Sphingomonadaceae bacterium | reverse complement strand
CCGAGCACGGTGAAGCCGCCGAGGGCGGTGATATCGCGCGCCGTCTCCTGCAGCCACGCCGGCCCGCGCAGCCGGTTCGGGTCGACGCTCTGGCGCAGCGCGAGGATCAGGGCGCGGTCGAACGCCGTCGTCTCGCCCTCGCGGACCTCGCCGTCGAGCACGAGGAAGCCCCAGATCGCTGCGCCGACGAGCAGGATCGCCGCGAGCAGGCGCGGCGCGAACGGGCGGGTCACCGCCAGCGGCAAAGAGGGGGTGGGCTGCGTCAATCCGTCGAACCTGTTGCGGCCGCGACGCTAGCGACTTTCGCAGCGGGGGGGTAGTGTGGTTGGGCGCGTCGGGTCGACTGGGTACTACCCTTTGCCGCCGCCGCGAAGATGAACAAGTATGTGAAGTAAGCGCCCGCGCCGGTCGTTTTCGTCTACCATCCCGCCGGATCGGATTTCGTCAGGCCTGATCGCGCGCGGCGACCGCAATGGCAACGTCACGATGATGAGAACGCCGCCGCCCACTGGCGACGGGTCGAGGCTAACTCGGGAGGCAGGCTGTAGGACAGCGATTTGTGGCTCCCGGCTGCAACCGCAGTCGACGATCGTTGGATGTATCGCCATCCGCAAACCGGTCGTCGCCCCGTGCCGGACACGGGGCGGCCGACCTTCGGGGATCATCGCGGCAAGGCTTGCCGGTCAGGCAGACGAGGCAGCCAAGCCCCGCATCAAGTGCGCGACGACGCACGCGGAATGTAGGTTTCCGCCCGGTCATGGACGTTGCCAGCGCGGTCCTCCCCGTTCGCGGGGAGGTGGCAGGCGCAGCCTGACAGAAGGATCGGCACAGCGCCGCGCGCCATGCCGCCGCACCGCACCGCACTTGCTCGCTGCGCTCGACACCCGCTACCGTGTGTCATGTCCGCCGCTGCCGCCCGTCTCGTCGCCATCGTCACCGGTGGGGCGAAGCGGATCGGCGCGGCGCTGGTCCGGGCGCTCGCCGCCGATGGCTGGCACGTCGTCATCCACTGCCATACGTCGACCGCCGATGCCGATGCGCTCGCCGCCGAACTGCGTGAGGCGGGGCAGGGGGCGTCGGTGGTCGCCGCCGACCTCGCCGATCCGGCCGCCGCCGCGACGATCGTCGCGGCGGCAGTGGCGGCCGGGAAGCCGCGGCTGCTGGTCAACTGCGCGTCACGGTTCGACCCCGACTGCTTCGCCGACTTCACCGCCGATCAGTGGGACCGGCACATGGCGGTCAATCTGCGTGCGCCGGCGCTGCTGATCCAGGCATTCGCCGCCGCGACCGGGGCCGCCGACGTCACGGCCAGCGAAGCGCGCCGCACCGATGGAGAGTCGCGCGTCCCGGTCGAGCCGGCCATGGTCGTCAACCTGCTCGACGCCAAGCTCGCCAGCCTCAACCCCGATTTCCTGTCGTACACCGTCAGCAAGATCGGCCTCGCCGGGCTGACCGAGCTCGCCGCGCGGGCGTATGCCCCGCGGCTGCGGGTCAACGCCATCGCGCCGTCGGTGACGCTGGTCAGCGGGCCGCAGTCGCGCGAGAATTTCGCGCGCGTCCATGCGATGAACGCTCTGCGCCGCGGCGTCGAGGTGGCGGAGATCGTCGGCGCGCTGCGCTTCATCCTTGCCACGCCGACGCTCGACGCCCAGACGATCGTCCTCGATGGCGGCCAGCGGCTGCTCGGCCTGCCGCGCGACGTGCAACATATGCTGGATGACGAATGATCGATTTCGCCCACGACCTCGCCGGCCTCGTGCCGGCCGACCTCGCGCCGCGATCGCGCAAGATCATCCTCGAGGACTTCGACCTGCCCGTCGACATCGGCTTCCACGCCTTCGAGATCGGCACGCCGCAGCGGCTGCGGATCAACGTCGAGGTCTGGCTCGACGCGGCGAACTTCCCCGAGACCGACCGGATCGACGCGGCGTGGGATTACGACGCGCTGCGCACCGGGATCTTGGCGATCGTCGCCGGCCGCCGCTTCAACCTGCAGGAGACGGTGTGCCGCGCGGTCTACGACCTCGTCGCGGCCCGCGCCGGGGTGGTGGGGTTGCGGGTATCGACGCGCAAGCCCGACATCTATCCCGACTGTGCGGCGGTGGGGGTGGAACTGGCGTCGGCGGGTGTGCGGTAGGCTGATGATCCTCGCCCTCGCGGCGAGGACTTAGAACGTCCGCCCGCATGGCCCGAGGCTCTCGCGCACGAAGCGATAGTCGCCGGCGACGTCGGCGTCCGCTCCCACGCTCGCCGGCAACTTCGCCGGCAGGCCGCAGGCGAGGCGGTACCACAGCAGCGTGTTCGGCTGCACCCCCGCTGCGGCATCGTCGATCACGTCGCCGAGCGCGACCGTCAGCCGCCGCTGCTCGCCCGGGCGGGTGAGAACGACGAGCGATACCGGCTTGCCGTTTTTCGTCGACAGGAAGAACTGGCTTTCCGCCTCGCCCGGTACGCTGCCGGGGACGCGGAAGGCCGAGGCGACGCCAGTGACGACGGGCACCCGGCCGCCGCGGTCGTCGGTCAGCACGGCGCGGACGGCGGCGTCGGCCGCGTCGCTCCACGGCACCTCGGCATGGGCGTCGACCAGCGCGTATTGGCCGGGGTCGGTCCCCGGGCGCAGGAACAGCAGGACGTCGCGCGGGCCGGGCTTGGGCGGCCTGCCGCGGGCATCGAGCGGCAGGTCGACGAGATACGTCAGCTTCGGCGGCACGGCGGCCGGCGCGGCGATCGCCGCGGTGGTCGTCGCGGTGACAAGGAAGCGCGCAATGCCCGGCGCGACGTC
>CAHJWP010000252.1 GCA_903642255.1 Sphingomonadaceae bacterium | reverse complement strand
ACCCGGCGCGCCATGTCGCAGCGCGCGGCGCCGTCCCAGCCCGCCACACTGGGGGCGGTCAGCGACAGCACGCCAGTGGCAATCTCCTGCTCGTCCATAAACCGCAGCGCGCTTTCCGGTGTCCACTGGGGGCTATGCCAGCCGGATGGATCGCCGCCATGCGACGGAAGTTCCGCCGCCCAGAAGGGGGGCACGACATGCTGGTGGACATCAATCCGGTCTGCAATCGCCATAATTCTATCCTCTCAAGGACGTTGATCCCACCCGCCATCTTTAAAAAGGGTGCTGGAGACGAAGATTCATGCTAACCCCCTCCGGTCGGTTCCGGGCACCAAATTCCCCATAAACAGCGGCGAGCAAGGTCAAACGGCCGGTTTGCCAGCGTGTCAGCGGTCCGAGCGCGTAAACGCGTTCGCGTTGATCGGGAACGGACGCCCCGGCCACGCGTGGTTCCGTCAGCTGCCAGAGCGCGTATCCCCCCAGCCCTGCGCGAAAGCTGTCGGTGAGCGAGTAAGACGCGGACAGGTTGAGCGCCATCATCTGGCCGGCACGAACCTGGATTGGGGCATCGTCCAGCGCTCGCGCATCTGCGGAGCCGCTCCGACTATAGATCGTCCGTTCGCTGATCTCTATGCGGTCCGTCGCCCGCCAGGACATCGCAAGATAGGGCGATAACTGCCAGGCACCCTGGCCGGTGTTGACCATGCGGTGTGCATCGTAATCCCCGGTCGGCGCGATAAACTGGAAACCAAACCGGGCCGAAAGCGAGCCGGCATGGGGATGCGCAGGCGCCCATTGCAGAAACGGCGCGATCGTCATGTCGCCGAATCCAGTACGTTGTCCGCCACGGATTGCGAAATCATTATCCGTCCGCGCGAGCGGCACGAGCAGTTCGATCCCCAGATGGGCACCGGCGACGACCGTATCAGAAACCAGGATCGGATGGATGATCAGCGAGGCAATTCGCTGGCGGTTGAGACCGGGCGCATGGTCGCCATGGTCATCGGCTATATGGTCAGCAATCGATCCGGCAGAAATGATTTCGAGCAGCGCTCCGGGCTGACCCTCGCCGTCAAGAATGTTAGTTTGTCCGAGATCGAGCGGCGGGAGCGGCGGAGGCGCCTGGGCAGCTGACGCTTTGGAAGCGCCCAGCATCAATGCCGCTAGGGAGACCATCGAGCGATAGAGGTAGCCGTCGCGCATCAGCTGATCGAACCGGTACCGTCGATGCCACTGATCGTAACCGTCGGTGCGCCTTCCTGCACGCGCCAGAGATGAAGTTCGTAGCGACGCAGGCCAAGCTTGATCAGCGGCTCGGCGTCCATGACCTGGCGTGCTTCCGTTTCATCGGCGGTCTTCAGCACGGTCAGACCTATGTCGACTGTGGCGCCGTCGCGCACGAATGGTCCGGAGAGGAATATCTTGTCCTCGTATTGGCTCAGATAGTCGAGATGGTCGCCGAGACGCGCCGTCATCTCCTCATCGGACGCGAGCGGATATTGAAGCGCGACGTAGAAATGCTTCTTGATGCTTTTCTCCGTCCGCCGTTTCACATCATCAGGAATCGTCGCCATGGAAAGTCCTTTCTAAGATAGTCACGCTGTGTGTTCGCCGCCGCCGACGATGGTGAATTCATTCTCGCCAGCGCCATTGCGGCGGAAGACCGCTGCCTCGCGATATTCCGGAGACTCAAAGCAGCGCCGTACCGCGTCCATCGTGTCGAATTCGATCAGGACGAACCGATCGAAATGGTCTGGCCCTTCCAGTGTCTCGTAGGACGCACCGCGAGACAGGATCCGGCCGCCATGTTGTGCGATGATCGGCGGGATCCGATCGGTGTATTTCTTATATTCGTGCGGATCGATGACCCTTGCACGCGCGAGCCAATATGCCGGCATTTTTATCTCCTTCAACTTCGCGCCTGCGCATTTAGGGGGCGACCTTCCCGTAGAGGCGATCGTCGATCGGACTTGCCGCAAGCGGTTGCAGCCGCGTCCGAAAGGCGCGGGATCCGGGGCCCTCGAGATAGTGGTCGCGAGAGGCGACATCTCGCCACATCGTGAGCAAGGCAAAATGATTGGCCAATGGCGGCGCCTGACGGATCAATTCAACCCGCAGACAGCCGGTAACCGATCCCAATTCACGCGCTTGGCGACGCAGAAGCCACGCGCCCGCATTGGACCGATTGGGTAGGATATCGATCAGCGCGATCGAATACGGAGTCGTCTCCAGCATTGTTCGGGGCGCCGACGCGGAGATGCCGGCCGGTCTTGCAAGCGCGGCTGCACCGAAGAGCGCGCCGGCCGCAAACAGCAACGGCGGCGCCTTTCGAACAAAGTCGAAAATGCCGACAATTCTCGTCGGCCGATTGCCGCCAGTCGAAGGGCTGTAAGGCTTCCCATTTGGCATGACCGGATAGTGGGATTTTCTGGGTGGGTTGAACACCGACGTGGAGCGGAAGAGACCTTTCCGCATTTCAGAAGCATCGACTTTGCAGCCGCCGCGTTGATACCGACCGGCTTCAAGGTAGACAGAAATTTACGCGTCCGACACTGACTGTCGTTTACCCAGTGCGGTCCGTCACGCTCGCGAGTTTTGGCTGCGCCCAGGCGTGCCGCTCTACGCGCACGGCCGACATCATCCGGCGCACATCCGTTCGTCCTAGGGAACGATCACCGGCCGGCGCCCCGAGCTCGCTTTGACGTCAGACCATGCGCGATCGAAATGCTCAAGGTCATAGGGCTCGGGAGCGATCTGAACCTGACCGGAGATTGCAAGCCGGCAAAGCTCTGTATACGCCTCGATCTGGAGATCAAGCG
>CAHJWP010000251.1 GCA_903642255.1 Sphingomonadaceae bacterium | reverse complement strand
GCGTCCTTCAGCGTCAGGTGGATCGGCTGGTCTTCTTCGTGGTTGGTGTTCGACAGGAAGACGCTGGTCAATTTGTCGAAGCTGAACACCCCGTCGGGCTTGGGATAGGCGATCGGGCGGACATGCTCCTTGCGCTTTAGCTGCTCGTTGTCCTTGTGGTGCTTCATCGTGAACGGCATGCGCAGGCCGAGATGCTCGGCCCACATCGTCACGCCGGCGATGCCGGTGCCGACGGTGTTACCGAACTTCTCGACCGCCGGCAGCGTGTTGCGCACGCCGCGCAGCTCCTTCTCGACCCAGCTCACGTCGTAGGCGTCCTGATAGGCCGTCAGCGCGTCGCCGCTGCGCTGGCTGACGATCGCGTCGACCGCGGCGTCGGCGGCCATCATGCCGGTCTTCATCGCCGTATGGCTGCCCTTGATCCGTGGCACATTGACGAAGCCGGCGCTGCAGCCGATCAGCGCGCCGCCGGGAAAGGTCAGTTTAGGCACCGACTGCCAGCCGCCGTCGTTGATCGCCCGCGCGCCGTAGCTGACCCGCCGCCCGCCTTCGAGCATCGCGCGGATCGCTGGGTGCGTCTTCCACCGCTGCATCTCGTCGAACGGCGACAGGTAGGGATTGCTGTAGTTGAGCCACGTCACGAACCCCAGAGCGACCTGGTTATTCGCCTGATGATAGATGAACCCGCCGCCGCCCGTCGCATCGTCGAGCGGCCAGCCTTGCGTATGGATCACCTTGCCCGGCACGTGCTTGGCCGGATCGATGTCCCACAGTTCCTTGATGCCGATGCCGTAAACCTGCGGCTGGCAGTCGCGGTTGAGGTCGAACAGGCGGATCAGCTCCTTCGACAGATGCCCGCGCACCCCCTCGGCGAAGAAGGTGTATTTGGCGTGGAGCTCGAGCCCCGGCGTGTAGCTGTCCTTGTGCGTCCCGTCGCGCGCGACGCCCATGTCGCCGGTCGCGACGCCTTTGACCGCGCCGTGCTCGTCGAACAGCACCTCGGCCGCGGCGAAGCCGGGAAAGATCTCGACGCCGAGCGCCTCGGCCTGGGTCGCCAGCCAGCGGCAGAAGTTGCCGAGGCTGACGGTGTAGCACCCCTTGTTGTGCATGAACGACGGCATCAGCGCGTGGGGAAATTCGTACTGCTTGCCGGCCGTCAGCACCCAGTGGTGGTTCTCGGTCACCGGCACGGTCAGTGGGCTGTCGAGGTCGCGCCAGTCGGGCAGCAGCTCGTCGAGCGCGCGCGGGTCGACCACCGCTCCCGACAGGATGTGCGCGCCGATCTCGGCGCCCTTCTCGAGGACGCAGACCGACACGTCGATGCCCTTCTCCACCGCCGCCTGCTTGACACGGATCGCCGCCGACAGCCCGGCCGGGCCGCCGCCGACGATGACGATGTCGTAGGGCATTGCTTCGCGGTCGGTCCGTCCACTCATCGTTGTTCCCTCGGCTGGGACCGTGCGCTCAACGGCACGTCGCATAAACCATGTCGTTCGTCAGATACGGACGCACGGCCGCCTTGACCAGAGCGTCAAGCGCCGCACTATCGCCGCCGATGACCGGGGGCTCCTCAGTTTCTCGCGACGACCTCGCTGCCGCACTCGGCTGGCTGGTCGGCGCGGGCGTCGACACCATCGTCGGCGACGTGTCGTTCGCGTGGCTCGATGCGGCCGGCCCGGTCGCGCCGGCGGTGGTCAAAGCGCCCGCGACCGCCGTCGTCGAGCAGGTCGCGCTGAGCGTCGACAGCCTGCCCGCTCTCGCCGCCGCGCTGCTGGAGGCGCACCCGACCGCATTGTTCGCCGACGGTACGCCGGGCGACGTCATGGTGATCGGCGACCGGCCGACCCGCGCCGATGCCGCCGCCGGCCGCGTTTTCGCCGACGCCGCCGGCGCGCTGCTCGACCGGATGCTGGCGGCGATCGGCCGGTCGCGGGGCGACACCTATCTCGCCAACGCGGTGCCATGGCCGGGCAACGGTGCGGCGACGCCGGCCGAGATTGCGGCGAGTGCACCGTTCCTCCGCCGCCAGATCGCGCTGGCCCGGCCGAAGGCGATCCTCACGCTCGGTCAGGGGGCGGCGACGGCGCTGACCGGGTCGACTGCGGGCATCAACCGCCAGCGCGGCCGCTGGACCGAGATCGACGGCGTGCCGGTGCTGCCGACCTTCGCCCCCGCCCACCTGCTGCTCCACCCCGGCCATAAGGCGCTCGCCTGGGCCGACCTGTGCGACCTCCGCGCGAGACTCGACGCATGAAGCTGCTGGTCCTCCTTGCCGCCCTGCTGCCGCTGACCGCCGCCGCCGCCGAGCCTGATACGGCGCCGACGATCACCGTCACCGGCTATGTCGGCATCACCGCCGCCCAGCGCCGCGTGCCGACCCAGCTGACGCCGGCGCAGCGCACCGCCTACCGTGCGATCTTCCTCGCGATCGACGCCGGGCGTTACGCCGCCGCCGAGAGCGCCCTCGCCGCCCTGCCCGACGGCCCGCTCCACGCCAGCGCGAAGGCGCAGCTGATGCTCGCCCGCGGCCCGGGGCGCGGCGGTATTCCGGCCGACTGGCTGGCGGCGAACACCGATCTGCCGCAGGCCCCGCGCCTCGTCGCCCTCGCCGCGCGCAGCGCCGACGCGCCGGTCCTGCCGCTCCAGCGGACGTTGCGCAGCGTCAGCTTTGTCCCCCTGATGGGCCCGCGGTCGGCGCGCGGCGACGGGGCCCGCGACGCCGACACCATCGCCCGGCTGAAGCCACTCCTTGCCGCCGACCGCAATGCCGACGCCGAGGCGATCGTCACCGCTGCCGCGCCCGGCCTGTCACCAGACGTCGCCGCCGAATGGCTGCAG
>CAHJWP010000250.1 GCA_903642255.1 Sphingomonadaceae bacterium | reverse complement strand
ACCAGATCCGCACCCGGTCCTCGGGCTTGAGGTACAGCGCGTCGCCCGGTTTGACGTCGAACGCCGCGTACCACGGCGTGAAGTTGCGGACCTCGAACACGCGCTGGGTCCCCGGCGAATGCGGATCGGTCGTCAGCTGGTTCAGCCGCGACGCGTCGCGCCGCTTGCCGCGCCAGACCTGGGCGAAGCCGAGGAAGAAGCGCTGGTCGCCGGTCAGGCCGTCGATCACCGGGGCCGGCTGGCCGTTCAGCGACAGGTGATACGCCTCGTAGGCGATGCGCAGCCCCGACAGGTCGGCGATATTCTCGCCGAGCGTCAGCGCGCCCTTGATGTGGACGCCGGGGAGCGGCTCGTACGCGTCGTACTGCTTGATCAGACGGTCGGCGCGCGCGGTGAAGGCGGCGGCGTCGGCCGGCGTCCACCAGTCGCGCAGCGCCCCCTTGGCGTCGTACTGCCGCCCCTGGTCGTCGAAGCCGTGGCTGATCTCGTGGCCGATGACGACGCCGATCGCGCCGTAATTGACCGCCGGGTCGGCGGCGGGATCGAAGAACGGCGGCTGCAGGATCGCCGCGGGAAAGACGACCTCGTTCATCGGCGGGTTGTAATAGGCGTTGATCGTCATCGGCGTCATGCCCCACTCGGTGCGGTCGAGCGGTCCCCCGAGCTTGGCGAGGTTGCGGTCGTAGTCGAACGCCTCGGCCCGCGTGGCATTGCCGACCGCATCGCCGGCGGCGACCTGCAGCGCCGAATAGTCGCGCCACTTCGTCGGGTAGCCGATCTTGGGGTTGAACGTCGCCAGCTTGGCGCGCGCCTCCGCCTTGGTCGCCGGCGACATCCAGTCGACCTGGTCGATCCGTGCCCCCATCGAGGCGAGCAGGTTGTGGACCAGCGCGTCCATCGCCGCCTTGGCGTCGGGGGTGAAGTATTTGGCGACGTAGAGCCGCCCGACCGCCTCGCCCATCGCGCCGTTGACCGCGTCGACGCCGCGCTTCCACCGTGGCTTGTTCGCCGGCGCGCCCGACAGGACGGTGCCGTCGAAGGCGAAGTTCTCGTCGACGAACGCCTTGGGCAGGTCGGGGGCACGCGCCTTCAGCGTCCGCAGCGCGAGATAGTCGCGCCAGACGCCGAGCGGCCGGCCGGCGACGAGCTTCGCCATGCCGGCTAACGCCGTCGGCTGGGCGATGTCGAGGCGGGTCTGCGTGCCGACCCCGGCGGCGGCGAGGAACGCCGGCCAGTCGACCCCGGAGGCCTCGGCCGCGAGTGCCGCGGGCGAGCGGAGGTTGTACGTCTTCACCGGATCGCGGTTCTCGACCTGCGTCCAGTGAGCCTGCGCGATCGCCTTCTCGAGGTCGTAGACCGCCGCCGCCCGCGCGTCGGCACCGGTCATGCCGGCGAGGCGGAACATCGCGGCGATGTGCGCGACGTATTTCGCCCGCGTCTCGACGAACTTCGGCGTGTCGACGAGATAGTAATCGCGGTCGGGCATGCCGAGCCCGCCCTGGCCCAGCCCGACCATGTAGCGGTCGGGCTGCTTCGGGTCCTGCTCGACGCCGACCTCGAACGGTCCGTCGATGCCGACGCGCTCGTCGGCCCCGAGCGCGCGGGCGAGGTCGGCGCGGCTGGCGATGGCGGCGATCCGGTCGAGCGCCGGCTGCAGCGGGGCGAGGCCCTTCGCCTCGATCGCCGCCTCGTCCATGAAGGTCGCATAGAAGGTGCCGACGCGCCGCGCATCGGCGTCGGCCGTCGGACCGGCCCGCGCCGCATCCTCGATGATCGCGCGCGTCCGGTCGCGCGACAGGTCGTCGAGGATCTGGAAGCTGCCGAAGCTCGACCGGTCGGCGGGGATCGCGGTCCGCTTCGTCCAGCCGCCGTTGGCGTAGGCGTCGAAATCGTCGCCCGGCCTGACCGACCGGTCCATGCCGGTGGCGTCGAAGCCGAACGCGCCATACTGCGGCGTGGCCGACTGGGCGACGGCGGCCTGCCCCACCGCGAGCGCGAGCAACGAAACGGCGACGGAGAATGCGCGCATGGGTTTCCTGAAATCAACGACTTGGCGATCGTGGCTGTAGCCCTGCCGGGCATTCGCGACAAGGCGACCGATGCGACGGATCGTTTCGCCGCCGTCGGACGTTGCGCGGCGGTGATCTTCCTTCACGCCTTCAGGAGCTGACCATGAACAAGTTCTTCCTCGCCGCCACCGCCGCGGTGATGGCCGCCGGCGTCGCGATGCCGGCCGCCGCCGCGATCAACGCCCGCCAGATCGAGCAGCGCAACTCAATCGATGCCGGCGTCCGCAGCGGCACGATCAGCGCCCACGAGGCGCGCGTCCTCCGCCAGGAGCAGGACCTCATCACCCGCGCCAAGCTGCGGATGAAATCCGCGCACGGTGGTCACATGTCGGCCGGCGACAAGAAGAAGATCCACGACATGCAGGACGCCGCCGCCCGCCACATCGGCCGCTTCAAGCACAACACCGCGCACGGGAAGAAGCATATCCTTTAAGGCGGCGTGCGGTTAAGCGACGAACGCCCTTCGCGTTCGTCGCTTAACCGCCGACTCGCCGTAAGGCGGCCGGCGGGCCGGGCGACCTCCGCGCCCGATCCCGTCCGACGGCGCGGCTCCGCCGCGACGCCTGCCCTGGGTACCCTCAGAACCCGCTCAAAAACCCCGCGACGTTCGCCCCCAGTTCGGCCGTCGCGTAGCCTCCCTCCATCACCACCAGCGTCGGCCGGCCCAGCGCAGCGATCCGCGCCGCCACCGCCGGGTAATCCCCCGTCGCCAGGGCCAACCCGGCGATCGGGTCGCCGGCGAACGTATCCGCCCCGAACGACACGACCAGCAGGTCGGGCGCAAACCGCTCGATCGCCGTCAGCGCCGTGTCGAGCGCCGC
>CAHJWP010000249.1 GCA_903642255.1 Sphingomonadaceae bacterium | reverse complement strand
CGAATCCCGCTTGCCGCCAGCCGCGCCGCGAGCGCCGTCGTCGCCGCCGCAAAACGCCGGATGAAGTCGGCGCGCATTGCCGCCCCGTCGCCGAGCAGTTCGGCCCCGGTTTCCGGATCGACGAAGCGGTAGCCGCCGTCGAACGGAAAGTCGCGTTCCTCGGCGGTCAGCAGCTGGATCGCCAGCACCTCGCGCCGCGCCGCCGCCAGCCGTTCGATCAGCGCGACGCAGGCGTCGTCGAACAGGTCGCTGAGTACGACGACCAGATCGTGCGGGCCAACCCGGTCCCACAGCGGCGTCAGCTGTTCCGTCGCGGGGAACGCGCCGTCGGCGGCGAGCGCATGGAGGTCGATCATCAGGCGATCGCGCTGGCCCAGGCCCCCCGCCGGGGCGGCAAGGCGCACGCCGCTAGCGTGGAGCATGACCCAGCCGAACCGGTCGTCCTCGCGCAGGGCCATCTCAGCGACACATGCCGCCAGCACCTTCGCCGCGGCAAGCCGCGACCAGCCGGGCCGCGCCGCGTCGCCCTGCGCCATCGACGCGCTCGCATCGATCAGCAGCCATACGGCGAGCGGGCTGTCGCGCTCGGCCTCGCGGACGAAGAAGCGGTCGGAGCGGGCGTAGAGCTTCCAGTCGATCTGCCGCAGCTCGTCGCCGGCCTCGTAGGCGCGATACTGGGCGAACTCCAGCCCCGACCCGCGGCTGCGGCTGGCGTGCGCGCCGATGCCTTGCCCGGCGGCGCGGCGCGTCCGCAGCCGCAGGCTCCGCAGCCGGCTGCGGACGTCGGCCGGAATCAGGTCGGCAGCCACCCTCGCCGACTCAGGCGGACAGCGGCACGCTGCGGACGACGTCGGCGATCACGTCGTCGACGCAACGCCCCTCGGCCTCGGCGGCGAACGACAGCAGCAGGCGGTGACGCATGACCGGCGGAGCGAGGGCGACGATGTCCTCGCGCGTCGCCGCCAGCCGCCCGCGGAGCAGCGCCCGCGCCTTGGCCGCGAGCACCAGCGATTGCCCGGCGCGCGGCCCCGCGCCCCATTTGATGTACTTGCCAACCGCGGCCGGGGCCCCGTCGCCGGGCCGGGTCGCGCGGACGATGCGCGTCACCCACAGCAGCAGGTCGGGCCCGACATGGACGTCGCGGACCAGCGCCTGCAGGGCGAGGACGTCGGTGGAATCCATCACCCTGGGCACGCCGCCCGCCGCGCCGCCGGTGGTCGCGGCGATGATCGCGCGCTCCTCGTCCTCGCTCGGATAGTCGACGCGGATGTTGAGCAGGAAGCGGTCGAGCTGGGCCTCGGGCAGCGGATAGGTGCCGGCCTGCTCGATCGGGTTCTGCGTCGCCAGCACGAAGAAGGGCGCGGGCAGGACATGCGTGACGCCGGCGTAGCTGACGGTCTTCTCCTGCATCGCCTCGAGCAGCGCGGCCTGCGTCTTGGGCGGCGTGCGGTTAAGCTCGTCGGCGAGGAGCAGGTTGGTGAACACCGGGCCGGGCTGAAAGCGGAAGCTGCGGTGGCCGGTGCCGTGGTCCTCCTCGAGCAGTTCGGTCCCGATGATGTCGCTCGGCATCAGGTCGGGCGTGAACTGGACGCGACGGAACCCGAGGTCGAGTGCCTGGCCCAGCGTCCGTACGAGCAGCGTTTTGCCGAGCCCCGGCACGCCTTCGAGCAGGCAGTGGCCGCCGGCCAGCAGGCCGATCAACAGCTGCTCGACGACCTCGGCCTGCCCGACGATGGCGGTGGCGATCGCCCGGCGGAGGTCGCCGAGCCGCGCCACCCGCGCCTCGATGTCGGCTTCGGTCACAGTCATCGCGGCTCCGCTGGATTGGTCACGAGGTCAGCGCGTACATCACGATGTTGACCCCGAATTTGGTATTGTCTTCGGCGAGGAAGCGCTTGTTGTGCCAATCGTAGTCCCACTCGCAGCCGTAATCCTTGTTGCTGTAAATGAGGCCGAGGCGGCCATCGATCGTGATGCCCTTGATATAGTCGTGGATCAGGTCGTCGCCCCAGCCGTTCAGTTCGAAGCCGGTGTTGGGCGGGCCGGGGAATCTGAAGAAGCTGCGGAAGATCGGGTGACCGGCGGGCAGGTTCTTGAGCGCCTTCGGGCCGAAGATCGCCGCCATCTGGCGCTCGAACGATTTGGCGAACAGGCCATCGATGTCGTGGTTGCAGTCGTCGACGAGGACGAAGCCGCCGTTGCGCACATAGCGCTCGAAGTTGCGCCGCTCGGCGGCGTTGAACTCGACGAGCTTGTGGCCGGCCAGATAGGCAAACGGGGCCTTCAGCATCGCCGGGTCGGCGAGTGCGACGACACGCTCCTTCGGGTCGACGCGGAGGTTGGTATAATCGATCAGCGAGGTCAGCAGGTTCGACGGCATCCGTGCATCGACATCCCAGTCGCCCGACTCATACTTCAGCCGCGTGAACCAGAAGTCGTAGCCCGCCGCCGCACCGGTCGCCGCCGACAGCGCCCGCGCCGGCGCGTCGAGGACCGCGCCCGCGAGGCCACCGGCGAGCAGCCGCAGGAACTGCGCGCGGGTCATCGGCGGCCCGCGCGGCGCACGCTCAGACCGCGTCCGACAGGGAGGTGAAGGTGAAGTCGCGCAGCTTCATCGGCGGCAGGACCATGATCAGCTCCGACTCGTCGCCCTTGACCCGGACCGGCTTGCCCAGTTCCTCGATGTTGTTGAGCATGATGACTGGCGATTCGTTGAAGCGGAAATTCTTCAGCGGATATTTGATTTGGCCGTTCTCGATGTAGAAGGTGCCGTCGCGGGTCAGTCCGGTCAGCAGTACGGTCTGCGGGTCGACCATGCGGATATACCATGTCCGCGTGACGAGGATGCCTTTGGCCGTGCCGCGGATCAACTCGGCAGTCGACTTGGTCCCGCCGGCCATGACGAGGTTGCCGATGTCGGCGTTCGCCGTCTTGCCCTGCTTCTGCGCCCACCAGCGCGAATATTTGAGGTTGGTCACCTTGCCGTC
>CAHJWP010000248.1 GCA_903642255.1 Sphingomonadaceae bacterium | reverse complement strand
TGTCGCGTAACGAGGGGATCAACCAGACCGGCCTCGCCGAGTATCTCGAGGTCGAGACGATCACGCTGTGCCGGATGGTCGACCGGCTGGCCGAGGCGGGTTTTGTCGAGCGCCGCTCCGATCCGGCCGACCGCCGTGCGTGGCGGCTCCATCTGACCGAGGCGGCGCGGCCGCTGCTCGGCCGGCTCAAGCTGCTCGGCGACGAGGTCTTCGCCGAGGCGATCGCCGGGGTCGACGCCGACCGGCTCGACATGGCGATCGGCGTGCTGACCGCGATCCGGGCGAACCTGTCGTGCCGTGCCCCCGAGGAAGCGGGCCGCGCGGTGCCGGCGGCAGCCAAGCGAACGAAGGGAATATCGTGATGCACGACGTCGTCGGACGCGACCAGCTGGCCGCGCAAATGGCGGACGACCTGCCGCGCCGCAGCCTGTGGGCCCGCGTCCGCCGGCCGCTGCTGATGCTCCTCGTGCCCGTGCTGATCATCGGCGCGGGGGCCTATTACTATCTGACCGCCGGTCGGTCGGTGTCGACCGACAACGCCTATGTCGCGCAGGACAAGGTGTCGATCAGCTCCGACGTCACCGGTCGCGTCGTCGCGGTCAATGTCGGCGAGAGCCAGCAGGTCCACCGCGGCGACGTGCTGTTCACCATCGATCCTGAACCGTTCCGCATCACGCTCGAACAGGCCGAGGCCAACCTCGCCTCGGCCCGCGCGCAGGTCGCCGGCATGCGCCAGACATTTACCGGCAAGGGGGCCGACGTCGCCGGCAAGCGCGAAGCGATCAAGTACGACGAGATCGACCTCAAGCGGCAGCAGGACCTGATGAAGGACGGCTTCACCACCCGTGCGCGGCTGGAGCAGGCCGAGCATACGCTGGCCCAGGCGCGGACCGACCTCAATTCATCGACCGCGGCCGAAGCCAATGCCGCGGCGATGCTCGCCGGCGCCCCCGCCGGCCCGATCGACCGCCACCCGCTGGTGCTGGCGGCGCAGGCGGCGGTCGACAAGGCGGCGCTCGACCTGCGCCGGACGAACGTCCGCGCGCCGGCCGACGGCCTCGCCAGCCAGACGACCAACGTCCAGCCGGGCCAGATCGTCGCGCTCGGCATTCCGACGATGAGCCTGCTGATCAGCCACCGCGACTGGGTCCAGGCGAACTTCAAGGAGACCGACCTCGATCACATGCGCGTCGGGCAGCCGGCGCGGGTGACGCTCGACGCCTATCCGGGCAAGCCGCTCACCGGCCATGTCGAGAGCCTCGGCGGCGGGACGGGATCGGAGTTCTCGATCCTCCCGGCGCAGAACGCGACCGGCAACTGGGTCAAGGTCGTCCAGCGCGTGCCGGTCCGCATCGCGATCGACGACCACCGCGGCCTGCCGCCCATCGCGGGGCTCAGCGCCAGCGTGACGGTCGACGTGCGGAGCGGGCGGTGACAGATCAGATCAAGCGGTCGGCCGTCATGCTGGCGCACGCCAGCATGACGGCGAGTTGGTAACGGGCGTCGCTGGCTGATGGCCACCGCCGCACCGTCCTTCGCGCCTGCCGCCACGGCGCGCCCGGTCAATCCGCTCCTCGTCACCTGCGTCGTCATGCTGGCGACGTTTATGACCGTGCTCGATTCGACGATCGCCAACGTTGCGCTGCCGCACATGCAGGCGAGCCTCGGCGCGGCGTCGGACACGGTGACGTGGGTGCTGACGTCATACATCGTCGCCGCGGCGATCGCGACGCCGCTGACCGCGTGGTTCGGCGGCAGGCTGGGGCGCAAGCGGCTGTTCGTCCTCGCCATCGGTGGCTTCGTCGGCGCGTCGATCCTGTGCGGGCTGGCGCAGACGCTCGATGAGATGGTCTTCTTTCGCCTGCTGCAGGGCGCGTCGGGGGCGTTCATCGTACCGCTCGGCCAGTCGTTCCTGCTCGATGCCTACCCGAAGGAAAAGCACGGCCAGGCGATGGCCTTGTGGGGCATGGGCGTCATGGTCGGGCCGGTGATGGGGCCAGTGCTCGGCGGCTGGCTGACCGACAATTACGAGTGGCGCTGGGTGTTCTTCGTCAACCTGCCGTTCGGCCTGCTGGCGCTGTTCGGCGCGCTCGCCGTGCTGCCGTCGCCGGCGGGGCTGATCCGGCGGTTCGACGCGTTCGGTTTCCTCGCGCTCGGCATCGGCATCGGCGCGCTCCAGCTGATGCTCGACCGCGGGCAGCAGCTCGACTGGTTCTCCTCGACCGAGGTCTGTCTCGAGGCGGCGATTTGCGCGATCGGCTTGTGGGTGTTCGGCGTCCACATCTTTACCGCGCGCGACACGATCCTGCCGCCTGCCCTGCTCCGCGACCGCAACATCCTGACCGGTTTCGGCTTCATCTTCGTCGTCGGCCTGCTGCAGGTCGCGGTCAGCGCACTGCTGCCGTCGATGCTCGAACAGCTGTACGGCTATCCGGTGGTCGGTGCGGGGTTCGCGATGGCCCCGCGCGGCCTCGGGACGATGGCCGGGATGATGCTCGTCGGACGGTTGATCGGCAAGATCGACGCGCGGCTGCTGATGGTGGCCGGCATGGCGCTGGTCGCCGGGTCGATGTGGAAGATGACCGGCTTCTCGCCGGTGATGGGGGAGACGCCGTTCCTGACGACCGGCCTGATCCAGGGATTCGGTATCGGGCTGATCTTCGTGCCGCTCAACACACTGGTCTTCGCCACCGTCGCGCCGGCGCTGCGGACCGAGGCGGCGAGCTTCTACAGCCTGCTCCGGAACCTCGGCGGCTCGGTCGGGGTCAGCCTGTCGGTCGGCATCCTCGCCCGCCAGACGCAGATCGCCCACGCCGACATCGGTGCCGCGGTCAGCCCCTTCACGCTGCCGGGGGCCGACCCGAACATCGCCCGCGCGCTCGGCGCGACCGGCGACACGATCGTCGCCCTGCTCGACGCGACGGTCAACGGCCAGGCGGCGATGATCGCCTATCTCGACGACTTCACCCTGATGATGTGGATGTCGCT
>CAHJWP010000247.1 GCA_903642255.1 Sphingomonadaceae bacterium | reverse complement strand
GGCGGCGACGCGCCCGGCGCGCCGCCGGCCCCCGGCGGTCCGCCCGCGCCGCCCGACTTGGCCCCGGTCGCCAGCTTCCACGCGATGAACGCCCCGAAGGCGATGGCGATCAGGACGAGGACGGTCGACAGCCAGCGCCGCCGCGGCCGCGCGTCGTCGACCGCGACGGGAAGCGGCTCGGCGACGGGTCGCATCGGCGACCGGGGATCAGCGTCGCTCATTCATCGCCTTCTCGGGAGCCGCCTTGCGTCGTTGTGCGCGGATGCAGCAACGCCATACGGCGACGCGGAAGGCAATCCCCCGATTATTACTTCCCCCTCCCTGAAGGAGAGGCGGAGTCGAAGGGCCTTACGCGATCAGCTTGTCGATCGTGATCGGCAGGTCGCGGATGCGCTTGCCCGTCGCGTGATAGACCGCGTTGGCGATCGCCGCGTTGGTCCCGACGTTGCCGAGCTCGCCGATGCCCTTCGCGCCCATCGGCACCTGATCGTCGGTTTCCGACAGCATGATGACCTCGACCTGCCGGATGTCGGCGTTTACCGGGATCAGATATTCGGACAGGTTGTCGTTGACGTAGCGCGCGCGTTTGGGGTCGATCTCGGTTGCCTCGTGGATCGCCGACGAGATGCCCCAGATCAGCCCGCCCATCAGCTGCGACCGGGCAGTCCGCGGGTTCATGATGCGCCCCGCGGCGAACGCGCCGGTGATGCGCGGCACGCGGATCTCCTTGGTCCGGGCGTGGACGTGGACCTCGACGAACTCGGCACCGTAGGCGAAGGCGAGCAACGGCTTCTCCTCGCCCTCGGCCCCGCCGCTCATCTGGCCCTCATACAGCCGCGCGACGCCGCCCTTCGACTTGGGCGGGGCCCATTCGGCATATTCCTCGACGACGCCGACGTTGAGCTTCTTGAACGCCGCGACGAGCGCGTCGCCGGTCGGCAGGCGGTTGCCGAACTTGGCGATCACCTTGTCGCACGCCGCCTTGACCGCCGAGCCGCCGCTCGCCGTCGTCTGCGACCCGCCGGCGACCGGCCCCGGCGGCAGGCGCGAATCGCCCATCTCGACCGTGACGTTCGCCAGCGGAATGCCGAACGCCTCTGCGGCGATCTGCCCCATGATCGTCGTCGCGCCGGTGCCGACGTCGTGCGCGGCGATCTGGACGCGGGCATGGCCGTCGGGCGACAGGCGGACGCGCGCCGTCGCCGGCATGGTGTTCGCCGGATAGCAGGTCGCCGCCGTGCCCCAGCCGACCAGCCAGTCGCCGTCGCGCATCGCCCCGACCGCGCCGCGCCTGCTCCAGCCGAACGCCTTCGCCCCGGCGTCGAAGCACTCGACCAAGTGGCGCGACGTGAACCTCTCGCCGGTAATCGGCGACTTCTGCGTGTCGTTCATGCGGCGGAACTCGACGGGATCGATGCCGCATTTCTCGGCGAGCTCGTCGATCGCGCATTCGAGCGCGAACATGTACGGGATCTCGGGCGGCGAGCGCATGAAGCCCGGCGTGTTGCGGTCGGCACGGACAAGGCGGACCTTCGACGTCACGTCGGGGATCGCGTACATCTGCGTCGTCGCCTCGGTCCCGCCGACCTTGTAGGGGTCGTTGCGGCTGGTCAGCTCCCAGCCGTCGTGCGACAGCGCGGTCAGCCGGCCGTTTTTGTCCGCCCCCAGCTTGATGTGGTGGCTGGTCTCGGCGCGATAGGTCGCGATGGTGTAGCTCTGGTCGCGCGTCGCGACGAGCTTGACCGGGCGGCCGACGATCTTCGCGATCCGCGCGATGATGCCGGTCCGCTGGGTCATCATGCCCTTCGAGCCGAAGGCACCGCCGACGAACGGGTTGACCACCGTCACCTTGTCGACCGGCATGTCGAGGTTCCGGGCGACGCCGTTCTTCAGGTTCCAGACGAACTGGCTCGGCTCGTAGAGCGTCAGCTCGTCGCCGTGCCAGACGGCCGTGGTGGTGAACAGTTCGATCGGGTTGTGGTGCTGGGTCGGCGTCGAATAATCCGCCTCGACCGTGACGGCCGCTTTCTCCCACGCGCGCGCGAAGTTGCCGGCTTCCTTGTCCTTCCACCCCTTGGCGACCTTGGCCGCATCGTCGGTCGTCGTGCCGCGACTGGTCAGCGTCGCCGACGGGGTCTGGACGGCATAGTCGACGCCGATCCGGTTGGCGGCATCGCGGGCGATCTCGTACGTCTCGGCGACGACGACGGCGACGATCTGTCCGTCGTGGACGACGTCGGCCGAGCCGAGCGGGTCGTGCGAGTTGGAGACGTAACCGCCCTCGCCGGCGAACTTGACGTCGGTGCGCTTCGGCAGGTTCTCATGGGTGAAGATGTCGATGACGCCGGGGAGCGCCTTGGCCGCGGCGAGGTCGAACCCGCGGATGGTCCCGAGCGCGACCGCGCTGGTGACGAGATAGGCGTACGCCGGATTGGCGACCGGCGTGTCGGACGCATAGAGCAGGCTGCCGGTGACCTTCGACCGTGCCTCGATCCGGGGATCGGCCAGCCCCATGTTCCTGCCCGGTACCGGGACGGGGGCGGTGTAATCGGCCATCGTCAGACCCTCATCCCTTGCGCCGCGGGCGCTGGCATCGCTTGCGCCGTCAGCAGCGCGCGGACGACCGTCGCCTCGCCGAGCGGCACCTTGTAGGCATTGTGTTCATGGACCTTCGCCCCGGCGAATGCCGCCTTCGCCGCCGCGGTCGCCGCCACTTCGTCGAGCGGTTTGCCGGCGAGCAGCGCCTCGGCCTCGGTCGCGCGCCACGGCACCGTCGCGACGCCGCCGAGCGCGATCCGCGCCGACCGCACCGTCGCCCCGTCCATGTCGAGGGCGACCGCCGCACTCGCCAGCGCGAAGGCGTAGGAGTCGCGATCGCGGACCTTGGTATAGACCGACCGCCGCGTCCACGGCCCGGCGGGCACGACGAAAGCGGTGATCAGCTCGCCCGGCGCGAGGCTCGTCTCGATATGCGGCGTGGTGCCCGGCAGGCGGTGGAGGTCGGCGAACTTCAGGCTGCG
>CAHJWP010000246.1 GCA_903642255.1 Sphingomonadaceae bacterium | reverse complement strand
ATGTCGACGTTGCGCTGCTTGAAGATGCGGTTGTCGGCGACGAGGCCCTGCATGTCGTCGAGGTGACGCTCGTACTGCGCCGCCCAGTCGCCGATGTCTTCCAGCAGCCCGGTCGGCAGGTCCTGATGCACCCCGCCGGGACGGAAATAGGCCGCATGGAACCGCGCCCCCGACGCGCGCTCGTAGAAGCCGAGCAGCACCTCGCGCTGCTCGAACAGCCACAGCATCGGCGTGCCGGCCCCGACGTCCATCGCGTGGCTGGTGGTGTTGAGGATGTGGTTGAGGATGCGGGTGATCTCGGCGAACATCACGCGGATATATTGCGCGCGCTCGGGCACCTCGATGTTGGCCAGCTTCTCGATCGCCAGCACATAGCTGTGCTCCATGCACATCGGCGACACGTAGTCGAGCCGGTCCATGTACGGCAGCGCCTGGAGATACGTCTTGTATTCGCACAGCTTTTCCGTGCCGCGGTGGAGCAGGCCGATGTGGGGATCGCACCGCTCGATGATCTCGCCGTCGAGCTCCATGACCAATCGCAGCACGCCGTGCGCCGCCGGGTGCTGCGGCCCGAAGTTGATCATGTAGTTGGCCGACCCATTCTCCGTCGGGTCGTGGTCGATAAGGGGCGCGATGGTCGCGGCCTGTGGCCTGGCGCGCGCCGCGCGCAGCTCAGCCCCCGTCATCGGCGACGTCGTGCCGCTGGTGTCGAGGTCGGGCAGGGTGGATTGTTCAACCATGGGTCGTCACCAACTGAAGGCCGCTCATACGGAGCTTGTCGAAGTACGCCCCACCGTTCGCGCGTGCTTCGACAGGCTCAGCATGAGCGGTTTGGGTGAATGGCGCTGCTGGGCAGAGCGACGAGGAGAAAATCCAGCGGCCGACCACGTGCCTCCCCTCCCCCTCAGGGGAGGGGCCGGGGGTGGGGAACGATGGCGCAGCCGAGTTCTTGCTTCTTCCCTTCGCTACTTGCACCGCCCCACCCCCGGGCCGCGCGCCGCGCGTCTCTCGCCCCTCCCCTGAAGGGGAGGGGAAGCTACGAGCACGCTCGGCGGACGAGAACCGCTCAGCCATCGGGCTTCGCCTTGCTCTCACCCGCGGGATGCGGCTTGTCCGCGGTGCTCACCGGCTCGATCTGCTTCGGCGCAGCCCCCATCGGCGGCGGCGGGGTCGCCGCCTTCTCGTCGCCCGGCAGGACGTAGTCCGTCCCCTCCCACGGCGACAGGAAGTCGAAGTTGCGGAAGTCCTGCGCCAGCTTCACCGGCTCGTAGACGACGCGCTTGTGCTCCTCCGAATAACGCAGCTCGACATAGCCGGTCAGCGGGAAGTCCTTGCGGAACGGGTGGCCCTGGAAGCCATAGTCGGTCAGGATGCGGCGGAGGTCGGGGTTGCCGTCGAAGATCACGCCGTAGCAGTCCCACACCTCGCGCTCGAACCAGCCGGCGACGGGATAGAGCGACGTCAGCGACGGCACGGCGAGCACCTCGTCGGTGTGCAGCTTGACGCGGATGCGGCGGTTCTTCGTCAGCGACAGCAGATGGTAGTTGACGTCGAAGCGGCAGACCCGTTCGGGATAGTCGGCCCCGCTCAGGTCCATCAGCTGATCATAGGCGAGGTCGGCGTCGTCGCGCAGCCCGGTGACGACATCGACGAGCGCGTCGCGGACGATCAGCACCGTCGTCTCGCCGGCGTGCTCGGTCACCGAAAGGATCGCCGAGCCGAACAGCGCCTCGACGCGCGATGCGACGCCGTCGTCGGGCTTGGTGGCAGGCCAGTGGGTCATGCGGTATCGCCTCGGCTGACGCGAGCAAGGCGATAAGCGACGGTGGCGAAGCTGATCGCGCCGACGACGGGCAGCAGGAACCACTTTCCGCCACCATCACGGATTGCGAGCAAAGAAAATAGCACCGTTGCGAGCGCCGTAAGGATCAAGCGGGCGCGCAGATTCTTCGCAGTAGGAACCTCGCTCACCGCTCGAAACTCCCCGTCCGCCGGATCTTCCGCTGGAGCGCGAGGATGCCGTACAGCAGCGCCTCGGCCGTCGGCGGGCAGCCGGGGACGTAGATGTCGACCGGCACGATCCGGTCGCAGCCGCGCACGACCGAGTAGCTATAGTGGTAGTACCCGCCGCCGTTGGCGCACGACCCCATCGAGATGACGTAGCGCGGCTCGGGCATCTGGTCGTAGACGCGGCGCAGCGCCGGGGCCATCTTGTTGCACAGGGTGCCGGCGACGATCATCACGTCCGACTGGCGCGGGCTGGCGCGCGGCGCGAAGCCGAAGCGTTCGGCGTCGTAGCGCGGCATCGACGTGTGCATCATCTCGACGGCGCAGCACGCCAGCCCGAACGTCATCCACCACATGCTGCCGGTTCGCGCCCAGGTGAACAGGTCCTCGGTCGAGGTGACGAGGAAGCCCTTGTTGCTCATCTCGGCGTTGACATCGGTGAGGAAGCCGTCGCGCAACCCCGCGGGCACGGTCAGCGCGCTGACGTTGCTGTCGCCGAGCGCGCGGCTCTGCTGGTCCTCGGTTAGAAGGCTGCTTGTCGCGAGGTCTGTCATTCCCAATCCAGTGCGCCGGCTTTCCACGCGTAGATGAGGCCGATCGCCAGTTCGGCAAGGAACTGCATCATCGCGCCCCACCCCGGCACGCCGGTCCAGTGGAGCGACACCGCCCACGGGAAGAGATACGCCGCCTCGAGGTCGAAGACGATGAACAGGATCGACACAAGGTAGAAGCGGACGTCGAACTGCGCGCGGGAGTCGGAGAAGGCCGGAAAGCCGCTCTCATATTCGGACAGCTTGTTGGCGTCGGGCCGCGACGTGCCGGTCAGCTTCGACACCAGCACCGGCGCGCCGACGAAGATCAGCGAGAAGGCGATGCCGACGCCGACGAACAGCAGGATCGGCAGATACTGGAAGGCGATGTCGGGCATCGCCAGAGAGGGAGTCGGGGGCATCGGCAAGCCTCGCGGGTTCACCGTGCGGTTTAGGCGGCGGGGGGAAGCGGCGCAAGTATGGTGCGGTGCGGCGAAGCTGCCCCAAGGCCTTCAGC
>CAHJWP010000245.1 GCA_903642255.1 Sphingomonadaceae bacterium | reverse complement strand
GGCACCCGCGGCAGGCGCAGCCGCTGCAGCAGCTCGACCACCGGCGACAGGATGAACGACAGCAGTACCGCCAGCATGATCGGGACCAGCACGTCGCGGGCGAGGAACAGCGCGGCGACGATCACGACACCGACGGCCAGCGCGAGCAGGCCGCCGAGTCCGGGCACCTCGGCCGGCGCGACCTGGGCGCGGGCAACGGGTTCGACCTCGATCATGTCACCTCCCGCTGCACACCGGCCCAACGAATAGACGGTTGGCTTCGATCCGCAATCGTTCACCGCGGATGGGGGACGATCACTGTCATCGCCAAACTCCGTTTGCACCGTACGCTGCCGCCCCCTACCTCACCCCCATGACCACTTATGACCACGACCTCTTCGTCATCGGCGCCGGCTCCGGCGGCGTCCGCGCCGCGCGCATCGCGTCGGGCCACGGCGCGCGCGTCGCGATCGCCGAGGAGCACCGGGTCGGCGGGACGTGCGTCATCCGCGGCTGCGTGCCGAAGAAGCTGCTGGTCTACGGCTCGCACTTCGCCGAGGATCTCGTCGACGCGCGGCGCTTCGGCTGGACGCTGGGGGACAGGGGCTTCGACTGGCCGACGCTGCGCGACAACGTGCTGGCCGAGGTCGACCGGCTCAACGGCATCTACACGGAGACGCTCGCGGGCCACGACGTCCACCTCTACCACACCCATGCCGAGCTGCTCGACGCGCACACTGTCCGCCTCCATGCCGCCGCCGACGGCAGCGTCGCCGAACAGACCGTCACCGCCGACAAGATCCTGATCGCCACCGGCGCGCGGCCGCTGGTCCCCGACCTGCCCGGCGCCGAGTACGGCATCACGTCGAACGAGGTGTTCCACCTCGACCATCTGCCCAGATCGCTTGTCATCGCCGGCGGCGGCTATATCGCCAACGAGTTCGCCGGCATCTTCCACGAGCTCGGCGTCAAGGTGACGCTGGTCAACCGCGGCGACACCATCCTGCGCCAGTACGACCAGGCGCTGCGCGACCGCCTGCTGACGATCTCGATGGCCAAGGGGATCAAGTTCGAGTTCAACTGTGGCTTCGACCGCATCGAGCCGACCAACAGCGGCGTTCGCGTCGTGGTGAAGGACGGCGACCCGATCGAGGCCGACCTCCTGCTCTGGGCGATCGGTCGGCGGCCGAACATCGAGCACCTCGGGCTCGAGGCGGCGGGCGTCGTACTGAACGATCGGCACGCGGTGCAGGTCGATGCGGCGAGCCGGACCAATGTCGACAACATCTGGGCGGTCGGCGACGTCACCGACCGGGTCCAGCTGACGCCGGTGGCGATCCGCGAGGGCCAAGCCTTCGCGGACTCGGTGTTCGGCGACAAGCCATGGACCGTCGACCACGGCTGCATCCCGAGCGCGGTGTTCTCGAACCCGCCGATCGCCAGCGTCGGCCTGACCGAGGCCGAGGCGCGCAACCGGCACGGCACGGTCAAGGTCTTCGCCAGCGATTTCCGCCCGATGCGCAACGTGCTCGCCGGCCGCAACGAGCGCAGCCTGTACAAGCTGGTCGTCGACGCGGCGACCGACGTGGTGGTCGGCGCGCACATGATCGGACCCGATGCGCCGGAAATCCTGCAGGCGCTGGCGATCGCGGTGAAGGCGAAGCTGACCAAGGCGGCGTTCGACGAGACGGTCGCGCTCCACCCGACGATGGCGGAAGAACTGGTGCTGATGCGCTGAGCGCTGGCGCGGCGGGCGACAGCGAAGCGAACGCGCTTGCGTTCGTCAGCAGTCGCCCGACTCGCGCCGAGCCGGCCGGCGGGGCGGAGCCGACCGGCTCCGAACCCGTCCGACGAGGGACGCGGCTTTGCCGCGGCGAGCGTGGCTGGAATGGGGTGGTAAGCGGACGTTCCTTCACACCCGGCGATATGCCAGTTAGCGTGACCGAATGGATGTGCTGGATTGGCTTGCTCGCTGGTATGAGGCGCAATGCGATGGGGACTGGGAGCATGGCTTCGGCCCGGCAATCGGCACCATCGACAACCCCGGATGGTCCATTAAAATCGACCTTACCGGAACGGATTGCGATGGGCGTGTCCTCGAACGGATCACGCATAACTATGAGCATGAAATTGACTGGTGGATCTGCTGGACGGAAGGCAACGTCTTCCACGGAGCTGGCGGCCCCCTTCACCTTCGATCCCTCTTAGAAACGTTCCGAGACTGGACGACGAACGTCCGTTAGCGGGCAGCTGCCGCCTGACCACTTTCCGCGGCAGCGCGGCTGCACCCGAACGACCCGACGGGGGTGGAAAGCGGCCATAGCTCAAAGATCGATTATGGACCCGTCTGCCAGCATTTCGCGAGGGTGACTCGGCATAACTTTAGGCCAAGCTACGTTGTATTCTGCACGGAAATCGTCCGCGTGTTCCCAAGCGAGAAAGCATGATCAATGCATTCCAGAATCCGAAAAGCGTGATAGCGGATGGCCCTCGTCCCAAATGAAGTGCGGGGTCGATACGGTGTCGTCGTCTACGTCAAAGACGTTCTGACAAACAGAACAGCCTGTCTTTCCGCGAACTACGATTGCCATCACTGACTCCAAAGTGGTGCCGGGAGGGCGGGATAAGCCCGTCTGCATCTCTCGAAGCCCCGGCTGATCCCCTCGCCACGTCTTACATTCCGGCGTGGCTAAGGGCGGCTCCGTTTAGCGCGGTTCGCTAATGTCCGCTACTGGGCGTAAACAGACCCTTCCCCACCGTCGCCCGCACTTTACGGGGGCTCGGCCGCTTCGTCAGCCTGAGCGGTAAGCGTTGACGCGATGATCCCAACGGTCAGCCAAGCCCCGTGTCAAGCACGGGGCGACGACCGGTTTGTCGCATGGCGACGCCTAGACCGATCGTCCAATATAGAGTCGAAAGCTACCGCACTCATTCCTGTCCTACAGCCACCGGCATCGGCTATCGTCGGTGGGTCGCCACCGGGCGCCCCGCGTTCTTTCTCATCGCCGGTCGCCGCTACGGGGTGCGGAGCGTCGTCGCATGATCGCCGTCGCGGGCCGGGGTCCGCCGCGGCAGCGCGGACCACGGTCCGCGGCCGGTCCGCGGCCGGTCCGCGGCCGGCTG
>CAHJWP010000244.1 GCA_903642255.1 Sphingomonadaceae bacterium | reverse complement strand
ATGCGCGCCGACTTCATCCGGCGTTTTGCGGCGGCGACGACGGCGCTCGCGGCGCGGCTGGCGGCAAGCGGGATTCGCCACGCGACGTACGTCCTCGACGAGCCGGTCGACGCGCCGTTGCGACAGCTGTTCGGCGAGGGGGCGGCGTGAGCCCGACGCTGCTGCTGCCGGCGGCGCTGTCGGCGCTCGTCGCGTTGGCGATCCCGCTGGCCATCCACCTAGCTCGGCGCAGCGAGATGCGGCCGACCGATTTCGCCGCGCTGCGCTGGCTCGACCCGAAGCCACGCCCGCGGTCGCGGCTGCGCTTCGACGAATGGCCGCTGCTGCTCGCGCGGCTGGTGCTGCTCGCCCTCGTCGCCCTGTGGCTGGCGCGCCCGGCGCTCTACGGCAGCGCCGACACGACGCCGTGGATCGCGGTGGTGCCGGGAGTCGATGTCGGACAAATCACGCAAAGCGTGGCGCGCCGTCACTGGCTGGCTCCCGGCTTCCCGCCGCTAGACCACCCGCCGCCGTCGGGGCCCATCCCCGTCGCCAGCCTGCTCCGCCAGCTCGACGCCGAGCTGCCGCGCGGCGTGACGCTGACCGTCGTCGTGCCGGCCGAGATCGAAGGAGCCGACGCCGAGCGTCCGCGCCTGTCACGCGCCGTGGCGTGGCGCGTCGTGCCGGGGACGATGCCCGCCGCAGCGGCGGCTCCGCAGCCGGGCCTCGGACTGACGGTGCGCTATGCGCCGGGCCGCGAGGCGGCGCTGCGCTATCTGCGCGCTGCTGCCGGCACGTGGCAGGCGGCCGGGCACGAGGCGGACTACGCCGCCGCGCCGTCGTCGCAGCCCCTGCCTGCCAGCGGTAATCTCGTCTGGCTGGTTCCCGGACCGCTGCCCGGCGCGGTGATCGACTGGATCCGCGGCGGCGGGACCGCGCTGGTCGACGCTGCGGCGACCGTCGCGCCGATGGCGACGACCGTCGTGTGGCACGACGACGTCGGCGCGCCGCTGGTCACCGCGGCACTGCTCGGCCGCGGCCGCATGCTGCGCCTGACCCGCCCGCTCGACCCCGCAGCGATGCCGCAGCTGCTCGAGCCCGACTTTCCGGCGCAACTGCGCGCGCTGTTCGCCGCCCCGCCACCTGCGCCGTCGCGGGTTGCCGCAGTAGCCCTTGCCCCGCTGACCGGCGGCGCGACCTATCCCCAGCCGGCGCGCGAACTGGCACCGTGGCTCGCGCTGGTCATCGCCGCCGTCCTGCTGGTTGAGCGCTGGCTGGCGACGGCGCGCCGCTCGCGGGATCCGGCATGACCGACATGCCCGTCATCGCCCGGCTGGCGCGGCCGGCGCGGACGCGCCGCCTCGCCGACGACCTGCTGACGGTGCTGCCGCTTGTTCTCGTCGCCGCGGCGGTCGCGTGGCGCGCGCTCGGCCCCGGCACGGCTACCGTGATGGCCCTCGCTGAACTGGTCGTCGTCGCGGCCATCGTGCGACGGCGGGTGCAGCGGCTCGACCGGCCGTGGCTGGTCCGGCAGCTCGATCGCGCGCGACCCGATATGGACGACAGTGCCGATCTGCTGTTTGTCGACGATGTCAGCCTGACGCCGATCCAGCGACTGCAGCGCAGACGGCTTCAGCAGCGGATCGAGCACAACGCGCCCGACCTGCGCACTGCATGGTCGACGCGCCGGATCGTCATCGCGTGGCTCGCGGCGGCGATCGTCACCGCGGTGCTCGTCGCCGTGCCGCTAACTCGCTCAACCCCCGATCGCCTTGCCCCGAGCCCCGACACGCCACCCGCCGCCCCCGGCGTCTCCCGCCTCGTCGGGCAGCGGCTCCACATCGTCCCGCCGGCCTACACCGGTCTGCCGGCGCGTGACGACGCCGGGCTCGACGTCCGCGCGCCGCAGGGCTCGCGCCTCGAATGGACCCTCGCCTTCGCACCGCCGCCCCATCGCGCCGATCTGATCTTCGCCGACCGCGGCCGCGTATCGCTGACCCGCGCCGGCGACCGCTGGACCGCGCGGGCAATGCTCGACCGGTCGGCGCTCTATCTGGTCGTGCCGCAGGTGCCTGCCGGCCAGCCGCTGCCGCGCCTCCACCGGCTCGACGCGGTTCCCGACGCGCCACCGCAGGTCACGGTAGTCACCCCCGACCATACTCTCACGGTTATCACGCCGGGCCAGCGCCGCTGGCCGCTGACCTTCGCGGCGCATGACGATTACGGCGTCGCGGCGACCGCCGAACTCCACCTGACGATCGCCGAGGGCGAGGGCGAGAACGTCAAGTTTCGCGAGCAGGTCGTCCCCGTGCATGGCAGCGGCACCGCGACGGCCCGCCGGTTCAGCATCGCGCCCGACCTCGCCGCGCTGAAGTTCGTCGCTGGCAGCGACCTCGTCGCGCAACTGACCGTCCACGACAACCGGACGCCGGGGCCGCAGACCACGCGGAGCCCCAGTCTGATCCTGCGCTGGCCGGGCAGCACCGGCGAGGGCGTCGGCATGGAGGGCGTCGTGACACGCGCCCTGCCCGCCTATTTCCGCAGCGAGCGTCAGGTCATCATCGACGCCGAGGCGCTGCTGAAGGAGCGGTCACGGCTCCCGGCCGACCGCTTCCTCGCGAAATCAGACGGCATCGGCGCCGACCAGCGGCTGCTGCGGCTGCGTTATGGCCAGTTCCTCGGCGAGGAGCAGGAGGGCAAGACCGCGCCGCCGCCGACCGCCGACGCCACGACGCCTGCTGCCCCGACCGCCGAGGACGGCACCGTCGTCAAGCCGGCGTTCGGCAGCGAGGCCAATACGCTGGCCGATTACGGCCACGTCCACGACGAGTCGGAGGCGGCGACCCTGCTCGATCCCGGAACGCGTACGGCGCTCAAGGGCGCGCTCGATGCGATGTGGCAGGCGGAACTCGACCTGCGGCAGGGGGCACCGCAGGCGGCGCTGCCGTTCGCCTACACCGCGCTCAAACTGATCAAGCAGGTCCAGCAGGCGACGCGCATCTTCCTCGCCCGCGTCGGCCCCGAGCTGCCGCCAATCGACGAGACGCGTCGCCTGACCGGCAAGCGTGACGGCCTCGACCACCACGCGCTGCCACCGGTGGCGGTGACGGCGACGGACCCGGCGGCGGCGACCGTGTGGCGCGCGCTGGCCGGGCCGGGCGGGGCCGACCCG
>CAHJWP010000243.1 GCA_903642255.1 Sphingomonadaceae bacterium | reverse complement strand
GAGCAGGCCGGTTTTCACTGGCAGAACCTCGTCTTCGAGAACCACCTCCACCCGCAGTCGGCGCATATCGCGCAGGGTGTCGACGCCAGCGGCAACAAGGACGAAGGCGCCGGCGACCAGGGCATCATGTTCGGCTATGCGACCGACGAGACGTCCGACCTGATGCCGGCGACGCTGTATTATTCGCACAAGATCCTCGAGACGATGGCGGCCGACCGCCATTCCGGCAAGGCCCCGTTCCTCGAGCCCGACGCCAAGAGCCAGGTCACGCTCGAATATGAAAACGAGCTCCCGGTCCGCGCCACGGCGCTGGTCGTGTCGACGCAGCATGCGGTCGACTATTGCGTGCCGTGGGACAGCGATGGCGCGACCGGCGGCGACGCGGCCAAGTACGCGACGCTGCGCGACTATGTCGTCGGCGTGTTCCACGACATCCTGCCCACCGGCTTCATCACCGACGACACGAAGATCTACGTCAACCCGACCGGACGCTTCGAGATCGGCGGCCCCGACGGTGATGCCGGGGTGACCGGACGCAAGATCATCGTCGACACCTATGGCGGCGCGAGCCCGCACGGCGGCGGCGCGTTCAGCGGCAAGGACCCGACCAAGGTCGACCGCTCGGCGGCGTACATCACGCGCTACATGGCGAAGAACATCGTCGCCGCCGGCCTCGCGCGGCGCGTCACGATCCAGCTGAGTTATGCGATCGGCGTGTCGGAGCCGCTGTCGCTGTACGTCGACACCCACGGCACCGGCACCGTCCCCGAGGCGACGATCGAGGCGGTCCTGCCGACGCTCGTCCGCCTGACCCCGCGCGGCATCCGCGAGCACCTCGGCCTCAACAAGCCGATCTACCAGCGCAGCGCGAGCTACGGCCACTTCGGCCGCACGCCCGATGCCGATGGCGGGTTCTCGTGGGAGAAGCTCGACCTGGTCGACAAGCTGAAGGCGGCAGTGGCCTGATGCGGGTCATCCTGCTATGATCGTGGCATGGATTTTGTGATTCCTTACGTTGCGCGGCTTCCTGGTCTGCGCGGATCATCCAGACGCCGGGGATTATGGATGGCGAGCCGTGCATCGACGGCACGCGCATGACGGTTGCCGCCGTCCTCGGCTGCTGGCTCGGTGGCGATTCGGTGGATTCGATCTACGAAGATTATCAACATATTCCTTACGGCTCGAGCGAACTTGCCGAACGATGGGCGCTGACGCATGGCATTCCGGCATCGGTTCCTTATCGACGAATGTCTCTCTCCGCGGCTGGCTGACGTCGCAGTCGGCCTCGCCGACATCACCCATGTTAATTGTCGTGGTTCGACCCGTCCGCCCGACCCTATCATCGCCCAATGGTGCGTCGCGGACGACCACATTCTCGTCACCAACAATGCGCGCGATTTTCGCCGGCATTACGCGGCAATGGATCTCCATCCCGGCGTCGTCATCCTGCTCCCTGGTGTCGATCGCGGCCAGCAGTGCACCATTTTCGCAGCCGCCCTGCCCGCAATCGCGCCACTGCCCGACCTCATCAATTATTTGTTTGAGATCGGGCTCGACGGCAGCCTGACCATCGTCGACTGGCCAACGCCATGACCGCCGACCCCACCACCCTCCGCCGCCTCTACGGCCGCCGTCAGGGGCATAAGCTGCGCTCCGGCCAGGCCGACCTTGTCGAGACGCTGCTGCCGCAGGTCGCCGTCCCCGCGGGCGGGTCGCTCGATGCGGCGACCCTGTTCGGCGACTCCCGTCCCCTGTGGCTCGAGATCGGGTTCGGGTCGGGCGAGCACCTCGCCGCGCAGGCGGCGGCCAACCCGGACGTCGGGCTGATCGGGGCCGAGCCGTTCCTCAACGGCGTCGTTGGTGCCCTCGGCCATGCTCGCGAGCAGGGCCTCACCAACGTCCGGCTGCACATGGGCGACGCGCTGGACGTGCTCGACCGGCTGCCCGACGCCAGCCTGTCGCGCGCCTTCCTGCTCCACCCCGATCCGTGGCCCAAGGCGCGGCATGCCAAGCGGCGCTTCGTCAATCCCGGGCCGCTCGACCTGCTGGCGGCGAAGCTCGCCCCCGACGCAGAGCTGCGCATCGCCACCGATCATGCGGTCTATTGTCGCTGGACCCTGCTGCAGATGGCGGCGCGGCGGGATTTCGTCTGGCAAGCGGCGTCACGCGCCGACTGGGAGCAGCGCCCCGCCGACTGGCCACCGACGCGCTACGAGGCCAAGGCGCGGCGGCAGGGCCACGAGGTGTGGTACCTGCGCTATCGCCGCGCCGATTAGTTCAGGCGGCGACGGGCGCGCCGCCGGTACGGGCGGCGTGCTGCTGCGCCCGCGCCTCGTACAGGGCCACGAGTTCACGATGGACGTCGCGCACCTTGGGGTCCTGCGCGGTGTCGGCGATCGTCGCCTGCTTCGCGGCGCGGCGGCGGTAATAGTCGGCTTCGTGAGCATCGCCGTTCATCTGGCCCTCCAGTATCCGTCACTTGCTCCCCGCCAATTCGATATACGTCCGCCTTTGACGCAATATCGGTTCGCTTCCGCACCGACCGACTGATTTTCCGGTGTTATTTCAGACTTACGGCGAGCAGCCGTTTCACGCGAGGCACGATTGCACGGGGCATTAGCGGCGGGTTTCCGTCGACCCGCACTGGGTCCGACGGCATGAACGCACACCGACTTCAGAATTATCTGCTGCGCACGATGGCCGACGCCGACTTCGCGGTGCTCGAACCGCAGCTGACGCTGGTCGACATCGCCAAGCACGAGGAACTCGCGCTGCCGGAATCGCGGATCAAGCACGCGTGGTTCCCGCTGGCCGGAATCGCCTCGGTCGTCGCGGCGACCGAAAGCGGGACGCAGGCCGAGGTCGGCATCGTCGGCCGCGAGGGCATGGTGTCGGTCGCGACGCTCCACGGCATCGACTTTGAGATGATGCACATCTTCAGCCAGATGCCCGGACAGGCGCTACGCGTGCCGGCGGCCGCGCTGCGCACCCTGCTGACGACCACGCCGTCGCTGCATCACCACCTGCTCGGCTATGCCCAGCATTTTATGCTGCAGATCGCCAGCTCGGCACTCGCCTATGCGACGCAGACGATCGAGGCGCGGCTGGCGCGCTGGCTGCTGATGAGCCTCGACCGGCTAGCGACCAACGAAGTGACGATGAC
>CAHJWP010000242.1 GCA_903642255.1 Sphingomonadaceae bacterium | reverse complement strand
GAAAATACATGCGTGGGCGCTTACTTCGTATACTTGTTCATCTTCGGCGCTTCGTGCCGGTCGAACGGAGAACGTGGTGGAGCCTAGCGGGATCGAACCGCTGACCTCTACAATGCCATCGTAGCGCTCTCCCAGCTGAGCTAAGGCCCCGTACCACGTGCGCCACCCGTTGGGCCGGGCGGAGCGGCTGACTATCGCATCAGCCGGGCGCGTGCAAGCCTCGGTCGGAGATCACCGCGCCATCCGCCACCAGCGGTGGGCGGCGACAATCGCCCAGATTCCTTCGATCAGCCCGAACGGCCACGCCCCCTGGAGGAAGCCATAGGCCGAGCCGAGCAGGCACGAGCCGGCAAATGCCAATGTCCACCAGTGCGACCGCGCCTCAAGCGCGTAGCAGACCAGCATGGCGGAGACGGCGAACAGGCCGAAGGCGGTCAGCCGGTCCATCGCCGCGACGTCAGCGCGCCTAAGCCTCGTCCTCGTCCTCGCCCGGCACGACCACCGCGAGGTCCTCGTCGTCGCCGATGTCGACGTCGGGCTCCTCGGCGTCCTCGGCGACGTCGAGGTCGTCGTCGTCCGCCTCGATGATCTCGCCGTCCTCATTGGTCTTGACGGCGGGCTTGGCGGCCTCGAACGGCAGCGGCTGCTTCGACTTGAGCATCGACTCCGGTACCCAGACGTTGCCGCAGTTGATGCACGTCACGGGATCGTCGTTACCGAGGTCGTAGAAGCGGGTATTGCACTTGGGGCAGGCACGCTTGGTGCCCCAGTCGGGATTGACCATCGAAGAACTCCGGCGGCGCGGGGCGGAAAGCCCCCGGCGCGATCAGGCGCGGGTCATTGCCACAGCGGCGGGGAGCTGTCAAAACGCCGCTCCTGTGACCGCGCCGCCCTCTGCACCCGAGCCGCTCTCCCTGCGCGCCGACACCCCCCTGCGCGGGACGGTGTCCGTCCCCGGCGACAAGTCGATCAGCCACCGCGCACTGATGTTCGGCGCGCTGGCGGTCGGCGAGACGGTGATCGACGGGCTGCTCGAGGGCGAGGACGTCCATGCCACGGCGGCGGCGCTGCGGGCGATGGGGGCCGACATCGTCTGCGAGGAAGCGGGACGGTGGCGGGTGTGGGGCGTCGGCGTCGGCGGGCTGCTGCAGCCGGCCACCGCCCTCGACATGGGCAATTCGGGGACGTCGACCCGCCTGCTGATGGGGCTGGTCGCGAGCCACCCGGTCACCGCGACCTTCGTCGGCGACGCGTCGCTGTCGGCGCGGCCGATGGGCCGGGTGACGAAGCCGCTCGGGCTGATGGGGGCATCGTTCGCCACCGCGCCCGGTGGCCGCCTGCCGCTGACGATGACCGGGCGGTGCCCGGCGGTGCCGCTGCGCTACGCGCTGCCGGTCGCCTCGGCGCAGGTCAAGTCGGCGGTGCTGCTCGCCGGCCTGAACACGCCGGGGCGGACGGTGGTCGTCGAGCGCGAGCCGACGCGCGACCATAGCGAGCGGATGCTGCGCGGCTTCGGGGCCGAGATCACCATCGACGACACGCCCGACGGCCGCGCGATCGGCGTGATGGGCGAGGCCGAGCTGCGGCCGCAGGCGATCACCGTGCCGGGCGACATCTCGTCGGCGGCGTTCCTCATCGTCGCGGCGCTGATCGTGCCGGGCAGCCGGGTGACGCTCACCGGCGTCGGCGTCAACCCGACGCGCGACGGGCTGCTCCGCGTACTCGAGCGTATGGGGGCCGACATCGTCCGGACCAACGAGCGCGAGGTCGGCGGCGAACCGGTCGCCGACCTGATCGTCACCGCGTCCGACCTGACCGGCATCGAGGTGCCGCCCGAGGTCGCGCCGCGCATGATCGACGAATATCCGGCCCTGTTCGTCGCCGCCGCGCTCGCCCACGGCACGACGACGATGCGGGGCCTGGCCGAACTGCGCGTCAAGGAGAGCGACCGCATCGCGGTGATGGCCGCCGGGCTGGCGGCGTGCGGGGTCGCTGTCGAGGAGCTGCCCGACGGGCTGGTCGTCCACGGCCGCGGCGGCGACCCGGTGCCCGGCGGGGCGACGGTCGCCGCGCGGCTCGACCACCGCATCGCGATGAGCTTCGCCGTGCTGGGGCTGCGTTCGACGGCGGCGGTGACGGTCGACGACACGCGGCCGATCGCGACGAGCTTCCCGGGGTTCGTCGACCTGATGCGGTCGCTCGGGGCCTACAGCCCGGAATAGCCGCGGAACCAGTCGACGAACGCCGGCACGCCGTCGTCAATCGACGTCGTCGGCGCCCAGCCGAGCGCCGCGGTCGTCGCGGCGATGTCGGCATAGGTCGCGGGGACGTCGCCGGGCTGCATCGGCAGCAGCTCGCGGATCGCCGGGCACCCGGTCGCCGCCTCGATCAGCGCTACAACGCGCAGCAGATCCTCGGCCCGGTGGTTGCCGAGGTTATGGATCGCGTGGCCCGCCGGCGGCCGGTCGAGCGCGGCCAGCACCCCGGCGACGATGTCGTCGATATAGGTGAAGTCGCGCCGCATCCGGCCGGCGTTGTAGAGCTGGATCGGTCGCCCGCGCAGCACCGCGTCGATGAACTTCCACATCGCCATGTCGGGCCGTCCCCACGGGCCGTAGACGGTGAAGAAGCGCAGTCCGGTCATGGGGATCCGGAACAGGTGGGCGTAGCTTTCGCTCATCAGCTCGTCGGCGCGCTTGGTCGCGGCGTAGAGCGACACGGGATGGTCGGCACGGTCGGCGACGGCGAACGGCAGCCTGGCGTTCGCGCCGTAGACCGACGACGACGAGGCGTAGACGAAGTGGCCGACCTGCCGCCGCCGGGCGACCTCGAGCAGGTTGAGGTGACCGGCGAGGTTCGACCGGACATAGCTGTACGGGTCGATCAGCGAATGGCCGACGCCGGCCTGCGCGCCGAGGTGGACGATGCGGTCGAAGCCGTGCCCGGCGAGTGCGGCGTCGAGTGCGGCGGCGTCGCCGAAGTCCTGCGCGATGAAGGCGAAGTCGCCCGCCAGCCGGGCCAGTCGGTCGCGCTTGAGCTGCGGGTCGTAATAGCCGTTGAGATCGTCGACCCCGACGACCGCCTCGCCGCGCGCGAGCAGCGCCGCCGCGACCGCCGCCCCGATGAACCCGGCGACGCCGGTGACGAGGACGGTCATGCGGCGGCCGGCAGCGCCTGCAGCAGCGCGGCGATCCGCGCCCCCGCGCGGCCGTCGCCATAG
>CAHJWP010000241.1 GCA_903642255.1 Sphingomonadaceae bacterium | reverse complement strand
CCGGCGCTGCTGGCGCAGGTCGCCGACGGCGGCAGCCTCGCCGGGATCATCGTCGGCGAAGACGGCGTCGGCCGGGCGACGGTCGGGCGGGTCGCCGACGGCCATTTCGCCGGCACCGGCTTCGCCGAGACCGGCGCGCGCGTCCTGCCCGGCTTCGCCCGCGCCGCGGCGTTCGTCTTCTAGTGCGGGAAATGTCCGGAATGAAGCTTCTTGCGACCATGGTCGCCCTGCTCGCCGCGGCGTCCGCCGGAGCCGAGACCCTGCCCGAGGCGCTCGCCGCGGCATACGAGACCAATCCGCAGCTGACCGTCCAGCGCAACATCGTCCGCCAGGTCGACGAGGGCGTGCCGCAGGCGCTCGCCTTCGGCCGCCCAACCCTGACCGCGACCGGCGTCGCCCAGCAGAGCGCGACCGACTTCAGCCAGGACGGCGGCCGCTATTACCAGGGCGCGCTCAACATCAACCAGTCGCTGTACCGCGGCGGCCGCACCGGCACGGCGATCAGCGCTGCCGAGAACCGCATCTACGCCGCCCGCGCCCGGCTGCGCGCAGTCGAGGACAATGTCCTGCTCGCCGTCGTCACGGCTTATGCCGATGTCATCCGCTATGCCGCGACCGTCGAGCTCAACGCCAACCAGGTCAAGGTGCTCGAACGCGAACTGCAGTCGAACAAGGACCGCTTCGAGGTCGGCGACCTGACGCGGACCGACGTCGCCCAGGCCGAGGCGCGGCTGGCCAACGCCCAGTCGAACCTCATCACCGCCCGCGGCCAGCTGAGCACCGCGCGCAACGCCTATCTCCGCGTCGTCGGCCATTATCCGGAAGAGCTCGCCCCGCTGCCGCCGCTGCCGATCCTGCCCGGCACCGTCGGTCAGGCGAGCGACCTCGCCAACGCCAACAACCCGTCGCTGATCGCCGCACGGTTCGACGAGGCGGCGGCGCGGTTCGATGTCAGCACGATCGAGCGCCAGCGCCGGCCGAGCCTCGATGTCGGCGGCGGCGTCAACTACACCTATGTCCAGTCGGGCGTCGGCGGCTTCACCACGGCGCCGATCACCGGCACCGGCACGACCGACACGACGGGCACCGGGACGACCGGATCGGCCGCGTCGACGACCGGCTCGGCGGTCAGCGGCTCGGGCGGCCAGTTCGCCCAGACCGTCGGCCTGTCGCTGTCGGTGCCGCTGTATCAGGCCGGCCTCAACGGCTCGCAGATCCGCGCGGCGCAGGCGGTCCGCAGCCAGTATATGGAGCAGATCGGCTTCATCGGCCGGCAGGTCACCGAGACGGCGCAGAACGCCTTCGTCTCGGTCGCGACGGCGCGCGCGGTGATCGCCGCGTCGGAAAGCTCGGTCCGGGCCAACACGCTGGCGCTCGAAGGGGTCAACCAGGAGAACCTCGTCGGCACCCGCACCGTCATCGAGGTCCTGAACGCCGAGCAGGAACTCGTCGTCGCCCGCGTCGCCCTCGCCGCGGCGCAGCGCGACGAATATGTCGCCGGCTACACGCTGCTTGCCGCCGTCGGCCAGGCCGAGGCCGACCCGCTCGCCGTGCCCGGCCCGCACGTCGACTCGACGGCGAACGCCGCGCGCGTCCGCCGCGAGTGGAGCGACTGGCGGACCGATCCCGACCCTGCGCCGCTGCCGTTGCCCGACCCGGCGGCGGCGTCGAAGTCGGTGCTGATCGGCCCGCCGCGATGAGGTCGCCCCAATGAGCTTGCCCCGGTGAGCCGGCCGCCGGACGACGCGGTCGACGGCGTTCCGGCGTCGATCGCCGCAATCATGGCGGCGATCCGCCACGAGGTCGCGGCGCGTCCAGCGGCGGCTGCGGCAGCGGAGGCCGACCCACCCGTCGCGATCCCGGTGGCCGCGGCCGATGCAGTGCCGGTCGACGATGATCCGGTACCGGCCGCAGACGATGCGCAAGCTGGAGCGGGAGATGACGCGGGCATGGACCCGCATCCCGCCGCCCCCGCCCTGCCGCCGCAGCTCGACGGCGACGTCCGCACGCTCCTCGCTCCGCTGCTCAAGACGTGGCTCGACGCCCATCTACCGGAAATCGTCGAAACCGCCGTCCACGCTGAAATCCGCCGGCTGACAGGGATGGCGTAGCGACCGGCGGGCGACGCAGCCGATTGACAAGTTGGACATCGCCGTCTAACGACCCGCTTCCCGTACGACCGCCCCTGCGGCGGACCCGTGCGTCATCGATTCGGCCAAGGTTCAAGAACATGTTCGCGGTAGTGCGCACGGGCGGCAAGCAATATCGGGTCGCCGCCGACGACAAGATCCTCGTCGAGAAGCTCGACGGCGCGGCGGGCGACACCGTCCAGCTCGAGACGCTGATGCTCGGCGACGGCGGCACGCTGACCGCGGGTGGCGTGACCGCCGAGATCGTCGCGCAGACCAAGGCCGACAAGGTCATCATCTTCAAGAAGAAGCGTCGGCATAATTATCGCCGCAAGAACGGGCACCGCCAGCAGCTGACGGTCCTCAAAATCGTTTCGGTCGGGTAAGGCACCATGGCACATAAGAAAGCAGGCGGCTCGTCCCGCAACGGCCGCGACTCCGCCGGGCGTCGCCTCGGCGTCAAGAAGTTCGGCGGGCAGGACGTCACCGGCGGCTGCATCATCATCCGGCAGCGCGGGACGAAGGTCTATCCGGGCCGCAACGTCGGCATCGGCAAGGATCACACCCTGTTCGCCACCGGCGAGGGCGTCGTCGTGTTCCACGCCGGCCGCCAGGGCCGCAAGTACGTCAGCGTCGATGCGCGTACCGTTGAGCCGATGGCCGTCGCCGCCGAATAATCCGCGCGGGCCTACCGGGCGCGCGTCGCCCTGAAAAAGTGTAGAAGCCCGATGAAATTCCTCGACCAGGCCAAGATCTTCCTCCGTTCGGGACCCGGCGGGGACGGCGCGGTATCTTTCCGCCGCGAGAAGTTCGTCGAATACGGCGGTCCCGACGGCGGCGACGGCGGCCGCGGCGGCGACGTGATCTTCGAGGCCGTCGCCGGGCTCAATACCCTGATCGACTTCCGCTACAGCCAGCATTTCAAGGCCGGCCGCGGCCAGCACGGCATGGGCCGCGAGCGGACCGGGGCCGGAGCCGACGACCTGATCATCAAGGTCCCCGTCGGCACACAGGTGATCGACGACGACGAAGACCAGACCCTGCTCGCCGACTTCACCGCCGTCGGGCAGCGGATCACCCTCCTCCACGGCGGCGCGGGCGGCAAGGGCAA
>CAHJWP010000240.1 GCA_903642255.1 Sphingomonadaceae bacterium | reverse complement strand
CGTCAGGCCCGACGTGTCGATCTCGGCGGCGCGGGCGGCGGCCGGCAGGAGTGTGAGCGCGCCGGCGGCGGCAGTGGCTTGCAGGAAGCGGCGGCGGGGGACGGCAGGGGTCACCGGCGCATCATCATGGGAACGGCGGGTGGTGGCAAGGGTGAGGACAATACTTGAACGTCGTACACGCGGCGAGCGCGATCACCGCTCGCGGAAATAAGTGCCCGCTTTCGGGGATGACAGACATAGATGTGTCCGGCGACCAGCCCTTACCCGTCGAGCACCCCCCGCACCTTCGCCGCCAGCGCGTCGATGGTGAACGGCTTGCCGATCAGCTCGACGCCGGCGTCGACCACGCCGTTGTGGACGACGGCGTTCCGCGTATAGCCGGTGGTGAACAGGACCTTCAGGCCCGGCCGCACGGCGCGCGCCGCCTCGACCAGTTTCGCGCCGTTCATCTCGGGCATGACGATGTCGGTGAACAGCAGGTCGACGTCGTGCGCGTCGAGCAGGCGGAGCGCCGCGGCGGCGCAGTCGGCCTCGATCACCCGGTAGCCGAGGTCGCGCAGCGCCTCGACGCTGATCGCGCGGACGCCGGGCTCGTCCTCGACGACGAGGATCAGCTCGTGCCCGTCGCCGCCGACCGGCGTACCGGGTTCGTCGGCCGCGGCGGCGTCGGCGGCGGCACCGATCAGCCGTGGCAGGTACAGCTTGACCGTCGTGCCGACGCCGACCTCGGAATAGATCTTCACATGGCCGCCCGACTGCTTGACGAAGCCATAGACCTGGCTGAGGCCGAGCCCGGTCCCCTTGCCGACGCCCTTGGTCGTGAAGAACGGGTCGAACGCCTTGGCGACGACTTCGGGCGGCATCCCGGCCCCGGCGTCGGTGACGGCGATCAGGACGTATTGCCCGGCCGCGACGCCGATCTCCGCCGCGACGTAGCGGTCGTCGAGGTGGCAGTTGTGCGTCTCGATCGTCAGCCGCCCCTCGCCGTTCATCGCGTCGCGGGCGTTGATGCCGAGGTTGAGCAGGATGTTCTCGAGCTGGTTCGGGTCGGCGTGGATCGGCCACAGTCCGCCGGCGAGGACCGTCTCGAGCTGGACGCCGCCGCCCAAGGAGCCGCGCAGCAGGTCCGACATGCCGGCGACCAGCCGGTTGACGTCGATCGTCTCGGGCTGGAGCGGCTGCTGGCGCGAGAAGGCGAGCAGGCGCTGGGTCAGCGTCGCCGCGCGCCGCGCGCCGTCGAGCGCCGCGTCGACATAGCGCCGTGCCCGCGCATCGTCGGGCGCCAGCCGCCGGCCGAGCAGGTCGAGCGAGCCGAGCACGACGGCCAGCATGTTGTTGAAATCGTGCGCGATGCCGCCGGTCAGCTGACCGACCGCCTCCATCTTCTGCGCCTGGCGCAGCGCCTCCTCGGCGGCGAACAGCTCAGCGGTGCGTTCGTCGACGCGGCGTTCGAGCGTCGCGTTGAGGTCGCGCAGCGCCATCTCGGCGCGCCGCTCGCGGTCGATGTCGATCGAGGCGACGACGCCGCCGGCGATCCCGCCGTCGGGACCGCGCACCGGTGCCGCGACGAAGCGCAGATAGGCTTCGGTGCCGTCGCCGCGGCGGTACAGCGATTCGAGTTCGGGCAGTTCCTCGCCGGCCAGCGCGCGGGCGAGCGGGTATTCGTGCCCCTCGACCTGGCGACCGTCGGGGTGGAAGCTGACCCACTCGCGGTAATGCTCGACGTCGGGCGACGGGATGATCGGGTGGCGCAGGATCGCCTCGGCCCGCGCGTTCCCGCCGACGATCGCGCCGTCGGGGGCCTGCGCGAAGATCAGGCCGATCGGCGCGGCGGCGACCACCGCGCCCAGCCGCGCCTCGCTGGCATGGGTCTCGGCCTCGGCGCGGGCGCGCTCGACCGCGTCCCACGTCCGCGCCGCGACCTCCTCGATCAGCGCGACGTTGTCGTCGGCCCACAGCGTCGGCGCATTGCACAGGACGAACAGCGTGCCGCGCAGCCGGCCGTCGCGGATGATCGGCACCGAGACATGGGCCCGCGTCGCAATGGCCGCCCAGCCGGACGGCGTGTCCGGACCGGCGGCGACGTCGCCGTCGACGATCGTCTCGCCGGCTCGTAGGCGGGTCGTCATCGCGACGCCGAAGTCGTCGAGCACGACACGCCCGTCGATCGGCTCCGCGTCACGCAGATACGGCGCGTCGAGCAGCGCCGTGATGCCGTCGTCGTCGACCTCGGCATAGCCGACCCGGTTGACGTCGAGGAAGGCGCCGAGCCGCAGCGTCGCCAGCCGCTTGACCTCCTGCGGGTCGGCGGTGGTGCGGATCGCGTCCGACAGGTCGAGCAGGAACCGCTGCCGCTCGTCCGCCCGCCGCCGCCGGGTGATGTCGATCGCCGTGCCGATTGCCCGGACGCAGCGGTTGCCGTCGAACAGCCCCTTGCCGCGCGCCGCGACCCAGCGGACGACGCCGTCCTCCTTGCCGATCGTGCGGTATTCGACGTCGTAGGTGGAGCGGAGGGCAGGATCGATCGCCGCCGCGAATGCCGCCGCCGTCGCTGCGGCGTCGTCGGGATGGAGGCCGGCGTAGAAGTCCGCCATGCTGCACGGGACGTCGGGCGAGATGCCGAACATCGCCTTGGTCAGCGCGGTCCAGGTCAGCACATCGGTCGTCAGGTCGAGGTCCCACGTCCCGACCCCGGCCGCGTCGGTCGACAGCCGCAGCGTCTCCTCGCTCAGCGCCAGCGCCACCTCGGCCGCCTTGCGCGCGGTGACGTCGAGCGAGGTTCCGGCGATCCTGAGCGGCGTGCCGTCGGGCGCGTGGACCAGCTGCGCGCGCTGGTGGACCCACGCGACGCCGTCGCGCCGGACGACGCGGAACTCGATGTCGAACCGCTCGCCGCGGTCGCGGGTCGCGGCGACGGCGGCGGCGACCCGCTCGCGGTCGTCGGGGTGTATCGCGGCGCGCGCGTCGTCGTCGGTCATCGGCGCGTCGCGCGCGAAGCCGAAATTCTCTCGGAAGATCGGCGAGGAGGTCAGCTCGAGCGTCGCGAGATCGACCTCCCACAGGCCGAGCCGCCCCGCTTCGGCGGCGAAGCGCAACCGTTCCTCGCTGTCGTACTGGGCGCGCGCCCGGTCGGCGACCTCGACCGTCAGGCTGGCGTTGTCGCTCTCGAGCACCGCCAGCCGTTCGCGCTCGGTCGTCACGTCGACCTGGCTCGCGAAGTAATAGGTGAGGCCGCCGTTCCCGTCGAACACCGGGCCGATCAGCAGGCGGTTCCAGAA
>CAHJWP010000239.1 GCA_903642255.1 Sphingomonadaceae bacterium | reverse complement strand
GTCCGGCTGATCGGCGCGGTCGTCGCCAGCGGCAAATCGCTGACGGCGCTCAAGGACGCGATGCCGCCGCTGGTCAACACACCCGAGCTCCGCTTCCAGTGCGACGAGTCGCGCAAGTTCGCGGTGGTCGGCGAAGTGCTCGCCCGGCTGCGCGCGGCGGGGGCGAATGTCGACGAGACCGACGGCGCGCGGGTGACGACGCCCGACGGCTGGTGGCTGCTGCGCGCGTCGAACACGCAGGACGTGCTGGTGGCCCGGGTCGAGGCGCGCGACGTCGCCGGGCTCGACCGGCTGCGCGTCATGCTCGATTCGCAGCTGGCGGCGTCGGGCATCTTGATTTCGCCGCGCGATTAGGCAAGAGCGCGCCACAGTAGGCTTGTAACTGTCACATATCGGGCTTATTGTGCACTGCAACATGGACGTTGAAAAGGCTTAGAATGGCAGCGACAGGCGACAAGAAGCCGCGATCAAAGACGGTGATCGCCGTCTCATCCGGCCCGGCGATCGATCCGGTGGCAGCGTCGATGATCGCCCCGCTTCCGGCCGTCGAGCCATCGATGCCTGTACCCGTTGTTCCGCCGACGGCTGACGTCGTTCCAGCGCATACCATCGAATCGACCGACTACCCGACCGCAACCCCCGCCGCGCCCGCGCCGGCACCCAGACAGGAGACTCCGATGGCTGAGACCTACACCACCGCCGCCGATGCGATGAAGAACGGTGCCGACGCGATGAAGGCGTCGATGCACACCCAGACCGAAAGCGCGATGGCGCAGGGCAAGGCGACCCTCGACCAGGTCGCGTCCAAGTCGCGCGAGGCGGTCGAGCAGGGCATGAAGTCGGTCGACGAGATGGCCGGCATGGCCAAGGGCAACGTCGAGGCGATGCTCGCCTCGTCGCGCGCCGCCACCCAGGGGATCGAGGCGATCGCCAAGCAGGTGTCGGACTTCAGCCGCAAGTCGTTCGAGGAAGTGACCGCCGCCGCCCGCGCGATGACCACGGTCAAGACCCCGAACGAGCTGATGCAGCTGCAGAACGACTTCGCCAAGACGCAGTTCGACGCCGCCGTCGCCGAGATGTCGAAGCTGTCGGAGACGATGGTCAAGCTGATGGGCGAAGTGTTCGAGCCGATGCAGGCCCGCGCCACCATCGCCGGCGACAAGATGAAGTCGATGGTTGGCAAGGTGGGCGGTCAGTAAGCCGAACTGCCGACGAGATAGCAGGCGGGGGAGCGCTCCCCCGCCTGCTTTGCGTTCGATCCTGCCCGGACGATCGTCTCACGCCCTGGCGGGACGATCGCGCGGCATCACGATCGCGGCACCGCGCCCTCTTGAACGCCTCCCCCCCGCGCCCGTATATTGACGCGATGATGCAGCCTCTTCACGCCGGCCCCGACCGTGACGACGATGACGACCGCGAGCGCCGCGGCGGGACCGGCGTCGCGACCAAGACCAAGCCCAAGACGCAGAAGCCGGCGCTGTACAAGGTGCTGCTGCTCAACGACGACTATACGCCGATGGAGTTCGTCGTCCTGACGCTCCAGCGCTTTTTCCGCATGGGGCTCGAGGACGCGACGCGGGTCATGCTCAGCGTCCACCAGCGCGGCGTCGGCATCTGCGGCATCTTCACCTACGAAGTCGCCGAGACCAAGGTGACGCAGGTCATGGATTTCGCCAAGCAGCACCAGCATCCGCTCCAGTGCACGCTGGAGAAGGACTGAGATCTTCCCGATAACCGGGCGATCGCTGTGTGTCATTCCCCGCCAGCGCCGCGATGACGATGTGTTAGAGACCTTCGCCCCCGACCTCCGCGCCGTCGTCGTCGGCGCGAACGGCGGCATCGGCGGGGCGTTTGTCGATCTGCTCCGCCCGCGCGGTGAGGTCATCGCCCTCGGCCGTGCCGATCTCGACCTGACCGACCCGGCGTCGATAGCCGCCGCCGCGGACGCGATCGACGGCCCGCTCGACCTCGTCATTGTCGCCACCGGAATCCTGCACGACGCGACCGGCGGGCCGGAGAAGTCTCTGCGCGACCTCGACGCCGGCCGCCTCACCCACGCCTTCGCAGTCAACGCGATCGGGCCGGCGCTGGTCGCCGCGGCGTTCCTTCCGAAGCTGCGGACCGACCGCAAGACGGCCTTCGTCGCCCTGTCGGCGCGGGTCGGGTCGATCGGCGACAACCGGCTTGGTGGCTGGTACGGCTACCGCGCGTCGAAGGCGGCGCTCAACCAGCTGCTGCGCACGGCGGCGATCGAGCACGCCCGCCGGGCACCGCTGGGCGTCGTCGCCGCGCTCCATCCCGGGACTGTCGATACCCGCCTGTCGGCCCCGTTCCAGCGTAGGGTTGCGCCGGCCAAGCGGTTCACGCCGGCGTTTTCCGCCGGCGCGCTGCTCGGCGTGATCGACGGGCTGACGCCGGCGGATAGTGGGGGGTTCTTCGCGTGGGACGGGGCGGCGGTGCCGTTCTGATCTTCCCGCTCGGGAAGACCCCGGCGCGGGGATGATCAATCGTCACGGGTGACGGCGCCTGGGGAATACTGTACGCCCGCTGACACATGCGGGGTCGTTTTGTTGTTCTTGTCATTGCGTTAACCTTTGCCGCTCCCGCCGCGGCGAACCCCGACCCGCGTCACCTGCTCGGCCCTGACCCCGCGCCATGCGCCGCGCTGCCGGCCGGGCCGCTGACGCTCCCCGATCTGGTCGACGTCGCGCTGTGCGCCAACCCGGCGACGGCGGTCGCTTACGCCGCGAGCCGCAGCGCCGCGGCCAACGTCGGCATCGCCCGCGCCGCCGACCTGCCGACGCTGTCGGCGACCGTCGGGCCGACGCTCAACCGCACCGATTACCTGCAGAACCAGCAGTTCATCATCGCGCCGGGAGTCGGCTTCAGCGCGACGTCGAACGCCACCCAGTTCGGCGGCACGGGGAGCCTCGCGCTCGATTACCTGCTGTTCGACTTCGGCGGGCGCGCGGCGCGGATCGACGCCGCCCGGGCAAGCCAGCGCGCGGCGATCGCGCAGATCGCCGACACGGCGCAGACCGTCGCGCTGACGACGATCAACGCGTACAACAGCCTGCAGGGCAACCTCGCGTCGGTCACCGCGGCGCAGGCGACGGTGGCGTTCAACCGGTCGTCGTTCGACCTCGCCGACGCCAAGCGCCGCGCCGGCGTCGCCACCCCGGCCGACGCGCTCCAGGCGCGGACCTCGCTGGCGCAGGCCGAGCTGACGCTGGCGCAGGCGCAGGGCGCGGCGCGGACGGCGGCCGGGCAGCTCGCGGTCGCCATCGGCCAGCCACCGACGACGGTGCTGACCCTCGCCCCCGCGCCGGCGCT
>CAHJWP010000238.1 GCA_903642255.1 Sphingomonadaceae bacterium | reverse complement strand
CCTCGCCGGCTTCAGCCGCGACGCCCCGGCGACGGCGACGCTCGTCGCGCGGCTGGCCGACGGCTCGACCGACCGCCGCGTCGTGCCGGTCGCGCCGCGCCATTACGACATCGAATCGATCCCGTCGCTCAAACAGCCGCCGCCCGACGCGCCGCCCGACCCGGTCTACGACGCGCGCCGCGCGGTCGAACTTGCCGAGATCCGCGACGCCCGCGCCGGCGACAGCGACGAGACGGGCTGGCAGCAGGCGTTCCACTGGCCGGCGCACGGGCGGATCAGCGGCGTCTACGGCTCGCAGCGCATCCTCGGCGGCGTGCCCAAGGCACCGCACCTCGGGCTCGACGTCGCCGCGCCGCCGGGGTCGCCGGTCACCGCGCCGGCCGACGGCACGGTGCGGCTGGCGCACGGGCCGTTCCTGCTCGAGGGCAATCTCATCATGCTCGACCACGGCCACGGGCTGGTCTCGGCCTTCCTCCACCTGAGCCGGATCGACGTGAAGGAGGGGCAGCATGTCGCGCGCGGCGAGCGGCTCGGGCTGGTCGGCATGACGGGGCGGGCGACCGGGCCGCACCTCCACTGGGCGCTCAGCTGGCGGACGGCGCGGCTCGACCCGGGGCTGTTCGTGCCCGAGGGCGGGAACTAGGGCGTCTCGACGTCCCGTCGCGGCGGGCGGCCGATCGGAACGCCGATGATCGCCTTGACGATCAGCCCGTCGCGGTTCGCGCCATAGCCATGGCCGACGCCGAAGTTCACGTCCCATCGGCCGAAACGAGTGTCGAGCGTGACGAAGGTCGACTGCTCGCTGCTGCCGAAGCTGCCGAGCCGGCGGAAGGCCCCCGCGCCGTTGTAGGTCTCGATGCCGACGGCGAGCGACTTCGACACCGCCCGGCTGAGCTTGGTGTCGAGGTCGAACGACGCCGGCGCGGGCTGCGGGCCGTCGACGGTGAAATCGACGTTGCCGTTGACCGCGAAGGTCCACGGCCCCGCGTAGCGGCCGGCGATCAGCTTCAGCTCGGCGTTGTACGGGTTGAGGTCGAGGCGGTGGTCGACGCGGCCGATCTCGAAATTGGCCCCATAGTACCAGCCGTCGCCCGCGCCGTGGGGCGCGATGTACTTCAGGCGGAACTTGATCCCGTCGGCCCCGACCCGGCCGGTCGAGTCGAGCGTCGCGAGCGGCAGGTAGAGGCCAAGCTCGAAGGTCGTCGACAGGCCGTACGAGAACTCCGGCGTCACCCGCAGGCGGCGGATCGACGGCTGCTCGCCGGGATAGTCGAGCGTCCGGTCGCCGGTCGCAACATAGCTGGTGTGGACGTCGAGCCCGACGTCGCCGGGGTCGTCCATCTCGTACATATAGACCTGGATTTCCTCGGGCGCGGCGACCGCCGGCGCGGCGAAGGCGAGAGCGGCGGCGACGACGACGATGCCGCGCCCCGTCCGCCATCCGGCGTTCCTGTCCATGGCTTCCCCCGCTCTACCGCGTCCGCCGCTCTACCGGCCGACTGGCGAAAGTTGGCGAGCCGGCGAAACGTCGCGGGCTGCTGCCGGACCAGCCGGCGGCGTCTTTCTTTCGTGCCCCGGCCCCGGCCGCGTCACGTCGCGGCGACCCGCGTCGGCGCTGGAACGATCGCCAGCGGCGTCCCGGTCGGGATGCAGACCGACGTGCTGCCGGAGGTCACCAGCGGCTGCCCGCCGGCGGTAACCCGCGTGTTCTCGGTCAGCCAGGTCGCGCTCGTGCAAGGGCCGCCGCGCGTCGGCGGCAGCGCACAGCCGGCTATCTGCAGCGGCATCGCGACGGTCAGGCTGGCCGTTCCGCCGCGCCTGACGCGCGGGTTGGTCCGGGTGGCGCTCGCCCGTCCGCCGTGGGCGCACATGATCGTCGTCGCGCCGTCGACCAGCCAGCCGGTCACGTCACGACCAGCGCGTCGCCGTTGATCGCCGTCGCCGGTCCGACGAGCGTGATCGTCGCGCCGCGGCCATTGCCGAGGTAGATGCCGCTGTCGTTGACGACGATCGACGCGCCGCCGGCACTATGGAGAACGACTCCGCCGGTCGTCGGCGACGGTGCCGTGTCGCTGACGCTGATGCCCTGGCCGCCGGGCGAGCTGAGGGCGAGGTCGGCCGTCGGCGATGCGGCCGTTACACGGCACCCGCTCCAGATCGGCTGGTTGATGTCGCCGCCCTCGAATTCGGCCCACACCGCGACACCGACGGCCGGCGCGTGCGGGGCGGCGCCCGAAGCGAGGCACGCCTCGGCCCAGCCCGACGGCGTCGTGCCGAGCACGGCGGGAACGAGCATGCGGACGCGCCCGCGCGCTTCGGGGTCGTGGTTGCCGGCCACCGTCGCACGATATTTGCCGAACCGCTTCGCCGCATCGGCCATCGCCTGGTCCTCGCTCGTGCGCTGCACCCCCGGCGTGCCGCTACTCTGGCCGCTCGGGATTATGCCCGCTGGCGTCGGCCGCGCGGTAGAAGTCCTGCAGGAACCGCCGCTCGTCGGCCGTCAGATACGGGTTCCACACGTCGAGGATCAGGACCACGCGCGGCTCGTCGGAGTCGTTCCACGCCTCGTGCTCGATCGTGTCGTCGAAGGCGAACGCCTCGCCCTCGACCCACGCGCGCGTCTCGCCGCCGACCCGGAAGCCGCAGCCGGCAGGCACGATCAGCGGCAGGTGGACGATCGTCCGCGTGTTGGTCACCCCGGTATGCGGCGGGATGCGGGTGCGGGGTTTGAGGATCGAGAAGAACGCCGTCGGCGCGCGGCCGGGCAGCTCGGTCTGCGGCACGGTCGCCAGCGCCGCCGCCGTCGCCCGACAGCGGGCGACCGCCTCGGGGATGATCGTGCCGTACTGCCACAGGTGATACGCGCCCCAGTCGAGCGAGTTGTCGAGCGGCGTCCACTTGTTCGGCGGGGCACCCGGCTCCATCGACACATAGGGCTTGACGCCGTCATGGCCGAGCAGCGCCTGCGCCTCGGTGCGGATCGCGGGAGTATGCGCCTCGAACGCCGCCAGCCACGGGAAATGGTCGCGGGCGAAGAATTCGTCGGCTGGCAGGAAGGGGAAGTGCAGCCCGGCGCACTCGTTGGCGTAGACCCGCCGCCGCCCCGTCGCCACGCCGATCGCCGCGTCGATCCGCCGGCGCGCCGCGGGTGGCACGGCGGCGAGCGTGGGCCCAAGCGCCGCGTCGATGTCGTGCGCGAAGGCGGCGTTGCGTTCGGCGACGAAGGCGGTCGCATGCGCCACGACGGCGGCGAGCGGCGGCGGGCACTCGGCCGCCCGCGGGGCGATCGCCAGCACCCCCGACCACGCTGGCAGCGCCTTGGCTACCTGCCCGAGCCGCTCGTAGCGCTCGGCCGAGCGGATCAGCGCCGTCAGGTCGCGCGCGTCGAG
>CAHJWP010000237.1 GCA_903642255.1 Sphingomonadaceae bacterium | reverse complement strand
TTCCCGCCCAAGGCCGACGGCAGCGACCCCCGCCTGTGCCCGACGTGCGGCACCGGGCGGCTGGGCCTCAAGACCGGCAAGTTCGGCGCGTTCGTCAGCTGCTCGAACTACCCCGACTGCCGCTACACCCGCCAGTTCGGCGAGGGCGGTGAGCTCAAGGAAGCGACCGGTCCCGTCGTCCTTGGCGACGATCCGGCGACCGGCGAGCCGGTGTCCCTGCGCTCGGGCCGCTTCGGGGCCTACGTCCAGCGCGGCGAGGACGGGGCGAAGGGCGACGCCAAGCCGCCGCGCGCGTCGATCCCCAAGGACATGCCGGTGGCGGGGCCGGAGCATCTCGACACTGCGCTCAAGCTGCTCAGCCTGCCGCGCGAAGTCGGCGCGCACCCCGAGACCGGCAGCATGATCACCGCGAGCATCGGCCGATACGGCCCCTACCTCGCCCACGCCGGCAAATACGCCCGGCTCGCATCGAGCGCGGAGGTATTCGAGACCGGCATGAACTCGGCGGTCGCCAAGCTTGCCGACGCCGCCGCCAACCCCGGCCGCGCGCGCAACGCCCCGCAGGCGCTCCGTGAGGTCGGCCCGCACCCAATATCGGGCGCGGTCATCAAGCTGATGGAGGGCCGCTTCGGCCCCTATCTGACCGACGGCACGACCAATGCCAACGTGCCGAAGGGCGAGGACGGCATGGTGCTGACGGTGGATGCGGCGGCGGCACTGATCGACGCGCGCGCGGCGATGCCGGCGAAGGGCAAGAAGCCGGTCAAGAAGGCGGCGGCGAAGAAGCCGGCGCCGGCAAAAAAGCCGGCCGCAAAACCGAAGGCTAAGGTCAGCGCCTGAGTTCCTCCCCTCGAAGGGGAGGATCGTTTGCACCCCCTTTCCCCGTCGCCCCGCACCCGATGCGGGGCTTGGCTTTTTGACAGCACGTCGGGTAACCCCGACCGGCGCGACCTGTGGCTCGACCGGTTCGCCGGCGACGGCGGAGGGCTAGCCGAGCCCCGTGTCGAGCACGGAGCGACGATATTTGCGGGATTTGGCGCCCGCGAGCATTATGGCTGAGGGTGGAATGCGGAAACTCAGTCAGCTATCAGACCGAAAAAAACGACCAGCGAAATTGCTGCCCCCATTAGGAGAGCAAAGACCGTGCAACTGGCGGAAATCCAAAAGGCAATCGGACTGTCCGCTCGATCGTATGAGCGCCCATAGGCGCTTGAAATACCCTGGGTTACGCACTTCCACAGATTAACTCCGGCAAAGATCACGACGACTAGCGACACCGCAAAGAGCAACAGAAGAACAAACATGAACAAACCCTTCTGCTCCAGATGATGCCCGTCGCGCTGAGGGTCCGCAAGTGGCGTAACCCGCCGTACACGACGTCGAACTTTTCGCTTTCCTACAGCACTCCACATCCTGTATCGATGTTCTTGTTTTGATCTACTCTGGAGTCGGCAATGTCGATCACTTTTACCGCCGCTCGCCGCCATAACAGGAGCGCATTAGCAGCCACGAGTTAACCAGCGCGGTTTTGGGAGACGAGAAGCGGGAGATGACGTAGCGAAACGTTCGCAACCTTTGTCCAGCTTAGTTGACATTCAGCCTACCGGAAACGCACTTGGAAACAGAGACGGCTTCGAATGCACGGCCGTAGGGCTGCGGCGACCCGATCTCCCGGTCGCCCTTGCGCCGCCCCGCCCCCTCCCCCACAACCGGACAGTGCCCCGCCGTCCCCCGCCTCCCCCGCCCGGCCTGCCGACGTCCGAGCAGGTCCTCGCCTTCATCGCCACCTCGCCCACCCCGGTCGGCAAGCGCGAGATCGCGAGGGCGTTCGGCCTGCACGCGCAGGACAAGATCGCGCTGAAGGGCCTGCTCCGCGACATGGCCGACGCCGGGCAGCTCGACGCCGGGGCGAAGCGCACCGTCCACAAGGGCGGGGGCCTGCCGAAGGTCACGGTGCTGCGGGTGGTCGAGGTGGCGGACGGGGTGTTCGCCGTGCCCGACAAATGGGAGCGCAGCACCCCGCCGCCGCGCGTCCGCATCGTCGAGGGGACCAAGCGCGGCGCGCTGGGCTTGGGCGACCGCGTGCTGGCGCGGATCGAGGAGACCGGGCGGGGCCACAGCGGCTTCCCGATGAAGAAGCTCGCCAAGACCGAGGAGTTCGTCCTCGGCATCCTGCGCCACGACGCCGGCGGCTACCGGCTGGTGCCCGTCGACAAGCGGGCGCGGATCGACTTTCTCGTGACCGACCGCGGCGCGGCGGAGGTCGGCGACCTCGTGCTGGCCGAGCCCGCCGGGCGGTCGCCGCACCAGACGGCGCGGGTGGTGGAGGTGCTCGGCGACCCCTTCGCGCCGCGCAGCTTCTCGCTGATCGCGATCCACGCCAAGGGCCTGCCGCACCGCTTCGGCGAGGCGGCGACCGAGCAGGCGGCGAAGGCGGCGCACCAGCCGCTCGGGGAGCGCGAGGACTTGCGCCACCTCCCCATCCTGACGATCGACCCCGCTGACGCGCGCGACCATGACGACGCGGTGTGGGCTACTCGCCGTGACGACGGCGGCTGGGACGCGATCGTCGCCATCGCCGACGTGTCGTTCTACGTCCGCGAAGGGTCCGCCCTCGATCGCGCGGCGCGCGAGCGGGGGAACAGCGTCTACTTCCCCGACCGCGTCGTGCCGATGCTGCCCGAGGTGCTGTCGGCCGACGCCTGCTCGCTGGTCGAGGGGCGGGACCGCGCGGTGCTGGCGTGCCATCTCGTCGTCACCGCCGACGGCGCGGTCAGCAGCCACCGCTTCACCCGCGCCGTGATCCGCTGCGTGGTGAACATCGCCTATGAGGACGCGCAAGCCACGATCGATGCGATGCGTCGCCCTCCCCCCCCGGCGCGGCCGGAGAGCGGGGAGGGGCGTCGGGGCGCTCGGCCTCAAGACGGCGACGACCAGCTTGACAGGGACAGCGGCCCCCCACCCGGGCCCTCCCCTCTCTCCGCTTCGCGGGGAGGGAGGGAGCAGGAAGAGGCGCTGCGCCATCTATGGGGCGCATGGGCCGCTCTGGCCAAGGCGCGCGACCTGCGCGCGCCGCTCGACCTCGACCTGCCCGAGCGGCGGGTCGAGCTCGACCCCGGGGGTACCATCACCGCGATCGTAACGCGTGAGCGGCTCGACGCCCACCGGCTGATCGAGGACTTTATGATCGCCGCCAACGTCGCCGCCGCGCAGGCGCTCGAGGCGAAGCGGACGGTCTGCATGTACCGGGTCCACGAGGCCCCGCCGCGCGAGAAGCTCGTCGCGCTCAAGGACTATCTCGAGACCTTCGGTATCCCCTTCGCCCTCGGCCAGGTCGTCGCGCCGAAGACGTTCAACGCCCTGTTGGCGAAGGTGAAGGGCGCGACCTTCGCGCAGCAAGTGTCCGAGCAGGTG
>CAHJWP010000236.1 GCA_903642255.1 Sphingomonadaceae bacterium | reverse complement strand
CGCCGGCGATCTCGGCGGTCTCGCCGGGCTGTCCCGCCGCCGGCACCGGACCGAGTTCGGCAAGCCGCGCGTCGATTGTCGCCAGCCGCGGGGTCAGCGTTGCCACCGCCGCGTCGAGCGCCGCGTCGGACGGCTGCAGCGCGGCGATCCGCGCGGTCAGCGCCGCGTCGTCGCCGGGCTTCGCGTTCGCCGCCGTCACCGCGTCGATCTGATCTTCGGCGGCGTCGATCTGGCCGGCGACGTCGGCGATGCTCGCCGGCTCGGGAGCCGCGGCAACCGGCGCTGCCGGTTTCGCCGTCGCGGCCGCGGGCACCAGAGCGACGAGTGCAGCCAACAGTCGGAGATCGCGCCAACGCATGGCCGTCTTTAGGCGAAGGTGCCGGAGCGGACCAGTCGCGGTCAGGGCGAGACTGGCGCGTCGATCGCCAGCGTCGCATGGCCCGGTGGAACCGCCGCCATTCCCACCGCGACCGCTTCGGCCGCCGCCATCGCGCGCAGGATATTGCCCCCGGCGACCTTGGCGACGTCGGCGTCGCTCCAGCCGCGGTGGAGCAGTTCGGCGAGCAGCGCCGGATAGGTGTCGACGCCGCCGAGGCCCTGCGGCAATGCGTTATCGACCCCGTCGAAGTCGCTGCCGATGCCGACGTGATCGACGCCGGCGACCTTGGCGATATGGTCGATATGGTCGGCGACCATCGCGAGGGTGACGATTGGCGCGGGGTGCGCCGCCTGCCACGCGGCGAGCGCCGCCGCGGCTTCCACCGGCTGGCCGACGAACAGGCCGGCATAGGGCGGCGCGTTGAGCCGCGTCTTCTCCGCCGCCGCCTCTGCCGACCAGCGGCGGTAAGCGTCGGAGACATAGTTGGGGGCGTAGTTGACCATCACCACGCCGCCGTTCGCCGCGACGAGCTTGAGCACCGCGTCCGACACGTTGCGCGGATGGTCGTCGAGCGCCCGCGCGCTCGAATGCGAGAAGATCACCGGGGCCTTAGATGCCCGAAGTGCCGCGCGCATCGTCGTCTCGCTGACATGGCTGAGGTCGGCCAGCATTCCGAGGCGGTTGAGTTCGGCGACGACGGCGAGGCCGAACGGCGTCAGGCCGTCGTGCTTCGGGTCGTCGGTCGCCGAATCGGCCCACGCGATCGTCTTGACATGGGTCAGCGTCAGATAGCCGGCGCCGAGGTCGTGATAGGCGCGCAGCACCGACAGGCTGGCATCGATCTGTCCGCCGCCTTCGACGCCGATCAGCGACGCAATCCGCCCTTGCGCGTGGATGCGCCGGACGTCGGCAGCGGTGCGCGCGAGGGCGAAGTCGTGCGGGTACCGGCCGACGAACGACTTGACGAGGTCGATCTGCTCGAGCGTCTCCTCGACCTGCTGCAGCGGCGGCAGGTCGGCCGAGACATAGACCGACCAGAACTGGCCACCGACATGGCCGGCGCGAAGGCGGGCGATGTCGGTGTTGTAGGCGACCGGCCGCTTGTCGAGGTCGCGGGTCAGGTCGAGCGTCCAGCGCGCCTCTCCCTCGCGGTCGCGCAGCACCTCGGCGAGGTCGTTGTGCCCGTCGATCAGCGGCGTGCGGGCGAGGATCGCGGCGATCCGCGCGTCGTCGCCGGGCACGGCCGCGGCCGGCACTCCCATCAGGAGGGTCAGCGCCATGACCGCGAGCGTCGCCGTCGACCATCGTATCATGCTGTCCCCGCCTTTGTTGCAGACCGCCCGCCCGGTACGATGCCGGCGGTCGACCTCAAGCAATTCGGAAGTTGCACGGCGCTCGCCCAGCGCGCAAGCGTCGGGGTATGACCGCGCGCTACCTCCCCTCGCTCGCCGCCCTGAGCGGCGTCCTCGCCATCGCTGTCGGCGCAGCGGCGGTGCACGGCGTCACCGATCCGCAGGCGAAGGGCTGGCTGCAGACCGGGGTCCAGTTCCAGCTGCCGCATGCGATCGCCGTCTTCGCCCTGCTCGGCTGGCGCGAGACGCCGGCGGTGCGCGGCGGGGCGTGGGCGCTGCTGATCGGCAGCCTGATCTTCGCCGGCACGCTCGACGGCCTCGCGCTGGGGGCGCCGCGCTGGTTCGGCGCGGTCACACCGGTCGGCGGGTCGGCGATGCTGCTCGGCTGGCTGTGGCTGGCGCTCGCCCCGTTCGTGCCCGAAAGACGTTGCTAGTTCCGGTAGCTCGGATCGAGGCGGTCCATCTTCCTGAGCAGCGCCGGCCACGCCAGCCGGTCGGCGACCATGGCGAGGCCGCCCTTGCCCTGCTCCGCGGTCTTCTCCGGCGCGCCCTGGTTCGGGTGGTAGAGGTTGGCGACGCCGCCCGACAGGGCCATGATCTGCGCCTCGCAGGCGCGCTCGAGGAAATACAGCTTGATGAAGCACTGGCCGACGTTCCGGCCGACGGCGAGCGTGCCGTGGTTCCTGAGGATCATGGCGTCCTTGGTCCCCATGTCGGCGACCAGCCGCTCGCGCTCGTCGAGGTCGAGCGCAACACCCTCGAATTCGTGATAGGCGATCTCGTCGCGGATCAGCATCGCCGTCTGGGTCAGCGGCATCAGGCCCTCGGCCTGCGCCGACACCGCCTGGCCCGCCGGCGTGTGGAGGTGCATGACGGCGGCGGCATCCTCACGCGCCATGTGAAGCGCCGAATGGATGGTGAAGCCCGCCGGGTTGGTCAGGTACGGCGTCGGCATGACGGGGCGCCCCTCGACGTCGATCTTGACGAGGCTCGACGCGGTGATCTCCTCGAACATCAGGTTGTAGGGGTTGATCAGGAAATGGTGTTCGGGGCCCGGCACGCGCGCCGATAGATGGGTGAAGATGAGGTCGTCCCAGCCGTAATGCGCGACGAGGCGATAGGCGGCAGCGAGGTCGACACGGATCGCCCATTCCTCGGGCGATACGTCGTCTCGAACGCTGTCGACGGTCTTCAGCACGGTGGCCATGCGACTCTCCCAACGGATTTTGCGTAGCTTTGCGCCGCTCACGGCGCGTCGGCAAGCGCCCCGTCCGCCAGCGGATGCTTGGCGTTGACCAGCTCGACGAGCGCCGACCGCGCGACGTGGGTGTAGATCTGCGTCGTCGCGATGTCGGCGTGGCCGAGCAAGGTCTGCAGCGTGCGCAGGTCGGCTCCGCCCTCGAGGAGATGGGTGGCGAAGGCGTGACGCAGGACGTGCGGGCTGATCCGGTCGGGCGGGATGCCGGCGTCGGCGGCGAGCGCCTTGACCAGCTGGAACAGGCGGACGCGCGACAGGTGGCTCGCACCGCTGGGGAACAGGTAGCGTTCGTCGGCCGCGACATTGGCCGCGTGGTCCGCGACGGCGCGCAGCGCGGCCCCGCCGACCGGGACCAGCCGTTCCTTGCCGCCCTTGCCGGTCAGGATCGCGTGGCCGCGCCCCGGCTGGATCGCGTGCCGCGGCAG
>CAHJWP010000235.1 GCA_903642255.1 Sphingomonadaceae bacterium | reverse complement strand
ACCGCGTCGCATCACCACCTCCACCACCGCCACTACCGCTGCAACTACGGCCTGTATTTCCGCTTCTGGGACAAGCTGTGCGGCACCGACCGGGGATGGGCGGCGGAGCTGGTCGACGAGCCACCCGCGCTACACCCTGCGCAATAGCGCCGGTTGACCCCCGCCGTCATCGGCGTACAACCACTATGTCCCCGGGGGGCCGGTGTTACCGGCTGAGAGGCGGCTGTCAGCCGCGACCCGCTGAACCTGATCCGGCTGACCCCGGCGGAGGGAGGGCGTCGCGGCTCCACCCGCGCGTGCTCCCGTTTGGAGTAGAGCGCATGGCCGACATCAACTCACCCATCGAAATGCCCGTCACCACCGGCCCGCTGCCGGGGTCGCGCAAGGTCCATGTCGCCGGACAGCTGTTCCCCGACCTGCGCGTCGCGATGCGCGAGGTGGCGCTCGAGCCGACCGCGAACGAGCCGCCGGTCCGTATCTACGATCCGTCGGGCCCCTACACCGACGCCGCCGCGGCGATCGACATCCACGCCGGCCTGCCCGAGCTCCGCCGCCCGTGGATCGAGGCGCGCGGCGACGTCGAGCGCTACCTCGGCCGCGAGGTGAAGCCCGAGGACAACGGCCTGACCGGCCGCGCGACGCTCGACGCCCGCGCTAACACGCAGGCGTTCCCCCACGTCCAGCGCTCGCCGCTGCGCGCGCGTGCCGGCCACGCCGTGACGCAGATCGCCTACGCGCGCCGCGGGATCATCACGCCCGAGATGGAGTATGTCGCGATCCGCGAGAACATCGGCCGGGCGAACATCGCCGCCGAGCGCGACGGCGAGGACTTCGGCGCGAGCATTCCCGACTACGTAACCCCCGAATTCGTCCGCGACGAGATCGCCCGCGGCCGCGCGATCATCCCGTCGAACATCAACCACCCCGAGGCCGAGCCGATGGCGATCGGCCGCAACTTCCTCGTCAAGATCAACGCCAACATCGGCAACTCGGCCGTCGCGAGCAGCGTCGCCGAGGAGGTCGAGAAGCTCGTCTGGGCGACCCGCTGGGGGGCCGACACCGTCATGGACCTGTCGACCGGGCGCAACATCCACACGACGCGCGAATGGATCATCCGCAACTCGCCGGTGCCGATCGGTACGGTGCCGATCTACCAGGCGCTCGAGAAGGTCGGCGGCGTCGCCGAGGACCTGACGTGGGAAATCTACCGCGACACGCTGATCGAGCAGGCCGAGCAGGGCGTCGACTATTTCACCATCCACGCCGGCGTCCGCCTCGCCTACATCCACCTGACGGCGAAGCGCGTCACCGGCATCGTCAGCCGCGGCGGGTCGATCCACGCCAAATGGTGCCTCGCCCACCACAAGGAGAATTTCACCTACACCCATTTCGACGAGATCTGCGAGCTTGCCCGTGCCTACGACATCAGCTTCAGCCTCGGCGACGGGCTGCGTCCCGGCAGCATCGCCGACGCCAACGACCGCGCCCAGTTCGCCGAGCTCGAGACGCTCGGCGAACTGACGCAGAAGGCGTGGGCGCAGGACTGCCAGGTGATGATCGAGGGGCCGGGCCACGTCCCGATGCACAAGATCAAGGTCAACATGGAGAAGCAGCTCGCGGAATGCGGCGAGGCGCCGTTCTACACCCTCGGGCCGCTGACGACCGACATCGCCCCGGGCTACGACCATATCACCAGCGGGATCGGCGCGGCGATGATCGGCTGGTTCGGCTGCGCGATGCTGTGCTACGTCACGCCCAAGGAGCACCTCGGCCTGCCCGACCGCGACGACGTCAAGGTCGGCGTCATCACCTACAAGATCGCCGCCCACGCCGCCGACCTCGCCAAGGGCCACCCGGCGGCGAAGCTGCGCGACGACGCGCTGAGCCGCAGCCGCTTCGACTTCCGCTGGCGCGACCAGTTCAACCTCAGCCTCGACCCCGAAACCGCCCTCAAGTACCACGACGAGACCCTGCCGGCCGAAGGCGCCAAGACCGCCCACTTCTGCTCCATGTGCGGCCCGAAATTCTGCAGCATGAAGATCACGCAGGAGGTCCGCGACTATGCGGCGGGGATGAATACGGGGGAGATGGTGGCGGCGGGGGCCGTCACGCCCGAGGAGGGGATGGCGGAGATGAGCGCGAAGTTCAGGGCGGAGGGGAGCGAGATTTATTTGCCGGCGGTGGAATGACTGTGGGCGGCATCTGATGCCGCCCACAGGTTTATCCTATTCCGGGACCAGAATAGGCCACGCCTTCAGCCCAAAGGCTTTGGCGTATAGCATCCGACCTGTCTTCGCGCACTTCCGCCAAGGACGGAAGATATAGCGAAAACCAGCGGGAGGCGCGGGGAGTGAACCCTTTGCCATGCTAGTTCTCCAAGGGGCGACGTTTGCCTTGACATGGTAGCATTATCTGCACATCTCGAATTATGCGGTCCGAGCGGGCTACTCATGGGGCTTCCTCACTAGCAAGCCCCCTAGAGCCCAGTGAGGAATAACTTGGGCCTGAGCGGATAGCTCAGGCCTTTTTTTTCAACTCGACATAGCCATTACGACATTAGCGATCTTTGTCGCCTCAGAGACCGTGAGGTCAAAAGGCAAGCCATGAATAAGAACGGTTAAGTCTGGCCTCAAAGGAATGGGTAGCGTGGCAGTACTCATGTGGGCAGAAGAAACAACCCGCAACGGTGATACTGGGTCGTCGCGTTTCGCCTCGATTAACAACTGACGCGCAGGTGGCTTTGTGCTCGTCATGCGTTTAATGCTGACCGTTGTGCGTGGTTGATAATCCATAGGGTTCTGCTGATATCTAAGAAAGTCGGCAATTGAATTTCGAACACGCGCTCGATATGTCCTGAGACTGTCCGGCGTATACCGCTTTCCGTGTAGATTTTGAAATCGGTCAAGCACCTGGTCGATATCGATTTTGCTCACATCCTGCGCCTCGTCATCAGAAAGAATTCCGAGGACTTGGTTTACCGCAGCCTTTCTCGCCTCGGCGCTTGCTGGTTTAAGCAAGCCCTTAGACTTAGAGTAATCTAAGAAACCAAGTAACTCCGCGCGTGATTTGTCGTGGTTCATAAAACCTCCTTTCGCGAATCACCCTATCAACGATAGCGACTCTCGTCAACGACAGATTCTTGTCGATGCAAACAGCGTTTATGTCCGAACCTGTCTTGCGAGGACAGAGACGGCAAAGCGCTGCCGGCGCACGGGCGGTTCTTAACTAAGTACCTGACTTGAAGGTATTATTTTTGATGGGAACGACGACAGCTTAGCGGGCGTCAGCGGCCGTCCTCGCGAGATTGGCGACAGCTCCCATTAAAGATAGAGGTAAATGGCCTACTCCGCCGCCTCCGCCACCCGCAGCCCGTCCATCCACGCCCGCGTCCCGAACACGCCGTTCAGCAGCCCTGGCA
>CAHJWP010000234.1 GCA_903642255.1 Sphingomonadaceae bacterium | reverse complement strand
GCGCCGTCCGGCGGCGCGTGCGGCAGCTGCGACGCGTGCCAGCGCGCCTGCCCGACCGACGCCTTTCCCGCGCCGTATCAACTTGACGCCCGACGCTGCATCTCCTACCTGACGATCGAGCACGCGGGACCGATCCCGGCCGAATTCCGCGCCGTCCTCGGCAACCGCATCTACGGCTGCGACGACTGCCTTGCCGTCTGCCCGTGGAACAAGTTCGCGCAGGCGGCGCACGACGCGATCGTGTCTTCGGGCGCGAGCGCGCCCGACAGGGCTTTCGCCCCGCGCGCCGAGCTGGTGAGCCCGCGCCTCGCCGACCTGCTCGCGCTCGACGACGCGGCGTTCCGCGCGGTGTTCGCCGGGTCGCCGGTCAAGCGCATCGGCCGCGACCGTTTCGTCCGCAATGTGGCGATCGCGGCGGGCAACAGCGGCGATGCCGCGCTGTTGGCGGCGCTCGCCCCGCTGCTCGACGACGCGGCCCCGGTGGTGCGCGGGGCCGCCGCATGGGGCTGGCGGCGGCTCGGCGGCGCGGTCGACCCCGCGCGGGTCGCGGCCGAGCCCGACCCGGCGGTCGCCGCCGAGTGGCGGGATTGCCGGTAAAGTTCACGAAGTTCACGCCCGTGATGGGTATTTTTCATGTCGCGCCCACGCCGCTTTCGACGTACCTCGCATTCTTCACTCGTTGACGCTCTATGGCCGAACCCTTTTGGGCAGAGCGAAGGTCGATCGGGGCCGATCGAGGTGCGGCCGCGCGACCGACATTCTTCCGCCCGTTCCGGGCCTGGGACTATGACGACCGACGATGAGAAACGTGGTTCCCGCCGCCCGCTGGCGACTCGAAGCGCGATTGTATCCCGAAGCGGGGTGTGTAGGACAGAGCTCAGTCCGGCCCCGCCAGATACTCGGCGTCGGTCACTTTCTCGAGCCACACGACGTTGACTCCGTCGAGCGCCTCCTGGACCGCGATGTGGGTCATGGCGGTGGTCGGCGTCGCGCCGTGCCAGTGCCGATGGCCCGGCGGACACCAGACGACGTCGCCGGCGCGGATGACGACGATCGGCTGACCTTCGCACTGGGTCCAGCCGCAGCCGGCAGTGACGATCAGCGTCTGGCCGAGCGGGTGCGTGTGCCACGCGCTGCGCGCGCCGGGCTCGAAGGTCACGCTGGCGCACGACACCCGCGCCGGCGCCGGTGGCGCGTTCAATGGATCGATGCGGACGGTGCCGGTGAAATAGTCGGCTGGTCCCGGTTGGGACGGCTGCGATCCGGCGCGCTTCAGTTCCATGGTGGCGGCTCCCTAACGCTCGCGGCAAGAACGCGCGGGGCGGGCTGGCGTGCCGCCGACGCGCGCCGTCTAAGTCACCCTTGCGGAAACGAAGCGGGAGCGGGATGATGCTGCGCCGAAACGACGGGGAGAGCGACGTGCCGACCAGATCCATTGCGATGCCGCCCGGCCCAAAGCCTCCGGCACCGCCGCCGCCCGCGCCGCCGCCGGCTCCCGGCCCGGCCGATCCGGTCAACTATGCGGTCCACGGCTGGGACTACAGCCTCTACGGCAGCACCGTGGCCGGTCAACGGGTGCAGATCTCGCTGTACCGCAACGTCGGGGCGGGGGCGGCATCCGCCGCATGGCTGCGCTTCTTCGACGACGGCAGCGCGCTGCCGGCGGACTATGTCGCGGACGGCATCATCCGCATCCACGCCCCGATGGCGGCACTCGCCGGCGTGCTGACCATGCTCCAGCAGGTCAACCACGGCCTCGCCGTCCAGTTCGTCGGCGGCGCGGCGCAGTTCACCTACACGTCGATGGGCAGCAACTGACCTATGGCGCGTCCGCCCCCCGCGGCGGTCCGTTCAGCGTGTTGTCGAGCCAGCGGTCGTCGAGGCGGGGCGGGCCGTGCGACGGGTCGGCGGGGTCGCGGCCGCCCTGATAGGGGTCGTCGGCGTCGCGCGGACTGCGCGTCGTGCGCGGCACGTTGAGGTCGACCTCGCCGCGGTTGTCGCTGGCCACGCCTGGTGCGGCGGCGTCGGGGGCGAGGCCGTAGACCTGGTCGTCGGGCTCCAGCCCGAGGTCGGGCGCGGCGATGTCGGTGGTCAGCGGCGCGGGCGGGATGCCGCCGACGGCGCGTGCCATGTACGCGGCAAAGGCGCGCGCCGGGGCGCGGCCGCCCTGCAGCACGGGCACCGGGCGGGCATCGTCGCGGCCCATCCACACGCCGGTGGTCAGCTCGTTGGTGAAGCCGACGAACCAGCCGTCCTTGTTGCTGCTCGTCGTGCCGGTCTTGCCGGCCAGCGGCCGGCCGATCTGCGCCGCGCGGCCGGTGCCGGTCTCGACCGCGGCCTTCATCAGGTCGGTCATCTTGGCCGCGACGTACGGCGCGACGAGGACCCGCGCCTCGGGCGGGTCGCGGGTGTAGAGGACGCGGCCCGACGCGGTCGCGATGCTGCGGATCGCATAGGGCCGCGTCTCGACACCCTGGTTGGCGATCGCCGCATAGGCCGCGGTCAGCTCGATCAGCGTGACGTCCGACGCGCCGAGCGACATCGCCGGACGGCGGTCGATCGGCGTCGTGATGCCGAAGCGCCGCGCGACGTCGGCCACCGTGTCGAAGCCGACGCGCTGCGCCAGCCGGACGGCGACGGTGTTGATCGACCGGGCGAAGGCGGCGCGGACGGTGACCGTGCCGGCGAACCCCGGCGTGAAGTTCTTCGGCGACCAGCCGTCGATGGTGATCGGCGCGTCGACGATCGTGTCGTCGGGCTGGACCCCGTCCTCCAGCGCGGCGACATAGTCGAACAGCTTCCAGCTCGACCCCGGCTGGCGGCGTGCGGCGACGGCGCGGTTGTAGTTGCTCGTCACATAGTCGCGCCCGCCGACCATCGCCTTGACCGCGCCGTCGCGCGCCATGGCGACGAGCGCGCCCTGCGTGCCTGGGGGAGCCTCGGCGGCGATGGCGGCTTCGGCGGCGCGCTGTCCGGCGGGGTCGAGCGTGGTCGCGACCGACAGCGGCTCGACCGCCTCGTCGGTCAGGTTCTCGACCTGCGCCAGCACCCAGTCGGTGAAGTAGCGGACTCCCGACTGGCGCTCCTGCGGCGTGAAGCGCAGGCTGGTCAGGTCGGCCGCCGCCGCCTCGCCGGGCGTGATCGAACCGGAATCGACCATCGTCGCGATCACGGTTGCGGCCCGGCCGCGCGCCGCCACCGGGTCGGCCGACGGCGCGTAGCGGCTCGGGGCCTTGACGAGGCCGGCGATGATCGCCGCCTCGGGCAGGCTTAGCGTCGACGCCGGGTGGCCGAAGAACTTGCGGCTCGCGGCGTCGATGCCGTACGCCCCGCCGCCGAAATAGACGCGGTTGAGGTAGAGTTCGAGGATCGCCTCCTTGGTGAACCGGCGCTCGATGGCGAGGCTGAGGACGACCTCGCGCAATTTGCGGCTGAACGTGCGGTTCGAGGTGAGGAACACGTTGCGCGCGAGCTGCTGGGT
>CAHJWP010000233.1 GCA_903642255.1 Sphingomonadaceae bacterium | reverse complement strand
TCCTTGAGGCGTTCGCTCAGCTCGTGCTTGATCGCCTCGCTCGCCTGCTTGAGCGTCGGGCCCGGCGTGACATAGTGCGAGTTGGCGTAGACCTTGATGCTGATCAGGTCGGCGACCTTCTGGCCGGTCAGCGGATCGAACTCGGTGATCGCCTCGATCTCGTCGCCGAAGAAGCTCAGCCGCCACGCCGAGTCCTCATAGTGCGACGGGAACAGCTCGACGGTGTCGCCGCGCACCCGGAAGTTGCCGCGGGCGAAGGCCATGTCGTTGCGCTTGTACTGGAGGGCGACGAGCTTGCGGATGATTTCGCCGCGGTCGGCGGTCATGCCCTTCTTGAGGCTGAAGGTCATCGCACTGTACGTCTCGACCGAGCCGATGCCGTAGAGGCACGACACGCTCGCGACGATGATGACGTCGTCGCGTTCGAGGAGCGACCGGGTGGCCGAATGGCGCATCCGGTCGATCGCCTCGTTCACCGACGATTCCTTCTCGATGTAGGTGTCGGAGCGCGGGACGTAGGCCTCGGGCTGGTAGTAATCGTAGTAGCTGACGAAATACTCGACGGCGTTGTCGGGGAAGAAGCTCTTGAACTCGCCATAGAGCTGGGCGGCGAGGATCTTGTTCGGAGCGAGGACGAGGGCGGGGCGCTGGACCGCCTCGATGACCTTGGCCGCGGTGAAGGTCTTGCCCGAGCCGGTGACGCCGAGCAGGACCTGGTCGCGGTCGCCGGCGTTCGCCTGCGTGACGAGCTCGGCGATCGCCGCCGGCTGGTCGCCCGCGGCCATATAGTCGGTGACGAGGCGGAACGCCTTGCCGCCCTCGCTCTTCTCCGGCCGCGCCGGGCGGTGCGGGACGAACGCTCCGGTGCTTTCCGGTTCGGCGAGCGAGGTGCGGATCTGGATGGCGGCCATCCAGCCGTTATGGGGGCTGGACGGGGTTTGTTCCAGTGCTACCGTTGACGCCGGCGGCGGGCGCGGCGATGGCGGGCCTGCGGCTGGGGGGAAGTTCAATGTTCAACTATATCCAGCGGTTGCTTGGCGAGCGTGGCCTTGCGCCGCACGGCTTCTGCCTGTTGTGGGACCCGGCGCTGATCTGGACGCACGTCGTCGCCGACGCCCTGATCGGGGTGGCGTATTTCTCGATCCCGATCGTCATTGCCTATTTCCTCACCCGGCGGCGCGACGTCGCCTTCGGCTGGGTGGTGTGGATGTTCGCCGCCTTTATCATGGCGTGCGGCACGACGCATTTCCTGTCGATCTGGACGCTGTGGCACCCCGACTACGGCATCGAGGCGCTGGTCAAGGCGGTGACGGCGGCGGTGTCGGTGGTGACGGCGATCGCGCTGTGGCCGCTGCTGCCGCGCGCGATCGCCCTGCCGTCGCCGGCGCAGCTGCAGCGCGCCAACACCGACCTGTCGCTGCGCGTCGCCGAGCGCGATGCGGCGCTCGCCGCGCTGCGCCGCGAGACCGCCGAGCGCGAGCGCGCCGAGGACATGTTGCGCCAGAGCCAGAAGATGGAGGCGGTCGGCCAGCTGACCGGCGGCATCGCGCACGACTTCAACAATCTACTGACCATTGTGCTGGCCAACCTCGACCGCGTCCGCCGCCTGACCGAGGGCGATGCGCGGCTCGAGCGACCGCTGGCCAACGCGCTGATCGGGACCGAACGCGCCGCCCAGTTGACCGGCCAGCTGCTCGCCTTCGCCCGCCGCCAGCCGCTCCAGCCCGAGGAGCGCGACCTGAACGAGGTCGTCACCGCCGTCGCCGGCCTTGTCGGCGCGACGCTGCCCGACACGGTACGGGTCGAGCTCGACCTCGCGCCCGGCCTGTGGCCGGTGCGGATCGACGCCAACCAGACCGAGAACGCGCTGCTCAACCTGATCGTCAACGCCCGCGACGCGATGCCGGATGGCGGCGTGGTGACGATCCGCAGCCGCAACGTGACCGACGCGGCCGGCGACCACGCCGTCGTCGAGGTCGCCGATACCGGAGCGGGCATGACCCCCGACACGCTGGCGCGGGTATTCGAGCCGTTCTTCACCACCAAGAGCGTCGGCGAGGGGACGGGGCTCGGGCTCAGCCAAGTCTATGGCTTCGTCACCCAGTCGGGCGGGACGATCGCCATCGACAGCGCGCCGGGGAACGGAACGACGGTCCGGATCGTCTTGCCGCGCGCCACGTCTTTGCTATGAGAGCTGCATGTCGACCGCCCCGCCGACTGTACTGATCGTCGAGGACGAGGACCTCGTGCGCGAGATCGCCCAGGTCGAATTCGCCGACGCCGGCTTCCGCGTCATCGAGGCGGCGAGCGGCGAGGCGGCGCTCGCCCATCTGGCGATCGACCATGTCGATCTGCTGTTCACCGACATCCGCCTGCCGGGCGCGATCGACGGCTGGCGCGTCGCCCGGCGCGCGCGCGAACTTCATCCCGAGCTGCCGGTGATCTATGCCAGCGGCTTTCCCGGCGACGCGATCGACGTCGTTCCTGGGGCTCGCTTCATCCGCAAGCCGTACCGCCCGACGGCGATCCTCGACGTCGTCCGCGAACTCGGCGCGGGGCCCGCGATCAACTGACCATCGGGTCGAGCGCGACGCTCGTTGCGGCACGACAGGCGTGCCGCAACGAGCGGCCTTGCGCGCGCCTTCCCGCGTGGCAAGATCGCCGCGGGCGGTGCAGGACAGGGGGAAGCGCAGCGATGCTGATGAATCGACGGACGTGGCTCGGCGGACTGGCCGGTGTCGCGAGTGCGGTCGCCATGCCGGGCGTCGCGCGCGCCGGGCCGGTAACGGTCAGCGCGCCGGGCGCGACGCCGGCGTTCCGCGCCGCAATCGAGGCGCTCGCCGACTTCGCCGCCGCCGACCTCGCGACGCAGGGCTTTCCCGGCATGACGGTGGCAATCCGCGCCGCCGACGGGCAGACCGCGACGCTCGCGCTCGGCTACGCCCAGCTGGAGACCCGCGCGCCCGTCACCGCCGGCCAGCTGTTCCAGATCGGCTCGATCTCGAAGTCGCTGGTGGCGATGGCGCTGTTCGCGCTCGCCGGGCAGGGCAAGCTCGACCTCGATGCGCCCGCGGTCGGCATCGTCCCCGAACTGTGGCTTGAGGACCGCAGCATCACGCTCGCACAGATCCTCGCGCACTTGGCCGGCCTGCCCGACGGGTCGCCGATCTTCCCCGACGTGCCGGGCGGGAAATTATGGTCGGCGACGCCGCCGGGAACGCATTTCTCGTACAGCAATGCCGGCTACGACATGCTCGCCTTCGTCGTCGAGCGCGTAACGGGAATGCGCTACGACCGGGCGCTGACGATGCTGGTCCTCGCGCCGCTCGGCATGACGAACGCGGCGCCGGTGATCCGCACCGCCGACCGGGCGCGCTATCCGCGCGGCTACGTCGCGTTTCGCGGCGACGCGGCGTGGTTCCCGCAGGTGCCGCTCGCCGAGGGGCCGTGGCTCGACATCGACCGCGCCGCGGGGTCGGTCGCCGCGACGAGCGCCGACATGCTGCGC
>CAHJWP010000232.1 GCA_903642255.1 Sphingomonadaceae bacterium | reverse complement strand
TGGCCGTAGCGCCGGTCGCCGACCATGTCGCGATACCAGTATTGCGTCTGGAGGAAGCCGCCGAACCAGCGCCGCCGCTGGCGCAGGAACGCCGGCAGGTCGGCCGGGGCCGCGGTGCGGGCGCGGGCCCCGCCGACGACCGCGGTGGTCCACGCGTGGCCATGGCGGACGCCGAAGCGGCGCAGGCGGTGGATCAGCTCGTAATCCTCGACGAGGCAGTCGCCGTCGAAGCCGCCGACGGCGATCACCGCTTCGCGCCGGAAGCCGGCGAACGCGCCCGAGATCAGCAGCAGGCCGTTGGCCCGTTCCCACGCGAAGCGCGACAGGAAGTTGCGGATATATTCGTAGCGCTGGAACCACTCGAACAGCCGGCCACCGGCGCTGGCGTCGCACACCGGGGTCAGCACGCCGGTCGCCGCGACGAGTTCGGGATCGGCGGCGAAGGCGGCGCGGATCGCGGCGATGGCGGTCGGCTCCAGCAGCGTGTCGGCGTCGACCGTCAGGACGATCGCGCTGTCGATCCGTTCGAGCGCGACGTTGAGCGCCGCCGCCTTGCCGCCGTGCGGCAGGCGCAGCCACGCGAGGCCGGGATGGCTCGCGCTGTCGCCGCTCAGCGCGCCGACCGCGGGCGCGACGAGCCCGAAGCTGCCGGTCAGCAGCGCCGCGGTGCCGTCGGTCGAGCCGTCGTCGGCGACGATGATCCGGTCGGGCGGGTCGGACTGCGCGAACAATGCGGCGAGCGTCACCGGCAGGACCTGCGCCTCGTTGTGCGCCGCGACGATGACGGCGAGGCTCGTGCGCGGACCCGCGGCGACGGCCGGCCGGGCGTGGCGCAGCGGCCACGTCGCGATCAGCGTGAAGACGAGCAGCACGGTGTCGTAGGCGACGTAGACCAGCCCGACGCTCCACGCGAAGACGCCGGAGAAGACGAACGCGCCGGCGAACAGCACCGCCCACAGCACCGCGACGCCGCCGTGGATCGCCATGCTGGCGAGCGGCGTCGGCACCGGCGTCCAGCGGGGCGAGTTGGCGCGGAGGACGGGGTCGATCGACAAGGCGGCAGGGTTCCTCGGTAGCGCGGCACGATGCCTATAGCGGCAAGGCGGGCTGCCGTGCCATGACTCTATGTCTCACCAGCAATGAACGGACGGCGAATGACCCTGCCCGATCGCTATACCCGCCCCGCGATGGTGTTCCACTGGACGATCGCGCTGCTCATCATCGTCAATGTCGTGATGATCTGGCTGGTCGACGACTTCCCCGAAAGCTGGGGGCGGCCAGTGATCAACCTCCACAAGAGCATCGGCCTGACCGTGCTGGGCCTCGCCCTGATGCGCATCCTGTGGCGGGTGACGCACGCGCCGCCGCCGCCGCCGGCTGGGCAGCAGTGGTGGGAGACGACGCTGTCGCATCTGACGCACTTCGCGCTGTACGTCATCATCATCGGCCTGCCGCTGACCGGCTACATGCACGACAGCGCGTTCAAGGGCGCGGCCGAGCACCCGCTGACGTGGTTCGGCCTGTTCGACGTGCCGCGGATCGGCTGGATCCAGGGCATCGCCGAGCCCGACAAGGAAGGACTGCACAAGCTCTTCTTCGGCTGGCACGCGACCTTCGCGCTGGCGCTGTACGGCCTGTTCGCGCTCCATGTGGTCGGCGCGCTCAAGCACCAGTGGCTCGACCGCCAGCGCGAGCTGCAACGGATGTGGTCTTAGCGGCTACTGCGGCTCGGCCGGCGGAGCCGGTGGCGGTGCGTCGGGCGTCGGTGGTCCATCCGCTATGTCGCGGTCGCCGCCCATCGCCGCGCCGAGCGCATCGCCGACCGCGTCGGCCGCGTCCCCGACCGCCTCGCCGACCACGTCGGCCGGCGCGCGTTCCGGCGCGGCGCGCAGCAGCCCTTCGTGGCCGAGCGCCGCCGCCATGAAGCGGTGCCACAGCTTCGCCGGGACCGTGCCGCCGACGACCGCGCCGGTCATCGGCGAATTGTCGTCGTTGCCGACCCACACGCCCACCACCAGATCGCCGGCGAAGCCGACGAACAGCGCGTCGCGGTGGTTCTGCGTCGTGCCGGTCTTGCCATAGGTCGGCAGCGGCAGGCCGGCGGCGACGCCGGTGCCGTGGCGCACCGCCGACTGGAGCAGCTCGAGCATCGGTCCGCGCTCGGGCCATGGCCGCAGGCCGGCGACGGTGGTGCGGATCGTCTCGGCAAAGCCGGGCTTCGGCGGCCGCGCCAGCCCAACCGGCTTGACCGGGTAGCTCCCGGCGGCGACCGCGGCATAGGCGCTGGTCAGCTCGATCAGCGGCACGCCCGACGTGCCGAGCGCGAGCCCCTCGTAGTTCGACAGCGGCACCGTCACCCCGAGCAGCCGCGCCTGCTTGCGGACCGCTTCGACACCGACCTGCTGGGTGATCTTCGCCGCGGCGACGTTCGACGACGCGGCGAAGGCGGTGGCGAGGCTGATCCGGCCGCGATACTTGCCCTCGTCGTTCTTCGGCGACCAGTCGCCGATCGTCACCGGCGAATCGTCGATCGTGTCCGACGTCTTCATGCCGGCGTGGAGCGCGGCGAGATAGACGAACAGCTTGAACGACGATCCCGGCTGCCTGAGCGCCTGCGTCGCGCGGTTGAACGGCGTCGCGTCGTAATTCGCCCCGCCGACCATCGCCACGACGCGCCCGTCGGGCCGCATCGCGACGAGCGCCGCCTGATGGACGTTGGCTCCCCTCATGCTGGCCAGCGTCGCGGCGATCGCCGCCTCGGCCGCCTGCTGCAGGACGGGATCGAGCGTCGTCTGGACCGCGACGTCGCCATATTGCCCGGGGTCGATGCTGCCGCGCGCCTGCGGCAGGACCCAGTCGGCGAAATACGAGCCCGACGGCAGCGCCTCGCGGCCGCGTACCACCCGCGCCGGGGCGACGTGGGCACCCTGCGTCGGCGTCAGCGCGCCGTTCGCCACCATCGCGCCGACGACGACGCGCTCGCGGTCCTGCGCGGCCTGCAGATGCCGGCTCGGCGCGAGGCGCGACGGGGCCTGGACCAGCCCGGCGAGCATCGCCGCCTGACCCACCGTCAACTGCGCCGGATCGCGATCGAAATAGGTCCGCGCCGCCGCCCGTAGACCGTACGCGCCCTCGCCGAAATAGACGCTCGACAGGTAGCGCGACAGGATCGCGTCCTTCGACAGGCGCGATTCGAGGTAGAAGGCGATGATCACCTCCTGCAGCTTGCGCTTGATCGTCCGGTCGCTGCTGAGGAAGCTCGTCTTGGCGAGCTGCTGGGTCAGGGTCGAGCCGCCCTCGGTCACGCCGCCGGCCTCGGCGTTGCGGAACATGGCGCGGGCGATGCCCTGCGGGTCGACGCCCCAGTGCGAATAGAAGCGCCGGTCCTCGATCGCGACGAACGCGGCGGGGACGTATTTCGGCAGCTCGGCGACGGTGACCGGGGCCTCCTTGTAATCGCCGCGCCGGGCGATCGGCGTGCCGGCGGCGTCGAGCAGGACGAGGCTGGGGTTCTT
>CAHJWP010000231.1 GCA_903642255.1 Sphingomonadaceae bacterium | reverse complement strand
TGGCGGGCGATGTCGGTCGCGAACAGATCGTGCGTGCGGCCGAGGACCCGGCGAACATCGAGTGACACAGTATCTCCCAGGGGGTGGTCGCGGCCCGTCTAGCGGGAACGGTGGCCTGCGGCCAGCATCGCGGCGAGCCCGTCGGCGAGGCGGACCGGCAGCGCCAGCGGCGTCGTCATCGCCGCCGCCGGCGCGATCAGACTGTCGGCGTAAAGGCTGGCGAACGCGGCCGGCGCGGCCCGCCGGGCGAGCGCCGCCGTCCAGCCCGGCAGCGGCACGAGCCGCACGCGCGTACCCGTCGTCGCCGTCACGGCGGCGGCAAGCAGCGGCAGGCTGAACGCCTCGTGGTCGGCGGCGAGGTACACGCCGGTCGGCGTCGGGTCCGCGGCCAGCGCCGCCACCGCCGCCGCCGCATTGTCGAGATGGAGCACCGACCGCCGCGCCGCCGGGCGGACGAGCGGGAACGCGCCGAACGTCGCCATCGCCTGCGCGAGCCGGCCGAACTTGCCCGCGGCGCCGACGCCGTACAGCGCCGGGACGCGCAGGACGACGACCGAAAACGCCGGCGTCGCCAGCGCCAGCAGCGCGTCGTCGGCCGCGGCCTTGCTGCGGCCATAGGCGGTCGCCGGCCGCACCGGTGTCGTTCCGTCGATCGCCGTCGCGCCGCCATAGACGGACAGCGAGCCGATCTGGATGAACTGGCGGCAGCCGGCGACCCTGGCGCGCGTCGCAGCGGCGACCGCGACGGCGACGTTGACGGCATGCAGCGTCGCGGCATCGCCGTGGGGAGTTCCGACGCAGTTGATCACCGTCGCGACGCCGGCGAAAGTGGCCTCAGGAATCGTGCGATAGTCGGCGACGACGGTCGCGTCGCCCGTCGGCCCATGGCGCACGACGCCACGGCAGCCGGGCAGCTGCCTCGCGATCGCCTGCGCCAGCCGGGCATTGCCGCCGACCAGCAACGGTCCCGCCATGCTCAGCCCGGCCCGGCGCGGAAGTCGGCGACGGCGCGCGCCAGACCGGTGGCGAGGTCGACCCGCGGCTGCCAGCCGAGCGCCTGCATCCGCGTCGTGTCGAGCAGCTTGCGCGGCGTGCCGTCGGGGAAAGCCGGGTCGAAGCGGATCGCCCCGGTGAAGCCGACGGCGGCGGCGACGGCGCGCGCGAGGTCGGCGATCGTCACGTCGTCGCCGCAGCCGATGTTGACCAGCGGGAAGTCGCGCGGATCGCCGTCGGGGGCGAGGGCGCGGGAATAGGCGGCGGCGTCGAGCGTCAGCAGATGGACCGCGGCGTCGGCCATGTCGTCGCTGAACAGGAACTCGCGGCGCGGCGTCCCCGTCCCCCAGACGACGACCTCGCCGGCCGCCGAGATCCGCGCCGCCTCGAAGCGGCGGATCAGCGCCGGGATGACGTGGCTGTTCTCGGCATGATAGGTGTCGCCGGGGCCGTAGAGATTGGTCGGCATCGCGGCGAGATACTGGGTGCCGTACTGGCGGTTATAGCTCGAGCACATCTCGATGCCGGCGATCTTGGCCAGTGCATAGGCGCGGTTGGTCGGTTCGAGCGGCCCGGTCAGCAACGACGCCTCGCTGATCGGCTGCGGCGCGAACTTGGGGTAGATGCAGCTCGAGCCGAGAAACAGCAGCCGGTCGACGCCGCTCAGATACGCCGCATGGATCGTGTTCGTCTGGATCGTGAGATTGTCGCGGATGAAGTCGGCCGGATAGGTGTCGTTGGCGTGGATGCCGCCGACCTTCGCCGCCGCGAGGATCACGTGCTGCGGACGCTCGGCGCGGAAAAAGTCCTCCGTCACGCGCTGATCGGTCAGGTCGAGGTCGGCGTGGCGGCGGGTCAGCAGATTGTCGAAGCCCCGCGCGCGCAACGCCCGGACGATCGCGCTGCCGACCAGCCCGCGGTGCCCCGCGACGAAGATGCGGTCGCCGGGCTGCGGTGCGTGATTACTCATGGAAGTCATACGCCTGATAGCCGTGGTGCTTGACCAGCGCGTCGCGCTTCGCCGCCTGCAGGTCGTGCGCGACCATCTCCCCGACGAGTTCCGCGAGGCTGGTGGCCGGCTCCCAGCCGAGGTCGCGCTTCGCCTTCGACGCGTCGCCGAGCAGGGTCTCGACCTCGGTCAGGCGGAAGTAACGCGGGTCGACGCGGACGATCGGCATCCCAACGGTGAGCGGCGAACCGGCAGGAGCCGCCGCGACCCGCCCGACCTCATCGGCTCCGCTACCCGAGAACGCCAGTTCGATGCCCAGCTCGCGCGCCGCGGCGACGACGAAATCGCGGACGCTGACCTGGACGCCGGTCGCGATGACATAGTCGACCGCCGTGTCCTGCTGCAGCATCAGCCACTGCATCTCGACATAGTCGCGGGCGTGCCCCCAGTCGCGCAACGCGTCGAGGTTGCCGAGATAGAGACAGTCCTGCAGCCCGAGCGACAGCCGCGCCATCGCCCGGGTAATCTTGCGCGTGACGAAGGTCTCGCCGCGGACCGGGCTCTCGTGGTTGAAGAGGATGCCGTTGCACGCATAGATGCCGTACGCCTCGCGGTAGTTGATCGTGATCCAGTAGGCATACAGCTTGGCGACGGCATAAGGGCTGCGCGGATAGAAGGGCGTCGTCTCGCTCTGCGGGACCTGCTGGACGAGCCCGTACAGCTCCGAGGTCGACGCCTGGTAGAAGCGCGTCTGCCGCGCCAGCCCGGCGATGCGGATCGCCTCGAGCAGCCGCAGCGTACCGATGCCGTCGACGTCGGCGGTGTATTCCGGCTGCTCGAAGCTGACCGCGACATGGCTTTGCGCCGCCAGATTGTAGAGTTCGTCGGGCCGGACCTCCTGGACGATCCGCACAAGGTTGGTGCTGTCGGTCAGGTCGCCGTAGTGGAGGATGAACCGGCGGTTGTCGACGTGCGGGTCCTGATACAGGTGATCGATGCGGTTGGTGTTGAACGACGACGCGCGCCGCTTGATGCCGTGCACCTCATAGCCCTTGTCGAGCAGGAACTGGGCGAGATAGGCCCCGTCCTGCCCGGTGATGCCGGTAATCAGCGCGCGTTTGGTCATCAATCGGTCTTCCTCGAGCGGGTGCGCGGTGCCTTAGCGGGTCATGCCGTCGCGTGTCGACCGCGGCACCGGCGGGTCCGGCGTCAGCCGCCCGCGGCCCCGTCGCATAGCACGGTGACGAGGTCATCGCCGGTCGTCACCGCGCGCCAGCCGAGCGCCGCCTGCGCCGGCCGCGGATCGCCGGGCAGCACGTCCGCCGTGGTGGCAAGGGCCGCCGGCGCAGCGCGCTTGAAGTAGGCGGCGGCGACGCGGGCGACGTCGGTGCCGGCGAGGGCGATGCCCGACGCGATGACGAGGTCGTCGGGTACCGGGCGCTGGAGCATCCGCCACATCGCGTCGACATATTCCGGCGTCCAGCCGCAGTCGGTCGTCGTTGCGAGGTCGGCGGGGTCGAACGGCGTGCCGGCGGCGGCGGCGGCGACGAGGCGCGCGACCGGCGACGTGCCCGGCCCGAGCCGCGACTCGTTGGCATGGATGCGCCCCGTGGCGACGAAGCGGCCG
>CAHJWP010000230.1 GCA_903642255.1 Sphingomonadaceae bacterium | reverse complement strand
GACCAGCGCCGGCCGGCCGGCGGCCCGCGCGTCGGCGAGCGCTGCGCCGACCACCGCCTGATGGCCACGGTGGAAGCCGTCGAAATTGCCCAGCGCGACGACGCCGCCGCGCAGCGCCGGCATCATGGCCCCGTCGAAAATCCGCTGCATGGCGCGTGTGTAACGAGCCATTCCGCCCCCGTCATCCCCGGCGGTCCAATCCTACGGCGGCTAACCGCTGCGGTTCGCCAAGGCACGGAGTCGCTACCTTCGGCCGAAACCGGAACCTCTCACGACGGCGGCCGGAATTTCGCGACCGCAGTTCGACGGAACCTCACACGTCCTACAAATCCTATCCTACAAGTACGAACCGATCCGGTACAGGCACAAATCGTCCGCGAGTGAACCTGCCACTAACATGGGGTCATGCCTTTCCCACACAGTCCCCGATGCGGCGTGTCCACTCTCAGCGCCGGGCCAGCGTCACGAAGCTGTACTCCGGTACATCGCCGTCCGCCGCATGATCGTCGCGTGCGGTCTCCGCCCACATCGCCGGATCGAACCGCGGCAGCACCGTATCCCCGTCCGGCGACGCGTGGACCTCGGTCAGGTACACCCGCTGCGTCGCCGGCAGCGCAGCCGCGTACACCGCCGCCCCACCGATGATCATCGCCTCGTCCGCCGCGCCCGCAGCGGCCAGCCCGGCAGCGAGGTTCGGGACGACCGTGACGCCCGCAGCGGTCCACCCGCCGCGCGTCAGGACGATGTTGTGCCGCCCCGGCAGCGGCCGGCCGATCGATTCGAACGTCCGCCGCCCCATGACGATCGGCTTGCCGAGCGTCAGCGCCTTGAAGTGCTTGAGGTCCGCCGGCAGGTGCCACGGCAGGCCCTGATCGCGCCCGATGACGCCGTTGTCGGCCCGCGCGACGACGAGGCTGAGGATCACGGCGCGATCGGCTCGTCGAACAGCAGCGCCCGCACATAGCGTGCCGGCGGCGAGCCGAAGCTGAGCACCGCGTCGTGATAGCCCTTGACGGTGAACCCCGGCCGCTTCTCCGCGGCGGCGCGCAGGTCGCTGTGCTCGGTGAAGCCGACGAAATAGCTCGGCAGCTGCGTCGAGCCCAGCCGCGCGCGCGTCCACTTGCCGGCCGCCTCGCGCTCCTGCTGGAACGCCGCGTCCATCATCAGGTGCATCGCCGCATCCTCGGTCATCCCCTCGGTCTGGATGCCGATGTCGAGCAGCGCGTTCGAGATCGACCGCAGCCGCATCTTGAGGACGGTCAGCTTGTACAGCGGATCGCCGCCCATGAAGCCGGCGTCGGCCATCTGCCCCTCGGCATAGACCGCCCAGCCTTCGACGAAGCTGCCCGAGCCGAGCACCGCGCGCAGCGTCGACGGATAGGCGTTCTGGTGCGCCAGCTGGACATAATGGCCCGGCATCGCCTCGTGGACCGCGAGATCGCGAATCATATAGTCGTTGTATTCGGACAGGAACGACGTCGCTTGGCTGTCCGACCATTCGGCCGGGATCGGCGACACGGCGAAGAAGGTCCGCAGGTTCTTTTCGAGCGGCCCCGGCGAATCGCAGTACGCCACCGCACTGCCCTGCTGGAACTTCGGCATCTCGATCACTGCGACCGGCGAAGCGGGAAGGGTGATCAGGTCTTTCGCGCGGACGAACGCCGTCGCTTCGGCGAGCGCTTTCGTCGCCTCCGGGATGAGGGCGTCGCGCGCCGGGCGTTTGGCGTAAGTCAGCGCGAGCGCCGCCGCGATGACGTCGTGGTCCGACATCGCCGCGTTGTCCCTGATCACGCCGCGGGCCAGCGTCGCCATCTCGGCGGTGGTCGCGGCGAGCGCCGCGGTGGCGCGGGCCTTGATCTCGGCGCGGCTCAGCGGCGAATCGAGGGCGAAGGCGAGCTTCGCGTCGTACTTCGTCGCGCCGAGCCGGAAGTCGCCCTTGGCGTTCGGCACTAGCGTCCCGTCGAGCCAGCGCTGGTGGAGGTCGACCGCGCGCTTGAGCCGGACGCGCGCCGCGTCGAACGCGTCGCGGTCGGCCGGGCCGAGCTCGCCTTCGTGCGGGACGAGCATATTGTCGACGATGTCGATGATGCCGCTGTTCTGCTTCGCCACCGTCTGCGCGTGGATCAGCGGCACCCGCGCCGGATCGAGGTTCGCGCGCGCCTGCGCCAGCATCCCCGGCAGCAGGTTCATCCGCGACGTCGCCGCCTTCAGCCGCACCGGCCACGGCGCGAAATCGCGCGCCGCGAGGCTGTACAGCGCGCCGCCGGCGGCGTCGTTGTAGATCTGCGGGTCCCACGCCCAGTCCTGCAGCACGTCCGAGGTCCACAGGCTGTACTTCAGGCTGTTGCGGAGCAGCGCGGCGTCGACTTGGTTGGCGCGGGTCAGCTGGCCGGTGGGGATCGCCGCGAGTTCGGCAAGCCAGCCGCGCTCCGCGCGGCCGATGCGGACGCGGCTCGCGGCCGAACGGTCGCCGATCCGGTCGTCGTATCTGTGGACGCCGGTCGCCGTGGCGTTCTCGGGCTGAAAGCTCATCTCGCCGTCGAGCCAGCGCGCTTCGAGGGCGGCGAGCCGGGTGTCGGCGGGGGACGCGTGCGCGGTGGTGGCGAGGAGCATGGCGGCGATCGCGGCGGTGCGGAACATGGTCATCCCCTGCATCTTCCTGTCCGTCCCTGTCGCGTGCGACACACCCCTCACACCGCCACCGGTGCCGCGATATGCGCCTGCGGGGCATAATCCTCCACGGCGAAGTCGTCGATGCGATAGTCGAAGATCGTCGCCGGCCGCCGCGTCAGGCGCAGCGTCGGGGCCCCCGCCGGCGTCCGCGCGAGCTGCTCGGTGACCAGCGCCGCGTGGTTGAGATACAGGTGGCAGTCGCCGCCCGACCACACCAGTTCGCCGGGTTCGAGGTCGCATTGGGCGCTGAGCATCCGGATCAGCAGCGCCGCCGAGAACACGTTGAACGCGAAGCCGAGCCCGAGATCGCACGACCGCTGCCACAGCATCCCCGACAGCTTCCCGCCGCTGACGTGATACTGGTACGTCATGTGGCACGGCGGCAGCGCCATCGCCCCGAGCTCGGCGACGTTCCACCCGGTGAACAGGTGCCGCCGCGACGCCGGGTTGGTCCGCAGCCCTTCGACCAGCACGGCGATCTGATTGACGCCGGGGCCGGCGCGATAGGTCCCGTCGCCGTCGGGCACATAGGTCGGCCAGTCGACCCACTGCTTGCCATAGACCGGGCCGAGATCGCCCCATTCCGCGGCGAACGCGTCGTCGGCGAGGATGCGGCTTTCGAACGCGTCGCGGTCGAGCCCCTCCCCCGTCGCGCGGTTGTAGCGGGCCAACGGCCAGTCGGTCCAGATATGGACGCCCTGCGCGACGAGTGGCCGGATGTTCGTGTCGCCGCTGAGGAACCACAGCATCTCGCGCGCCGCGGTCTTCCAGAACACCCGCTTGGTCGTCAGCAGCGGGACGCGACCGCCGGACAGGTCGAAGCGCATCTGCTCCCCGAACAGGCTCTTGGTGCCCACGCCGGTCCGGTCGACGCGGACGTCGCCGGTCGTCCACACCCG
>CAHJWP010000229.1 GCA_903642255.1 Sphingomonadaceae bacterium | reverse complement strand
CCCTTGGCCGGATCGCCGGCGACGAACACCGTCATCTTGACGATATCGGCCATGGTATAGCCGTGCGCGGCGAGCAGGCCCTTGATCTTGTTCAGCGTGCTGATCGTCTGGGTCTTGGTGTCGCCGAAGTCGGCAATCGTCAGCGCCGCCATCGACGCCGGCGTCATCGGCTTCGACGTGTCGATCGGCGAGGCGAGCTGCCCCGACAGGAACAGCATGTCCGACTTCGCCCCGACCGAGGCGCCCGACAGGATGCGGCCCGGCGGCGTGGTCGGATACTTGACGACCTGCGCGGAAGCGGTGGCGGCGAGGCCGGCGAGCAGCGTGGCGGCGATGATGCGGCGCATGAGATGTCCTCTGTTTCGATCCAAGCGGGTCATCCCCGCGGAAGCGGGGACCCATGACCTCGACCCTTCGAGGTCGTGGGTCCCCGCCGTCTCGGGGATGACAGGATAGGTGTAGCGAGTTCGCGACGCTTTAGAACGCGAAGTTGATCCGGCCGTAATAGTAGCCGCCATTGTTGCCGTACGGCGAGACTCCGATCGGCGCGTCGAACACGTTGCCGCCGCTCGAGATCGTCGGCGAGTTCGTGCCGTTCTGGATCAGGAAGACCGTCGGCGGCTTCTTGTTGAACAGGTTCTGCGCGCCGAGCGACAGCTGGATCGACTTGGTCACCCGGGCATTGACCTCGAGGTCGGTAATCGCCGCCGGCCCGACGCGATTGACGTAGAACGTCCCGCCGTTCGGGCTGAGCAGTTCCTTCGCGACGCCGAAGAACGTCTCGCGCAGCGTCGCCGAGAAGATGCCGAGCGAGTAGAACGCCGAGCCGATGACCTTGACCTTGGGCGAGCCGTCCTGGAGCAGGCTCTGCGTCGTCTGATCGAACAGCGCGATCGGACCGCCGGGCAGCGGCGCTCCGGCCGCATTGACTGGGGTCAGCTGGACCGGTCCGAGGCCGACGTGGGTGAGCCGGGTCGAGTTGTAGTTGCCCGACACGGTCCAGTTGACCGTGCCATATTTGCCGAAGTCGCTGGCGTAGCTGGCGACGGCCTCGATGCCACGGGTGCGCGTCGTCGCCCCGTTGGTGAACACGTTGACGCCGGTCTGGGTGACGGTTGGGTCGAGGATGTTGCCGTTGGCGACGATCGCCGTCTGGACGATCGGGAAGTTGAGCGGACGCCCGAGCGCATCGAAACCGCCGCCGGAGGAATAGATCGTGCCCGAGCCGAGGATGCGGTCGCGGATGCGGATCTGATAGGCGTCGACGGTGAGCGTCAGCTTCGGCACCGGACGGAAGACGACGCCGGCGCTGAAGTTGACCGACTTCTCAGGACGCAGGTTCTGGAAGCCGAGGAGCTTCGCCGCCGCCGAGTTGGCTGGCAACTGAACGAACGCCGAGGTCGGCGAGACGTTGGTTGCTGAATAGAACTCCTCGGCGAGCGTCGGCGCGCGGAAGCCGTTCGACACCGTCCCGCGCAGGGCGATGGCCGGCGAGAAGTCATAGCGCGCCGTGATCTTGCCGCTCACGTCGTCGCCGGCGTCGGTATAATGTTCGTAGCGGACAGCCGCATCGATCTTGAGCGGATCGAGCGGCGTCAGGGCGGCGTCGCCGTAGATCGCGTAGTTCTCACGGTCGTGGATGCCGGCGTCGGTCGGGCGGAAGCCGGGATATGACTGGCCGCCTTCCTTGTAGATCGACCCCGGATCGCCCGATCCGATCTGATACGAGTTCTTGCGGTATTCGCCGCCGGCCGCGAGCGTCATCGGCCCGGCCATGCCGACGTCGAACTCCTTGGTGAAGTCGGCATTGACCGTCAGCTCGGTCGCCCGGAAGAAGCCGTCGTAGAAGGTCGTCGGCGTGAAGTGGGTGTCGACGAACAGCGAGCGGTTCGCCGAATCGATCGTTGAGATGCTGTCCTTGTCGTCGCCATAGGTCGCACTGACGTCGAAGTGAATGCCGCTGCCGAGATCGCCTTTGAACCCGCCGGTGATCGCGAAATCGTCCTCGCGGACGCCTTCTCGCGGGTTGAAGCCCGACGGCGCGAAGATCAGCTCACCGGGCGTCGTCAGCGTGCCGCCGACACCGAGCACCGGCGAGGCGATGACGCGGTCGGGGACGCGGGTGTTCTCGTACGCGCTGGCGATGCGGCGGCTGTAGCTGCCGAAGCTGTACGCCTCGATGTCGCCGAAGTGGTAACCGCTGTTATACTGGGCGTTGGTCAGCCACGACTGGCCGTTGCCGTTGATCTTGTTGACGTAGGGGAAGCCCGGGATGTTCCGGTAGAGCGCCGCCTGCTGCGGCGACAGGCTGGACTTCAGCGCGCCGGTATCGTCGGTCACGCGCGTGTCCAGGCCGCCCGACTGGGTGAAATCGACGAAGCGGTGGAAGAGCGTCAGGTTGGCGAAGCCCTGCTCGCCAAGCTTCGTCGCGACATGGATCGACCCCGAATAGGTCGCGCCGCCGGTGTCGTAATACTGCCCGCCGGTGACATTGCCGCTGATCCCCTCGTCGTCGTCCTTGAGGATGATGTTGATGACCCCGGCGATCGCGTCGGAGCCGTACTGCGCCGCGGCACCGTCCTCAAGCACCTCGATGCGCTTGATCGATTCGGGCGAGATCAGGTCGAGGTCGGGGGCGGCCGCACCCTGGAACGGGCCGCTGAGGACGTGGAGGTTGGCCGAGCCGTGGCGGCGCTTGCCGTCGACGAGGACAAGGGTGTGGTTCGGCGACAGGCCACGCAGGCGTGCCGAGAGCGTCAGGTTGGCGGTGTCGCCGCCGACCGATTCGGTGTTGAACGACGGGATCAGCTGGCTCAGCACCTGGTTGAGGTTGGGCTGGCCGACGTGCTGCAGCGTCTCCGTGTCGAGCACCTCGATCGGCGCGGCGCTCTCGGCCGCGGTGATGCCGCGGGCGCGCGTGCCGGTGACGATGATGTCGGACTCGTCGGGGCCGGCCGAATTGCTGCCCGGTTCGGGCGCGACGGTCGGCGCGGCGGCAGCGGCCGCCAGAACGCTGGCCGGCATCGTCAGGGCGAGCGCCAGTGCCGCGTAGGAAACTTTGGTGATCGTCATTGTGGAGCCCCTCTTGATGAGTATGCTCCTCCCCCGGTCCCGCTGTCGGCGATCTGCGTCGCGCGACATCGGGTAACCTTAACCCGCCGGCCGGATCACTGCCGTACCGCGCCGATCATCCCAATCGCCGCGATCCGTCCCTGGTCCGAACCGACCCTTTCATCCCCCGCAACGGCGGTGAGCGCAACGCCCCGATTGCATGATTGCGACAACAGGCGTTTTATACGTCGATCCTGTCACCTTATTGCAACAAGTAGCGCGACATGGCGACGAACTTCACCGGCGTGCCGCCGCAGTCGTGGATCGTTTCTGGGCCGGCGACATAGCTGTAGGCCGCGTAGAACGGGACGCCAGGCAGCGTCGCCATCAGTTCGGCGCGGGTGAAGCCGGCGGCGCGCGCCGCCGCCTCGCAGCCGGCGAGCAGCGCCGCGCCGACGCCGCGACGGGCAAAGCCCGGCGCAACGAAGAAGGCGCGGATGCGCGCGGCGTCGACCGCCGGGTC
>CAHJWP010000228.1 GCA_903642255.1 Sphingomonadaceae bacterium | reverse complement strand
GTCATGTCAAGCACCTCCCCCCTCGCCCGCCCCTTCCCCACCATGCCGCCGCTCGCCGGGGTCCGCATCGGCACCGCCACCGCCGGCTACAAGGCGTGGACCCGCGCCGACGTCACGCTGGTCGAGCTCGCCCCCGGCACGACGGTCGCCGGGGTGCTGACGCGGTCGAAGTGCCCGTCGCCCGAGGTCGACTGGTGCCGCGCGGCGCTGGCCGGTGGCAGCGCGCGGGCGCTGATGGTGAACGCGGGCAATTCCAATGCCTTCACCGGTTCGGCCGGGCGTGACGCGAGCCGCGCGCAGGTCGATGCAGTCGCCGCGGCGATCGGCTGCGGCGCGCACGAGGTGTTCGTCGCGTCGACCGGGGTCATCGGCGTGCCGCTGCCGGTCGACAAGGCGACTGCCGTCGTCGCCGCGGCGCAGACTGCGCTCGGCAGCGCCTCATTCGAGGACGCCTGCGCCGCGATCGGCACGACCGACACCTTCGCCAAGGGCGCGACGGCGAGCGCGATGGTCGGCGGGGTGCGGGTGACGATCCACGGCATCGTCAAGGGATCGGGGATGATCGCCCCCGACATGGCGACGATGCTCGGCTTCATCTTCACCGATGCGGCGGTCGCCGCGCCGTTCCTCCAAGAGCTGCTGACCGCGGCAACGGCCACCAGTTTCAACGCGATCACCGTCGACAGCGACACGTCGACGTCGGACACCGTCCTCGCCTTCGCCAGCGGCGCGGCCGGGAACGACGTGCTGCGGTCGTTCGCCGGCGAGGGGGCCGACGCCTTCGCCGCGGCGCTGGCCGACGTCTGCACCCAGCTGGCGCAGCTCGTGGTCCGCGACGGCGAGGGCGCGACGAAGTTCGTCACCGTCGAGGTCGAGGGGGCCGAGGACGACCGCGCGGCGAAGATCATCGCCCTGTCGATCGCCAACTCGCCGCTGGTCAAGACGGCGATCGCGGGAGCGGACGCCAACTGGGGACGGGTTGTGATGGCGGTCGGCAAGGCGGGCGAGGCGGCCGAGCGCGACCGGCTCGAGGTCCGCTTCGGCGGCACGACGGTCGCCCGCGACGGCGCGGTGGTCACGGGCTACGACGAAGCCCCGGTGGCGAGGCACCTGAGCGGACAGGAGATCGAGATCGGGGTCGATCTCCACCTCGGCCCCGGCCGGGCGCGGGTGTGGACGTGCGACCTGACCCACGGCTACATCAGCATCAACGGCGACTACCGGAGCTAGCGGCCATGACCATCGTGCTCCACCATTATGAGACGTCGCCGTTCAGCGAGGTGCTGCGGCTCGCGCTGGGCGTGAAGAACGCCGACTATTGGTCGGTCATCATTCCGCCGGTCGCGCCGAAGCCGCTGCTGACGCCGCTGACCGGGGGATATCGCAAGACGCCGGTGCTGCAGATCGACGCCGAGATCTATTGCGACACGGCGATCGCCATTGCCGCGATCGAGCTGCTGCCGGGGCCGGGCCTGTTCCCGCCACCCCTTGGTGCCGCGCACACGTTCATCGCGGCGCAGGCCGGCGGGCCGATGTTCTTCCCCGCCGTCGGCGCGGCGCTGGGCAAGGTCGCGGCGGGCATCCCCGACGCCTTCTGGGCCGACCGCGCGGCGCTGTTCGGGCTGAGCCGCGAGGTCGTCGAGACGCGGTTCCCGCATAATGCCGCTCAGTTTGCCGCCGGCATGGCGCGGCTCGAGGCGACGCTGGCCGACGGGCGGGCGTTCGTCGGCGGCGAGGCGGTGGGTTACGGCGACCTCGCGCTGTACATGCTGGCGTGGTTCCAGCGACGGTTCGATCCGGCCGCGCCAATCCTCGAACCTTTTCAGCGGGTTGCCGCGTGGGAGGCGCGCGTCCGGGCGATCGGCCACGGCAATCCGCACACCACCGACGGGCAGGAGGCGATCGCACTCGCCCATGGCGCGACGCCCGACCTGACCGAGATAGTCGAATGGAATTCGGGGTTCAGCGCCGGCCAGACGGTGACCGTGGCGACCGAGGACCCCGGCGCGACGCCGGTCGCCGGCACCCTGCTCCGCCTGTCCGACACCGAAATCGTCATCCGCCGCGACGATCCCGACGCCGGGACGGTGGCGGTGCATTTCCCGCGGCTCGGACAGGTGCTGCGGGCGGCGTAACCCTACCCCTCCCGTTGCCCTTCGGGCGGCCTTCGGCTCAGGGGAGGGGCGAGAGACGGCGCAGCCGGCCCGGGGGTGGGGCGGTGCGAGAGGCAGAAGCAAGCCGACCATGGCCGCGCGTGGCTAGAGGGAAGAACTCGGCTGCGCCCTCGTTCCCCACCCCCGGCCCCTCCCCTGAAGGGGAGGGGAGACAGTGTTCCGCAACCCCGGAAGAGAAGACAGTCCTCCCGGAACGGCCGGCGGTCAGGCCGTCTTCGCCACCGGGCCGTCGAGCTCGTCCTCGAGCCAGCTCTTGAGGTGCGACTTGGGGGCGGCGCCGACCTTGGTCGCGACCTGCTTGCCGTTCCGGAACAGGATCATCGTCGGGATGCCGCGGACGCCGTACTTGGTCGGCGCGTCGGGGTTCTCGTCGATGTTCAGCTTGACGATGTCGACGCCGCTCAGCTCGTCGTTGATCTCCTCGAGCGCCGGGCCGATCTGGCGGCACGGGCCGCACCATTCGGCCCAGAAATCGACGAGTACCGGCTTCGACGCCTGCAGGACGTCGGCGTTGAACGAGGCGTCGGTGACGTGCTTGGCGGGCATGGGGGTTCCTAACTGCCGTGTTGAAGTGAAAGATAGGCGGCTACCGCCCGCACCGCAATCGCCGCGCCGGCAAGGCTTTCTTCGGCACGCGCAATCGCCGCCTCACCGGGCGAGCCACGCCTCCAGCTCGTCGCTGCCGCCGATGCGTTTGCCGTCGATGAACACCTGCGGCGTGGTGTCGACGCCGTGTTCGGCCTCGAACGCGTCGACGTCCCGCCGTGATGTCAGGATGCGGTCGTCGACGGTATAGCCGGCGGCGTCGAGCAGCGCCTTCGCCCGGACGCCGAACGGGCAGGTGTGGTCGGGCAGGATCATGCGGTAGAGGGTGGCGGTCTTGGCGGTCATGGCGGAGTCCTTCATGGTGGCGTCGGGTCAGACGCGGCCGGCCACCATGTCGTTCCCGGCGGCCAGCCAGTCCGGCGGCAGCTCGATCAGCGTCGCATCGTGGGTGTAGAGTAATGCCGCCTCGATCCGTCGCCCGGGGAAGATCACCGCCAGCGCGGCGGCATAGGCCGCCATCTGCTTGCGGTGGTACGGCGCGACCGCGGCGAGGCCGGCAGGGACGCGGCCGGTCTTGAAGTCGATGACGCGCACCCGGTCGGGCTCGACCAGCAGCCGGTCGACGGTGCCGGCGATGACGACATCGCCGACCGTTGCGGCGATCGGCGCTTCGGCGAGCGCATCGGGGCCGAACACGGCGGCGAAGCGCGGGTCGGCGATGATGTCGAGGGCGCAGCGGGCGAGAGCATCGCGGGCGGCGGGATCGAGGTCGGGCGCGGTCCGGACGAGCCACGCCGCCGCTGCCGCCGCGCGACCTTCCGGCGTGACGGCCGGCAGCCGCTCGAACAGCGTGTGGAGCAGCTGC
>CAHJWP010000227.1 GCA_903642255.1 Sphingomonadaceae bacterium | reverse complement strand
GCGCGCGCGCCGTAGTGACGCGCCCGCGCGAGCGTGTCGGCGATCGCGCCGGTCGCCGCGAGCAGCCGGCGGGCGTGGGCGAGTTCGCCCTCGCCGGCGGCATGGCCAAGCATCGCGTCGCGCCAGAAGCGCCGGTCGGTGTCGTCGCCGCGGGCGAAGGCGAGGATCACCGGCAGCGTCACCTTGCCGTCGCGGAAGTCGTCGCCGGCGTCCTTGCCCATCGTCGCCGCATCGGAGACATAGTCGATCGCATCGTCGACCAGCTGGAAGGCGATGCCGAGGTTGCGGCCGTACGCCTCGAGGCTCGCCTCGACCGCCGACGTCCGCTCGGCGACGACCGCAGCGATCTGGCACGCGGCGGCGAACAGCACGGCGGTCTTGGCGGTGATGATTTCGAGGTAGCGGTCCTCGGTCGTGTCGACGTTGCGCTGGGCGGTGAGCTGCGCCACCTCGCCCTCGGCGATCACCGCCGACGCGCCCGACAGGATGCGCAGGACGCGCAAGGAGCCGTCCTCGACCATCAGCTCGAACGACCGGCTGAACAGGAAATCGCCGACCAGCACGCTCGCCGGGTTGCCCCAGATGTTGTTCGCCGTCGACTTGCCGCGCCGCAGGTCGGAGCCGTCGACGACGTCATCGTGGAGCAGCGTCGCGGTGTGGATGAACTCGACCGATGCGGCCAGCCGGTGGTGGCGCTGCCCGCCATAGTCGAGCAGCCGGGCGCAGGCGAGCGTCAGCATCGGCCGCAGCCGCTTGCCGCCACCGGCAATCAGGTGGCCGGCGAGCTCGGGGATCAGCGCCACCGGCGACTGCATCCGGTCGAGGATGACATGGTTGACCGCGCCGAGGTCGGGGCCGCACAGGTCGAGCAGCGGCGTCAGCGACGGTCCGGCACCGGGTCGTTGGCGCAGGGGCAGGATCGTGGCGGACATGACCGTCCCTATACGGCGCTGCGGCACGAGGACAAGACCGGCGTCGCACCAAGTCTTGTCCCGGCGGCGATCTGCCGCGAAGAGGGACGGCGGATCGCGACGCTGCGCGCGGGGGAGAACGCCATGACTGACACCACGCTGCAGGGTTACCGCGAGAGTATCGACAACATCGACGCGGCGCTGGTGTTCCTCCTCGCCGAACGCTTCAAGGTGACCCAGAAGGTTGGGGCCTACAAAGCGACCGCCGGCCTCGCGCCGGCCGATCCGGCACGCGAGGCGGCGCAGATCGCCCGGCTGCGGTCGCTCGCCACCGACGCCCGGCTCGACCCTGAATTCAGCGAGAAGTTCCTGCGCTTCATCATCGACGAGGTGATCCGCCACCATGCCGCGGCGGCGGGTTAGGCGAGGTTCGTCAGTCGATAGCGAGGGCGTTCGTGGACGGCACGAGCGAACCGGGGCGCAACGCAAGCTCATCGGCCGCAACCTGCAGCAGCTCTTCGTGAGCGCGGCTGAAGGCGACCCATTGCGCCTCGTCGATCGACGCCTTCAGGTTCAAATCCGCCACGTCGCGGTAGAATGAGCCAAGCCTTATGGCGAACGCCTTCGAGAAATAGGGTCGCTCGGCCGCGAACGCCGCTTCGCTGGACTGTAATATCGGAACGACGTCGAGCCGCTGATCATGCGGAAAAAAGGGCGAGACGCTCATCTTCCGCGCCAGCAATTCCTGGAAAATCTGCTCGTTGAGCGGTGCGATTCGTTGCCAGAGGTCGGCACGTTTATCGATGATCCGGGAGTAGCGGGCAAGCTCGACCGTCTGCGCCCGTGCCGCCAGATCGTGGGCGTATGATTCCCGGCGCAGGGCATCATCGCGCGCGATCGCCTCACGGCGAAGCCGCTCGGCATCGTCCTTCGCCGCGGCACGGAGCGCATCATCGCGCCGTTGATCGGCCAGGCGCTGGAGTTGCGCGCGTTCCTCATCTTGACGTCTGGTCGCAAGCTGCTGCGCGTCCGCGGCGTGCTGCCGCTCGGTCGCTTCCTGCTGAGCATGCGCTTCGCGAACCCGGTTCGCCTCGGCCGCCTGCTGCTGAAGCACGAAACCCATCGTGAAGACGGCGATCGGCGTCGCCGACGACATGATCAGCTTGGTGATCTCGAGCGAGTTCCATACCTTCCTCGGCGGGTCGCGAAGCGTCGACGCGTTCGTTGCCGCCACTAGGTCACCCCGCTGCTCCATTCGACCCTCGTCGCCCTGCGCCATCGTCAGCGAGCTTATTCGAGGTCGCTCCGCGTGGCTATGCCGCGCTCGATCCCGCCGCCGGCAGCGTCAGCGTCACCATCAGCCCGCCCAAATCCTCGCTGTCCCCCAGCTCAACCGTGCCGCCATAAATGTCGGCCACGTCGCGCACGATGGCCAAGCCTAGTCCTGTTCCCGGTGTTCCCGTATCGAGTCGCGCGCCGCGTTCGAACAGCGCCCCGCGATCGGCGGCGGCGATGCCGCGGCCGTCGTCCTCGATGGTGATGACCACGGTCTCCGACCCGCGGGCGACGGTGACGAAAACCCGCCCGCCGCCGTAAATGGCGGCATTGTCGAGCAGGTTGCCGAGCATCTCCTCGAGGTCCTGCCGCTCGCCCCTAAAGGCCGCGTCGCGCGCACCGTCGAGATCGATGACAACACCGCGGTCGGCGTGGATTCGCTCCAGCGTCCGCACCAGCCCCTCGAGCGCCGGCCACACCTCGGCGCGCGCCGTGCTCGCCGTACGCCGCCCGGCGGCGCGCGCGCGGGCGAGCTGGTGGTCGACGTGGCGCTGCATGATCGCCGTCTGGCTGACGACGAGCGCCGCGAGGTCGGGCGCATTCTCGCGCGCGGCACCGAGCAGCACGCTCATCGGCGTCTTCAGCGCATGCGCGAGGTTGCCGGCGTGGAGCTTTGCCGCCTCGGCCTGCTTGGCATTGTCGTCGAGCAGGTCGTTGAGCTCGGCGACCAGCGGGCTGATCTCGGGCGGGAACGCCTGCGGCACCCGCGTCGCCGCGCCCGAACGGATCGCCGCGATCGCGCGGCTGACCTTCCTGAGCGGCCACAGGCCATAGGTCGACTGCAGCGCCGCGAGGATCAGCAGGCCGAGCCCGAGCAGCGACAGCGACCACCATAATGTATCGCGCAGCGCCTGCACCTGTTCGTCGAGGTCGCGGCTGACCTGCGCGACCTGGAAATGGAACACCGTGGCACGGCCGGGCAGCACCGCGTCGCGCTCGACGACGCGCAGCGGCTCGTCGCGGAACCCGGCGCTGTTGTAGAAGCACCCGGCGCTGCAGTCGTCGTGCGCCTTCCATGCCAGCGCCCGGTCCCACAGCGAGCGCGAGCGGAACGGCTCCTCGCCAGCGACCGAGACCTGCCAGTAGAGGCCGGAGTAGGGTTCGAGGAAGCGCTGGTCGCTCAAGGGACGGTTCGACCGCGCCTCGCCGTTCGGCCCGACCTCGGCGGTGGCGATCAGCGCCGTCGCGGCATAGTTGAGCTGGTCGTCGAAGTTGCGCCGGATCGCGCTCGACAGCACATCGTCGAGGGCGAAACCGCCGACGACGAGCAGCGGCACGATCCACAGTCCGGCGAGCAGGATCATCCGCAGGGTCAGCGACCCGCGGGCGAAGAGGGCGCGGCGGGTGCGCGGGTGAGCGGTCATTGCGCCCGGATCCTCCCCGCGCGCGGGGCCGTGCCGGGGAGGATCGAAGAACTACGCGGCACTGTCT
>CAHJWP010000226.1 GCA_903642255.1 Sphingomonadaceae bacterium | reverse complement strand
ACCTTCCTCAAGCTGATCGCCGCCGAGCCCGACATCGCCCGCGTGCCGGTGATGATCGACAGCTCGAAGTGGAGCGTGATCGAGGCGGGCCTGCGCTGCGTCTCGGGCAAGCCGATCGTCAACTCGATCAGCATGAAGGAAGGCGAGGGGCTGTTCCTCGCCGCCGCGCGAAAGTGCCGGCTGTACGGTGCCGCCGCCGTCGTCATGGCGTTCGACGAACAGGGACAGGCCGACACCGCCGCGCGCAAGGTCGAGATCTGCGGCCGCGCCTACGACCTGCTCGTCGCCGACGGCTTCCCGCCCGACGAGATCATCTTCGATCCCAACATCTTCGCCGTCGCTACCGGCATCGAAGAGCACGACAACTACGGCGTCGACTTCATCGAGGCGTGCCGCCTGATCAAGGTCCGCTGTCCCCACGCGCGGATCAGTGGCGGCGTATCGAACATGAGCTTCAGCTTCCGCGGCAACGAGCCCGTCCGCCGCGCGATGCACTCGGTGTTCCTCTACCACGCGATTGCCGCCGGGCTCGACATGGGCATCGTCAACGCCGGCCAGCTCGACGTCTACGACACGATTGATCCCGAGCTGCGCGACGCGTGCGAGGACGTCATCCTCAACCGCCGGCCGCGGACCAACGTCACCAACACCGAACGCCTCGTTGACCTCGCCGACAAGTTCAAGGGCGGCGTGCAGGCCGAAAAAGCAACCGAGGAGTGGCGCGGCTGGGCGGTCGACAGGCGGCTCGAACACGCCCTCGTCAAAGGCTTGGACGCCTATGTTGTCGATGACACTGAGGAAGCACGCCTGACCGCCGCCCGGCCGATCGACGTCATCGAGGGCCCGCTAATGGCCGGGATGAACGTCGTCGGCGATCTATTCGGCGCCGGCAAGATGTTCCTGCCGCAGGTCGTCAAGTCGGCGCGCGTGATGAAGAAGGCGGTCGCCCACCTGCTACCCTATATCGAGGCGGAGAAGCAGGAGGGTGCGTCGTCGAAGGGCCGAATCGTCATGGCCACGGTCAAGGGCGACGTCCACGACATCGGCAAGAACATCGTGGGCGTCGTCCTCCAGTGCAATAATTTCGAGGTCGTCGACCTCGGCGTCATGGTTCCGTGGTCGGCGATCTTGAAGGCGGCGAACGATCACAACGCCGACATGATCGGGCTGTCGGGCCTGATCACCCCGTCGCTCGACGAGATGGTCACCGTGGCGAGCGAGATGCAGCGCGCCGGCATGACGATGCCGCTCCTCATCGGCGGCGCGACGACCAGCCGCGTCCATACCGCACTCCGCATCGCGCCGGCGTACGCAGGCCCGACGATCCACGTCCTCGACGCGAGCCGTGCAGTCGGGGTGGCCGGCGCAATGGTCAGCGAGACGATCAAGGACGAACTCGTCCAGCGCACGTCCGACGAGTATGCCGCGATCCGCCTCGCCCGCGCCAACAAGGGCGACTCCAAGCTCGTGCCGCTCGCCGTCGCCCGGGCCAACGCCTACGCCTGCGACTTCGCCGCCCACCCGCCGGTTGCGCCGAAGGAGCGCCGCGTCGTGCTGAACGACTATCCGCTCGACAAGCTGGTTCCCTATATCGACTGGGTGCCGTTCTTCCGCGCCTGGGAGCTCGCCGGCAACTATCCCGCGATCCTGACGGATCCCGTCGTCGGCGAGAGCGCCACCGCGCTGTTCGCCGACGCGCAGGCGATGCTTGCCGAGATCGTCCGCGACAAATGGCTGACCGCCAACGGCGTCGCCGCCTTCTGGCCGGCACGCCGGGACGGCGACGACGTGCTGCTCTACACCGACGAAAGCCGGACCGAGGTCCTGCGCCGCATCACGTTCCTCCGCCAGCAGGTCGAGAAGCGCGAGGGGCGGCCCAACTCGTGCCTCGCCGATTTCGTGTCCGACGGCGACGACTGGCTCGGCGGCTTCGCGGTGACGGCGGGACAGGGGATCGAGCCCCACCTCGCGCGGTTCAAGGCCACCCACGACGATTACAACGACATCCTACTGAAAGCATTGGCCGACCGCCTCGCCGAGGCGTTCGCCGAGCACCTCCACGAGCGCGTCCGCCGCGAATATTGGGGCTACGCGCCGCTCGAGCAGCTCAGCCCCGACGACCTCGTTCGCGAGAAATACGCCGGCATCCGCCCCGCTCCCGGCTACCCCGCGTGCCCCGACCACAGCGTCAAACCCGACCTGTTCGAGTTGCTGGGAGCAACCGACGCCACCGGCATCACCCTAACCGAAAGCTTCGCCATGCTCCCGACCGCCGCGGTCAGCGGCTATTATTTCGCGAACCCCGAGGCGAGCTACTTCGGCGTGGCGCGCGTGGGGAAGGACCAGGTCGCCGACTATGCGCGGCGGCGGGGGGTGGGGGTGGAGCAGGCGGAGGCTTGGTTAAGGCCGAATTTGGATGGGTGATCGCCGGCCGTCAGCTGACGATGGCCACACACAATACTTGACCGTTCCCGCGAGCAGCGCATTCGCCGCAGGAGATGCGCAACGGGCATCGGTTGCAACTTATTGCTATCTTCATTCCCATATTGGTTATTGTCACGAAAAGGAAACGAAAAAAGGGGGGAGAAATGATATCCTTGAACTGGCTCGCGGCCGTTCCGCTCATGCTGCCGGGTGTAGCCTTGGCCGCTCCGGCGGAAGCCCCCGGCCTCAGCCAGCGCCCCTCCTGCTATATCGGGGTCACCGGGGGCTACGTGGTCAGTGGAAGGTCATACAAGACCAATTCTGTAAACGTCGGCGGATCGATCTTTCCGGCACAGACGAATGATTTCGGCCTGCGCGGGCCGGCCGGCGGTGCCGATATCGGTTGCGACATCCGGCCGATGATCGGTGCGCGACCATCAAGACTGGTTTTCGGTCCTGAGCTCGAGGGATGGTTTCAGAACGTCCACGGCAGATCGGACGTCGCCAATCTGAGATCGCCCGGTGAAACGATCCGCTCGTTCGCCAAGAGCACCTTCGCCGGCGCGGCATCCCTGCGACTCGGCTACAGCTTCCGCAATTTGTTGCTTTACGGGAAAGGCGGTGCGGCGCTCACCACCTTCAAGCACCATGGGTATATCTTCGACAATGCGAGCGGAGCGACGGTTGACGTTACCAGCAACTCGAATCGTACTTCGCTGGGGTATTTGGCCGGTGCAGGTGCCGAGGTTACACTGAGCCGCCATTGGTCGGCGAAGCTTGAATACAACTATGTGAATTTCGGTAGCGTCAACACGATTTATCAGATCGATCTCGACCCGGGTCAGCCGACTGCCGCGGTGCTCACCGGACCGTCGAAGGGAAGTGAAGACGAGCATTTCCTCAAGGTCGGGGCGGCATACCACTTCTGAGACCGGTGGCCCTGATCCGCCTCGCGCTGCGGGTGTGTAGACCGCATCTTTCCTTGCCGGCGACGTGAACTGCTCGACCTGAGGTCAGATGGACGAGGATTCGATCTCCACCAGCACCATCCCGTCGCCCACCTGATCGCCCTCGGCGACGTGGACCGCGCGGACCACGCCGGCGAGCTTCGCGGTCAGGCGGTGCTCCATCTTCATCGCTTCAAGGACCAGCAGGCGGTCGCCGGCGGCGACGCTCGTCCCGACGCCGACGTCGAGGGCGAGGACGCGGCCGGGCATCGGGGCTGTGACCCGCCCGTCGCCGCCGGGCTCGACGGTGGCGGTGC
>CAHJWP010000225.1 GCA_903642255.1 Sphingomonadaceae bacterium | reverse complement strand
ACGCCGCCGGGCGGAGCCGCGTGCTCCAGTGGCTGATGTTCCAGATGGGTGGCGTCGGGCCGATGATGGGGCAGGCCAACGTCTTCTTCCGCTACTTCCCCGAGAAAATCCCCGCCGCCATCGCCCGCTATCAGGGCGAGGGGCGGCGGCTGTTCACCGTTCTCGACGGCCAGCTGGCGAAGACCGAATATCTCGCCGGCGGCGACTACAGCATCGCCGACATCGCGACGTGGTGCTGGACGCGGACGGCGAGCTGGTCGGGAATCGACACCAACGGCCTGCCCCATCTCGCGCGCTGGCACGAGGCGATCGCCGCACGGCCGGCGGCACAGCGCGGCATCACCATCCCCGAGGATGCCAGCGCGAAAATGCAGGAAGGCGACGCGGCGAAGAAATTCGCTGAAAGCGCCCGCTCGATCGTCGAGATGGGCAAGCCCTGAGCTTCAACTCGCTTCTCAGCCGATGACGCTAGATGCCTCGAAAGCTGGCGAAGTCGTCGACCGCGGCCCGGCGCGCGCGCAGCGTGTTGGCCGGGTCGGCGGGGTCAGCGACGCCGATCGCCATGCCGCAGAACAGCATCCGCTCGGGCGGCAGGCCGAGAAAGGTGCGGATCGTCTCGGGATATACCGCCCAGCATTCCTGCGCGCAGCTGTCGAGCCCCTCCTCCTGCAGCAGGAGCATCACCGTCTGCAGGAACATGCCGAGGTCCGACCATTGCGGCGGCCCCAACGTGCGGTCGATCGACGTGAACAGCGCGAGCGGCGCGCCGAAGAACTGGAAGTTGTGGGCGAACCACGCCGCCCGCCCCGCCTTGTCGTCGCGCGGGATGCCGAGCGCGCCGTACAGGTCCTCGCCCACCTGAAAGCGATGCGTCCGCTGGGGCTCGGGCAGGTTCGGCGGATAGATCGCATATTCAGGCGTTTCGCTGCCGCTCTTCAACCGGTCGCGCATGATCGCCTTCAGCGCGGCGAGCGGTTCGCCAGCGACGACGTCGACCCGCCACGGCTGGAGGTTGCCGCCCGACGGGCTGCGCGCCGCCCGCTCGAGCACCCGGCGGATCACCGCGCCGTCGACAGGATCGGGCAGGAACCCGCGCACCGACCGCCGGCTCGCCACCGCCTCGCTGACCCGCATCGCCGCCTCCCCACAAAGCCCAACGCGAACATTGAGTTGCCCCCGTCCTTAGCCTATCCCCGCCCCATGTTGTCCAGCCTGCCGAACCTGCTGACGCTGAGCCGGATCTTCGCCGTGCCGCTGCTCGTCGCCCTGCTGTGGGACCCGGGAACCGGCGCGACGCTCGCCGCCTTCGTCGTGTTCTGCGTCGCCGGGGCGACCGATTATCTTGACGGAACACTTGCACGGGCCCGTGGAACCGTCTCGAAACTCGGCATTTTTCTCGATCCCGTCGCCGACAAGATCATGGTCGCGGCAACGATCGTCATGCTGGTGCACGTCGGCGCGATCCATGGGCTGGCGGTGATCGCCGCTCTGGTTATCCTGTTGCGTGAGATCACCGTGTCGGGGTTGCGCGAGTTCCTCGCCGGCCTGCAGGTCTCCCTGCCCGTCAGCGCGCTCGCCAAGTGGAAGACGGCGTTCCAGATGATCGCGCTTGGTGCGCTGATTCTCAGCCTCGCGACCCCCGCCTTCGCGCCGTGGCTACCGGCGTACGGCGTCGGGCTCGCCTGCCTGTGGCTTGCCGCCGCGCTGACGGTCGTCACCGGCTATGACTACCTTCGCGTCGGCCTGAAGCACATGAGCGCATGATCGAACTGCTGTACTTCGCGTGGGTACGCGAACGGATCGGCGTCGACGGCGAGATTCTGCCGCTGCCACAGGGGATTGCGACGGTTTCCTCACTCCTCGACTGGCTCGCCGGCCGCTCCGCCGGGCACGCCGCGGCGCTCGCCGACCGCAATGCGATCCGCGTCGCCGTCGATCAGGTCTTCGCGGGCTTCGACGCCGCGGTCGCCGCCGGGGCCGAGGTGGCGATCTTCCCGCCGGTGACCGGGGGCTGAGCCGGTGATTGCCGTCGCCGTCCAGAGCACGCCGATCGACGCAGCCGTCGCCGTCGCGCCGCTGACTGCGGAGCGCAGCGACGTCGGGGCGGTCGTCACCTTTACGGGATTCGTGAGGGATGACAATGGCTTGACTGCGCTGACCCTTGAACATTATCCCGCGATGACCGAGTGTGCCCTTGCGACGATCGCGGCGCAGGCCGCGGCGCGGTGGCCGCTGAGCGGCGGCGTCATCGTCCACCGCGTCGGGCGGATGGTGCCCGGCGAGGCGATCGTCCTCGTCGCCGTGGCGAGTTCCCATCGCAGCGCCGCGTTCCAAGCCGCTGAATTCCTTATGGACTGGCTCAAGACAAAGGCCCCGTTCTGGAAGGCCGAGGAGCGCGCCGGCGGCGTCACCTGGGTCGCGGCCAAGGCGAGCGACGACACCGCAGCCGATCGCTGGAACGACCGAAGGGGTGAATCGGTGTTCGAGCTGCGACCCGCTGTATGAACCGGTCCGGTACATGAAAAAATAAATCGCCAGCGACGGCACCGTGCATCACCCCCGCTACCGCCGCGGACATTGCGCGGACACCTGTCCGCGCGACACGAGCCACACCCGCCGCGAACGCGCTACCGCGACGCGACAGCCGCGGTCCGGCGCAGCCGGGCCCCGTGCGGGGCTTGACATGATTCGCCGGATCACTCGTCCCGACGAATGCCGGTCCCGACTCACCGCACCCTCACGCCGTCAGCACGACCTTGCCCGTCGCCTTGCGGTCCATCATCCAGCGGATCGCAGCCGCGCCCTCGCTCAGCGGGAAGTGCTTGCTGACGTGCGGGCGGATCTTGCCCGCGGCGTACCAGTCGAGCAGCTCGGCCATGTTGGCGCGATGCACGTCCGGCTCGTGCTGCGTGAACGCTCCCCAGAACACGCCGACCAGCGATGCTCCCTTGATCAGCGGCAGGTTGAGCGGCAGCGACGGGATCGCCCCGCCGGCGAAGCCGACGATCAGGTAGCGGCCGTTCCAGCCGATCGAGCGGAACGCGGGCTCGGCGAAGCGATCGCCGACGGGGTCGTAGATCACGTCGGGCCCCTTGCCGCCGGTCAGCCGCTTGACCTCGTCCTTCAGGCTGGCGTCGGTGTAGTTGATCGTCTCATCGGCCCCGTAGTCGCGGGTCAAGGCGAGCTTGTCGTCGGTCGACGCCGCGGCTATGACGCGCGCGCCCATCACCTTGCCGAGCTCGACCGCGGTCAGCCCGACCCCGCCGGCCGCGCCGAGGACGAGCAGCGTCTCGCCGGGCTGCAGTCGGGCGCGCTGCTTGAGCGCGTGGTGCGACGTGCCATAGGTCATGATGAAGCCGGCGGCGACGTCGGACGGCATGGCGGCGGGGATCGGCACGACCTGCGCGCGGCTGGCGACGACGTACTCGGCGAAGCAGCCGTTGCCGGTCATCGCCACCGCGCGGTCGCCGACGGCGAGGTCGGTCACCCCCTCGCCCACCGCGTCGATCACGCCGGCCGCCTCGCCGCCCGGCGAGAAGGGCAGCGGCGGCTTGAACTGGTAGAGGTTCTGGATGATCAGGCTGTCGGGGAAATTGACTCCCGCCGCCTCGACCTTGAGCCGCACCTGCCCCTTGCCGGGCTCGGGTGTGGCGACATCCTGAAAGACGAGCGCCTCGGGCGGCCCGTGTTCGACGCAGACGACGGCTTTCATGGC
>CAHJWP010000224.1 GCA_903642255.1 Sphingomonadaceae bacterium | reverse complement strand
TCGATCCAGCCGCCGTCACCGCGCCCGGCGTCGTTCCAGCTGCCGATCAGCCGCTCGCCCCATTCGCGGGTCACCGTGTCGGCGAGGCGCGCGGCGGTCCGGCGGGGCAGGGCACCGAGCGAGTTGCCGTCGAGATAGATAATGCCGGTGGGCAGGGCGAAGCGCGCCCGCGCGAAGGCGAGGCCGTCGGCGGCGTCAAGCGCCACGGCGTCGGCGCGCGCGATCACAGGAGCGCCGCCGCGATCGCCGCGACGGCGAGCAGCTTGACCAGCCAGCCGGTCGTGTGCGCGGCGACGACGGTGGCGTCGAGCTTGACGAAGATGCCATTGACGATGACCGCCGGCCCCGCGGCGATCGCCCAGACGAGCGCGGCCACCAGCAGCACCGGCCAGAACCCGCGCGCTCCGAGCAGTTCGAGCAGCGCGATCATGCCGAGGACCGTGGGCACCGTCAGCACCTGCGCCGCGACGATCCCGCGCGTGTTGCTGCCCGGCGTCCGCCACACCTCGGGGTGGCGCATGTAGCGGTCGTGGAACAGGACGCCGGCGAACAGCCAGTCGATCACGCTCGCCGCGATCAGTCCCGCGACGACTGCGGTCCAAAAATGCCAGTTCATTGCCCCGTCTCCGCTTGATCGCCCCACGCATCGCGCCTACATCAAATCGTCACAGCCGTCCCGCGAGGGGCGGCTCTTTCTTTATTCATTCCGAAAGATGCAGCCGATGAGCGCTCCGACAACCCCCCTGATGGCGCACGCGACGGCGGCGTGGCTCGTCGACAATACCGCGTTGACGTTCGAGCAGATCGCCATCTTCTGCGGCCTCCACATCCTCGAAATCCAGGCGATCGCCGACGACACCGCGGCGACCAAGCTGACCGGGCGCGATCCGATCCGCTCGGGCGAACTGACCCAGGCCGAGATCGACCGCGTCGCCGCCGACCCGCACGCCAGCCTGCGGCTCGAGAAGCAGCCCGAGCAGGAGCGCCGCACCAAGGGACCGCGCTACACGCCGGTCAGCATGCGGCAGGACAAGCCCGACGGCATCGCGTGGATCGTCCGCAACCACCCCGAGGTGACCGACAACCAGATCTCCAAGCTGATCGGCACGACGAAGACGACGATCGCCGCGATCCGCGACAAGAGCCACTGGAACATGGCGAACATCACGCCGAAGGACCCGGTGACGCTCGGCCTGTGCCCGCAGCGCGAGCTCGACGTCCTGGTGCTGGCGGCGGCGAAGAAGGCCGGGGTCGACACCAACGTCGACGAAGGCAAGATCGTCACCGAGCGGGCCCAGCTGATCGAGCAGCTCCACGCCGAGCGGGTCGCCGCCGCCCATCTCGCCGAGCACGGCCCGGCGCCCGAGGTGGGTACCGCGCAGCAGCAGGGCGATGCGCTGTTCCGGCGGTAACGCCGCTTAACTTCCCATTCTTCATTGCTTCGCGCTCTGTGGGCGATCGGCGAAACGCCCTCCGGATTGGAATTGCCGAGGCCATGGGGCGGCTGCCAGTTCGCCATTCACGCCGGTGGGAAAGAGCGCGCGGCGCCGATAGCATCGCCGACTCCGTGTTACACGCGAAACGGATTGTAGGACAGGATCGCTCAGCCCGGCGCCGACATCCCTCGGCCGCTCGAACCGTGGCGTCGCGCAGCGCGGTGCGCTAGACGGCGGCGGGCTTTGGGGAGAAGCAGCATGATCGTCTTCGGCAGTTCGATGTCGCCTTTCGTCCGTAAGGTTCTGGCGTTCGCCGCCGAGAAGGGGGTCGCGGTCGACACGCGCCCCACCGGACTGCGCTCCAGAGATCCGGCCTTTCTCGCCGCCAGCCCGTTCCGCAAGGTCCCGGCGATGGTCGATGGCGACTTTGCGCTCGCCGATTCGAGCGCGATCGTCCATTACCTCGAGGCGAAACACCCCGAGCCCGCGTTGATCCCGGCCGGCGCGCGCGAGCGCGGCGAGGTGATCTGGTTCGACGAATTCGCCGACACGATCGTCTTCAACTGCTTCGTCAAGATGTTCTTCAACAGGATTGTCGGGCCGCGCTTCATGGGTCTAGCCGGCGACGAGGCGGTCGCCGCCGCGGCACAGGCCGACGAAATGCCGCCGATCCTCGACTATCTTGAAACCGTGGTGCCTGGCGACGGGTTCCTCGTCGGGAGTCGCCTGACGCTCGCCGACCTCGCGGTGGCGTCGCCGTTCGTCAATCTTGCGCATCTTGATATCGCCATCGATGACACCCGGCATCCGAAGCTGAAGGCGTATATCGACGCGATGCTGGCGCGCCCGAGCTTTGCGGCTATGATCGGCGAGGAGCGGCGAATTCTCGCAGCGTGAGCCGCGAACGGCCCGCGCTTGACCCTGTGCGGCCGGCCGTTCACAACCGCGGCGTGATCGAATCCGCGTCCGATGAACCGCTGAGCTTCGAAGTCGCGCTCGCGCGGCTGGAGAAGATCGTCCACCGCCTCGAAGCGGGAGACGCGACGCTCGAGGAGTCGATCGAGCTGTATACCGAGGGTCAACGGTTGAAGAAGAGTTGCGAAGACAAGCTGGCGGGCGCGACGGCGCGGATCGAGGCGATCGTCGTCGGCACCGACGGCCGCGCGGCGGGGGTCACCCCTTTCGATGCGGGCTGAGCGCGCGATGCAGGTTTCGAACAGCCTGAAGCCGGCGCTCGACGCGATCGGCACGGCGATGGACCAGCGCTTCGACCGCCTGCTGCCGGTGCCGCGCGACGGCCGCGACCGGCTGTACCAGGGGATGCGCCACGCCGTCATCGGCGGCGGCAAGCGGATGCGGCCGTTGCTCGTCGTTGCGGCGTGCGACCTGTTCCATGTCGACCGCGAGCGGGCGCTGCGCGTCGCCGTCGCGATCGAGTGCGTCCACTGCTACTCGCTGATCCACGACGACCTGCCGTGCATGGACGACGACGACCTGCGCCGCGGCAAGCCGACGGTGCACAAGGCGTATGACGAGGCGACCGCGGTGCTCGCCGGTGATTCGCTTCATGCGCTGGCCTTCGAGATCCTTGCCGATCCCGCGACGCACGGCGATCCGGCGGCGCGGGCCGAACTCGTCCTCGAGCTCGCCAAGGCCAGTGGGCCGAACGGGATGGCCGGCGGGCAGATGATGGACATCGCCGCGACCGACGAGGCGTTCGACCTCGGCGAGACGACCCGGCTGCAGCAATTGAAGACCGGCGCGCTGATCGGTTTCTGTCTCGAGGCCGGCGCGATCATGGGCCGCATCCCGGAGCAGGGGCGGACCCCGTTGCGCGGCTACGCCCGCGACCTCGGCCTCGCCTTTCAGATCGCCGACGACCTCTTGGACGTCGAGGGCTCGTCGGCCAAGACCGGCAAGGCGGTCGGCAAGGACGCCGCCGCCGGCAAGGCGACCTTCGTCTCGCTGCTCGGCATCGAGCGCGCGCGGACCCAGGCGGCGATGCTGATCGACCAGGCGATCGACCATCTCCACAGCTTCGGGGCCGAGGCCGACCTGCTCCGCGCCATCGCCCGCTTCGCCATCGCCCGCGACTTCTGATGCCCGTCGTGCCGCAGACGGTCGCCTGATGCGCATCGGCGTCTATCCCGGCACGTTCGATCCCGTCACGCTCGGGCACATGGACATCATCCGGCGCGGCGCGAAGCTCGTCGACCGGCTCATCATCGGCGTGTCGACCAACCCGTCGAAGTCGCCGATGTTCACCCTCGACGAACGCGTCGCGATGGTCCGTCGCGAGACCGCCGACCTCGGCGAGGCGGTCGGCGT
>CAHJWP010000223.1 GCA_903642255.1 Sphingomonadaceae bacterium | reverse complement strand
AAGCGATAGGCCGAGTGCAGCCGGTCGACCGGATCGCGGACGATCGAGAACGACGGCAGCGCGGCGATCCGGCTGCCGTACGCCGCCGTGTAGAAGCTTCGGGTATAATGCGGCAGGTTCCGGCCGTAGAGACCGGCGCAGACCGACGTGCCCGCGGTCTTCGGGATATGGATGAAGATCCTGCCGGCGCGCGTAACGGCGTTGAAGGTCCGCCGGCCGAGGGTGCTGGCCCAGAAGCCGCGCGTCGGCGGGGCCAGCGCCGCGGCGTTGCTCGCCGCGGCAAGGGCGTGACGGGCGGCATCCTTGACCAGCAGCGCCGGCTCGGGAAGGAACCGCCAGTCGATCGCATAGGGGATGTAAGTGTCCGCGGGTCTGGTATCGGCATTGCACCTTGGCAACTCTTCGACCGGAGCGTCGTGCAGCAATCGGTCCGAATAGGAAGTGGCCAATCTCTTTCCAATACGCGACGTTACGTGAACAAACGCTATCATCGGATCATTAACAAACGATTTGAACGAATGACGATGGTCGCTACGGAAAGTCGCAGCCGGGCCGACGTCGATATTAGAGGATTGTAAACGTTCCTCTACTAATCAGGTCAAGAATAGACTGCCGTCGTGTCGTAGCCGCTGATCGCGATACGAAGGAAGAGTCGCGCAGCGTACAATCCTGCTATGGGTAGCATCGGCTGGCGTGGTATCGGGCGGGCTGGCGGACGACAGCGGGGTGGGGGCATTTCGGACGAGCGTCTCACGAGCGAGCCTGCCGACGCCGGTCCTGCCGGCGGCCGGCTGAGCTGGAACTTCGCGCTCGACCTCTGGCTGCTGGCGGAGCTGGTCGGTCTTGCGCTGGTCGTCCTCGTCCTCGCGCTCATCGGGCGGATGCCGGAGCCGTCGCCGGTCGCCATCCGGATCGGCTGGCTGATCGTCTTCGCCCTGCTGTCGTGGTATCACCGCGCGGTCGAGGCGCAGGTCGTGCGGACCGACCGGCTGCGGCAGGCGCTGGTCGACTGGGTCAAGGCGAGCCTCGTCACGCTGGTCGGCGCGTTCGTCCTCGGCGAACTGGTCAACGTCTCGCGGCTGTGGATGGTGGCGACGTTTGCGGCCGGCGTCGCGACGATCAGCCTCGTCGGCGCCGTCGCGCGCCGGGTCATCGCCCGGATGTCGCGCGACGGATCGCTCGGCGAGCGGATCGCGATCTATGGCACGTCGGCGAAGACCGAGGCGCTGATCCGGCTTATCGAGCAGGGCGCGGGGCCGGTCGCGCGGGTCCTGCTGATCGCCGACCAGCGCAACCGCGGCGGGATCAACGTCTTTAACGGGATGCTCGCAGGCAGCGATCTCGACGCGTTCATCGCGCAGATCAAGGCGAAGAAGATCGACACGGTCATCATCGACCTGCCGTGGACGGCGGCCGCGCGCATCGACGAGCTGGTCGCCTGCCTCGAGCAGATCAGCGTCAACATCTCGATGGCCCCCCTGTCGCTCGACCTCGAGAGCGCCAAGCAGTCGATCGCCTATGTCGGCGGCCGGCCGACGCTGGCGCTCTACCGGCGGCGGATCACCGGCCTGCAGGCGCTGGCCAAGGTCGCGCTCGATCGCACCGCGGCGGCGGTCGCGCTGGTCGTCCTCGCCGTGCCGCTGCTGGTCATCGCGGTGATCGTCAAGCTCGATTCGCCGGGACCCGTGCTGTTCCGCCAGCAGCGGCGCGGCATGAACAACGAGGCATTCGGCATGCTGAAGTTCCGCAGCATGTACACCGCCAGCACCGACGCCAATGCCGACCGGCTGGTGACGAAGGGCGACAGCCGGGTGACGCGCGTCGGGGCGTTCCTGCGGCGGACCAGCCTCGACGAGCTGCCGCAGCTGGTCAACGTGCTGCTCGGGCAGATGTCGCTCGTCGGCCCGCGGCCGCATGCCTATGGGGCCAAGGCGGCCGACCGGCTGTACGAGGAAGTCGTCCGGCGCTACCCCGCGCGCCACCGCGTGCTGCCCGGCATCACGGGGCTGGCGCAGGTCCGCGGCTTCCGCGGCAATACCGAGGCCGAAGCCGACATCGTCAACCGCGTCGAGAGCGACATCGAATATATCGACCGCTGGACGCCGGCGCTCGATATCCAGATCATCGCCCGGACGGCGGCGACGTTCCTGTTCCAGACCGGCGCGTACTGACGGCGCGATCCGTCGCCGGGGGCGGCGATCGGGTGCTGACGCTGCCCGCCCGCCGCCCTATACCGGTGGCCTGCACAGGAGCCTCGCGCGCATGAAATATCTTCACACCATGGTCCGGGTCAGCGATCTCGACGCCAGCCTCGCCTTTTACAGGCTGCTCGGGCTCGAGGAACTGAAGCGGCAGGACAGTCCGGCGGGGCGGTTCACCCTGGTGTTCCTCGCCGCGCCCGGCGATTCGAGCGCGCAGGTCGAGCTGACCCACAACTGGGACCCCGAGGCGTATTCCGGCGGACGCAACTTCGGCCACCTCGCCTATGCCGTCGACGATATCTACGCGACGTGCGCGCGGCTCGCCGACGGCGGGGTGACGATCAACCGGCCGCCGCGCGACGGGCGGATGGCGTTCGTTCGCTCGCCCGACGGCATCTCGGTCGAGCTGCTCCAGACCGGCGGCGCGCTGCCGCCGGCCGAGCCATGGGCGTCGATGGCCAACACCGGGGTGTGGTGAGGTGGAGGTCGTCCAGGTCCCGGTGCTGAGCGACAACTACGTCTATCTTGCGCATGACGGCGACGAGACGGCGGTGATCGATCCCGCGGTGGCCGAGCCGGTGCTGGCGGCGGCGGCGGAACGGGGCTGGAGGATCACGCAGATCCTCAACACCCACTGGCACCCCGACCACGTCGGCGCGAACCTCGCGATCAAGGCGGCGACGGGCGCGCGGATCACTGGCCCGGCGGGCGAGGCGGCGAAGATCCCCGGCCTCGACCGCGCGGTGGCCGAGGGCGATACGGTGGCGGTCGGCGCCGCGACCGGCCGGGTGATCGACGTGCCGGGGCACACCGCGGGGCACAACGCCTATTACTTCGCGGACGCAGGCGTCCTATTCTGCGGCGACACGCTGTTCGCGCTCGGCTGCGGCCGGCTGTTCGAGGGAACGCCGGCGCAGATGAGCGCCAGTCTCGCCAAGCTGATGGCGCTGCCCGACGCCACGGCGGTCTATTGCGCGCACGAATATACCCAGGCCAACGCGCGCTTCGCCGTGACGGTCGAGCCGGGCAATGATGCGCTGGCGCGGCGCGTGGTGGCGATCGACGCCGCGCGCGCCGCCGGCCGGCCGACGGTGCCGTCGTCGATCGGGCTGGAGCGCGCGACCAACCCGTTCGTCCGGGCGGGCTCGGTCGCCGAGTTCGCGGCTAGGCGGGCGGCCAAGGACGGATTTCGCGGCTGAGCCACGCGAACCGCGCGAGCAGCAGCCCCGCCGACACCGCGCTCGCGGCGATCGTCCCCCAGACGATGCCGCCGACGCCCAGGCGCCAGACGATCGCCGCGAGGTAGCCGACCGGCATCAGCACGCCGACATAGCTGATCAGGTGCGTCGCCGCCGGCAGCCAGATGTCGCCGCGCGCGCGCAGCGCCTGCGCGCCGACCGCCTGCAGCCCGTCGGTGACGTAGAACAGGCACGACAGGACCAGCGCGCCGGTCGCCACGGCGCGCACCGCGGGGTCGCGCGTGTACGCCGCGGCGACGCTGTCGGCCCCGAACCCGACGCCGGCGCAGATGATCAGCGACAGGATGAGCGCCGCGCCGAAGCCGAGTCC
>CAHJWP010000222.1 GCA_903642255.1 Sphingomonadaceae bacterium | reverse complement strand
CCATTGAGAACGCCGGCGGCTTCCCCAAAACTCGTCACCCATGCGGATATAAGACGGGGTTTACGCCGAGCGCGAAGCGAAATGTCTGGTGAGAAGCGGAATGTCCGCTTAGGCGGCCGGCGAGAGGATGTTCGAAACGTACGCTCTGTGCCCGCCCTATGTCGTCACCCCTGGCCAACGCTGCGGGGCTAGAACGGCGTCTCATGCTCGCCGAGGAGCTTTTCAAGCATTCGACGTTTCGGTCCCGGTCGCCGCGCGGTCGTAGAAGCCGGCCATATCCTGCGGCGGAGTCGTCACGGTGAGATAAATGAAGTCCGCACCACCCGTGTTCTCAACACCGTGCGTCTCGCCAGGCGGAGTGATGACGACATCGCCGACACAAAGCGGCGCCCAGGCGCCGTCGGCCATCAGCAGCCGGGCTTCGCCTTGCTCCACGATCCAGGTCTGCTCCGCGACGTCATGCTGATGACGAGGCGAGATCGCGCCAGGCTGCATGACGACGCGATGACCGTGATCCGGGCCTCAGGCGCGTTGGTCTGGGAGACGATCTGAGCCGATTGCTTGCCCGCCCGCTGGAGGAGCTCGGCATCCGAGACCCTCAGGCGCTGCAGGGCGGTCACGACGGCACCTCCCGCTGGCGCGGCCAATCGTCCGCTTCGCGTCGCCGCCCGTCGGCGGACGAGGCGAGCAGGTCTTCGATAAGCCGGGTCAGGCGTACGGCATGGTCGAAATCGGGCGAGCTGCGGGTGTCGTTGACGATGTCGTCGCGCAGTCGAGCGTAGACGCCGGCGACGTTCAGCGCCTCGTCGGGGAAGCCGGCGCGCTCGCCCTCGTCCACCTCCTGCGGCTCGCCGTTCAGCGCCAGCGCAAGCCGACCCGACTGGAAGCCGCGCGGCGCGCCGCCGGTCAGCGACAGCTCGCCCTTGTCGCCCATTACCAAGAGTTCGAACGGCGTGCGTCCTCTCGGGCGCCCGCCCACGATCTCCGCGGCGAGAGTGCCGCCGCCCTCAAACCTGCCTTGGGCGATGATGTGGTCGAAGGTCTCGCGGGCGATCGTGCGATCCTCGTCCTGCACTGTGACCTGCGGGTACTGGCGATCGGTGAGCGCCGATGCGGCGGCGAGACCGCCGAGCAGCGCGATCAGGAGGTCGACCGTATGCGCGCCCTGGATGATGACCAGGTTCACGCCCGCATCCGGCTTTTCAGCAAAGATCATGCCGGGCTGAATGACGCCGCCCCACGCCACCGACGTCGAGTAGCAGCGTCCACCGAGAACGCGCCCGACCGCGCCTTGCGCGATCAGCTCGGTCGCGCGGCGCACGGCGGGGTTGGCGCGCGTTTGCAGCCCGATCGCCACCTTGACGCTTGCCACTCGCGCCGCCGAGGCCAGTTCGATCGCCTGAGGCAGGGTCGGCGACAGCGGCCACTCGCAATAAATATGCTTGCCGGCCCGAAGTGCGCCGAGAACAAGGTCGTGATGCTCAGGCACCTTTACCGCGACCGTCACTATGTCGATCGCAGGGTCGTCGAACAACGCCTGCGGATCGGCATAACCCACGCGCGCGCCGAACGCCTTGGCGGCGGCGTCCGCCTCGTCCTGCTTGCGGACGACCACCGCGCCAAGTTCCAGCCCGCCGAGCCTCTGAACCGCAGGCACATGAGACTCTCGCGCCCATCCCGCCCTGGCGCTCGCGCCGATGATCCCGACCTGCAGTGGCGTGCTCATGCCTTGCTCCTGAAAAAGGGGCTTGCCGGCGCGACGGCGACAGCGAGGCGGGTCAGTCCCATGGTTCCCTCCTGATAGGGCGCGTGGCTGCCGTCATGCGCCGCTCGGAACCGCGGTGCCAACGGCGGCTTGGTATTGGGCTTCGTCGACGAGTTCCTGCCAGTCGGCCATCCGTCCGTCTCCATCAGCGCCCTGGATCGCGTAGTGGGTGAAGGCGTGGTCCGGCGTCGCGCCGTGCCAGTGGCGCTCGCCAGGCGCGATCGCCACGCTGTCGCCCGCGCGTAGACGCACCGCCGGCTCGCCGGCCTTGCAGACCAAGCCGACGCCGGAGACGACTATGAGAATCTGGCCGAACGGATGAGTGTGCCATGCGGTCCGCGCGCCGGGCGAGAAGGCGACGCGGGCGACGTTGACGTGGCTTGGCGGTCCGCCTTCGATCAGCGCGTCGGTAAAGACCTCGCCACTGTAGCGCGCCGGATCGGCGGGAGTGCTCGGCCGGGCACCGGCTTCGTTCACCTGCATGACTATTCCTGCTCGGTCATGGCGAGCACCGCCCAGTTGCGGTACTCGATGGCAAAGTGGCGGAGGTGGCGCGCAACGACCTCGTCCGGGGCGGCGGCGGGCAGGCAGGTGATGAGACACATCTCCATGCCGTCCGCGACATCGCGTAATGCGCGCAGCGAGTAACCGACGCGCACACCGTCGCCGTCGACGATTTCGGCCGCGAACCGGACGGGGAAGTCCAGCGGCCACATCGCCGGCAGGTCGTCCGCCGGATCGATCGTCCGGTAGACGATGCGCCACGGCAGGTCGGTCTCGCCGATCGGCTCGATCACCTCGATGCCGTCAGGCCCGGGGGTGTTCAGATAATGTTCGGGATGGCCAGCGCGCATCGCCGCCGACCTTCTCTCGGCCACCACCCGCGCGTACCAGTCGCGGAAGGCGGTAGCGCCCGGCCCGGGCAGCGCCAGGGTGATCTGCGCCGAGCGCCAGCGGCCGGCAGAGGCCTCGACCCAGCCGCGGACGGTCGCGGTCATCGTGGCGAAATCCTCGGCGAGGAGCCGCCGCATCGCCTCGTCGCCGATCTTGGCCTTGAGATAGGCGAGCGCGCGGCGGGCGCGGACCAGCTCATGGCTGCGGATGTCGTGCTGCGTCAGCGTCGCGCCGTCGAGCGTGGCGTTCGTTACGAACGCGCGGTCGTCGGGGACGATCGTCAGCGCGCCGGTCACGCTGCTTCGCCAAAGAAGGCGAGCAGGTGCTCGGCCAGCGCGTCGGGCTGCTCCTCTGCCAGATAGTGGCCGCAATCCTCGATCATCACATGACGATGATTGGCCGCCAGCGGGGCGATCTCGTCCTTGAGGTCGGCACCGAAGCTGGCGGTACCGCCGACGCTCAGCACCGGCATTTCGAGCTTCCTCTTGGCGTGTTCCTTGTTGCGCTCGGCGTCGAGCGGATGCTCGCGGAAGTAGGAGATGCCCGCGTGGAGCGCGCCCGGCTGCGCCAGGCAGCGGGCATATTCGTCCAGCCCGTCCTCGATCGCGGCGGGATCGAACGCCTGCTGGCGCATGAAATGCCCGACGAACATCCGCTCGCGCCCGACGATCAGCGCCTCGGCCAGCGCATTGGGCGCGTCGAACAGCGGCAGGTGGTACATGCGCGGGTATTTGATCGCGTCGTATAGTTTCTCGAGCCCGAGGCCGGGGATTGCCGCCTCCATCAGCACCACGCGCTCCACCTCGTCGCGGTAGGTCGCGGCATAGGCGTAGCCGGTCATCATGCCGACATCGTGCGCGACGAGTTTGATGCGGTCGAACCCGAGCTGGCGGACGAGGCCGTGGATGTCGGCGGCGACGCTCTGCTTGTCGTAGCCGTGCGGCGGCCGGTCGGACGCGCCGCAGCCGCGCAGGTCCGGCGCGATCACCGTGTAGCGCTCGGCGAGCCTGGGCATGACATGGCGCCAGGCGAAGGATGTCTCCGGAAAGCCGTGCAGCAGCACGACCGGGTCGCCCTTCCCCATTCGCCGGTAGTAGATCCTGACGCCGTCGACCTC
>CAHJWP010000221.1 GCA_903642255.1 Sphingomonadaceae bacterium | reverse complement strand
GTGCACATGAAGGTGCGCACCCCCTCGGCCAGCGCGACGTCGAGGACGTCGACGATCGCCTGCGTCTGCTGAAACCGCATCGCTCCGGCGCGCGCCTTTTCCTCCGACATGTGGTTGATGCCGAAGAACTGGTTGTCGCCGAACAGCAGGCGGTCCATCTTGTGAGCCATATCAGCGGCGTCCCATCAGCTTGCCGACCAGTCCCTGCTTCGGCGCGACCGGCGGGGCGGCGCGGAAACTGGCCTCGACCGCGCCGTCGTTGGCAATGAACATCGCGAGCGTCCGGTCGGTCTCGACCGCGCTGGCGAAGTCGTTCTCCAGTGCACCGCCGCCGATCGCCGCGATCCAGCCGTCGATCTGCGCCGAATATTCCTCGCCGCGCAGGTAGAAGTCGACCGGCTCGGACAGCTCGGTGGTATAGCGCGTGTTCCACCCGGCGGTGTAGCCGGCGGGCAGAGGGCCCGAGTCGTCCCGCAGGAACAGCTGGATCTCCTGCCGGTCGGCATAGAGGCGACCGCCGGTGCCCCACAGCGTCAGCCGCGTCGTCATCTTGCGGACGCTGGTGTCGGTCCAGTCGACTGAGACCTGCGCCGTCAGTCCGCCGTCCCAGCGCAGCGTGCCATAGACCTGGTCGTCGGTCTCGGCCGAAAACACGGGCACGAGCGCCGCGCCGGCGACCGTCGCCGGCGCGCCGAACAGCCAGGTGACGAGGTTGATCGGGTGCGCCGCGTAATCGTACAGGCAGCCGCCGCCCTGCGCCCGCTGTGTCCGCCACGACGAGCCCTTGGGCTTGGTGACGACCGCGCCGTACGCCTCGGCCAGCACATGGGTGACGCGGCCGATTGCGCCGGCGTCGACGAGCCGCTTGACCTCGCGGAAGGCGCCGATGAAGCGGTTGTGGTAGCCGACCTGGCAGACCAGCCCCTTGGCGGCGGCCAGCGCGGCGAGTTCGGCTCCTTCGTCGGGGTCGAGACAGAACGGCTTCTCGCAGAAGACGTGCAGGCCGCGGTCGAGCGCCGCGCGGACCATCGGGCCGTGCATCGCCGAGGGTGTCGCGATCAGCACGGCGTCGAGCGGCACGCCCGTCAGCATTCTGTCGTAGTCGGTGAAGGTCGCGAGACCGGTATACTTGCCGAGCACGTCAAGGACGTACTTCGCGTTGTCGCAGATGCCGGTAACCTCGACGCCCGGATGGGCGTTGATCACCGACAGGTGCGACAGGCCCATCTTGCCCATTCCGACGACGCCGACCCGGACCAACCGCTTACTCCTCGCCTTGTCCGGCAGTTGCTAGCCGACGTGTGCAGTTGCAACAAGCGTGTTGACAGCAGTCGGTCAGCCGCCTTGAAACGGATAGTAGGCGGGCGGGATTGAGGAAACGCGAATGGCGGAGCGGCAGATTCGCGTTCTGGCGATCGCCTCGGGGGGCGGCCACTGGGTGCAATTGCTGCGCCTGCGTCCGGCGTGGGACGGCTGCGACGTGTCCTATGCCACCGTCCATCCCGACTCGGCGAGCCAGGTGCCCGGCGCGCGCTTTTTCAGCTTCAAGGATGCGAGTCGCAAGAACAAGGCGAGCTTTGCCATCGTCGCGCTGCAGCTGTTCCGCGCCGTCGCCACCGTGCGCCCCGACGTCGTCGTCACGACCGGCTCGGCCCCGGCGTTGCTGGCGATACTCTACGGCCGGCTGTTCGGCGCGCGGACGCTGTGGATCGACAGCATCGCCAATTCCGAGGTGATGTCGTCGTCGGGCCTGCGCGCGCGCAAGCTGGCGCACCAGTGCCTGACGCAGTGGCCGGAACTCGCCACCGACCCCGTGCCCAAATATTGGGGGGCGGTGCTGTGAGCGCACCGACCGCCACGCCGCAAGTCTTCGCCAGCGTCGGCTCGATGTTCGCCTTCGACCGCTTCGTCCGCGCGGTCGACGACTGGGCGGCGGCCCACCCGGCCGTCCCTGTCCTGATCCAGATCGGCAGCGGGGCGTATGAGCCCAGGACCGCCGCCTTCGTCCGGATGATGCCGCCGGCTCTCTACCAGCAGCGCATCGCTGGGGCGAAGCTGTTCGTCGCCCACGCCGGCATGGGATCGATCATCGCCGCGATCCAGGCGGGCAAGCCGCTGCTGATGATGCCGCGCCGCTACGACCTCGGCGAGCACACCACCGACCATCAGTTCGCGACGCTCGCCAAGTTCGCGGATCGCGACGGGCTCCACACCGCGACGACCGTCGAGGAGCTACACGCCAGCATCGATGCGCTGCTCGCCGACACTGGTGTGCCGCCGGCGCCGATCGCCCCGTACGCCGGCGAGCCGCTGATCGGCCGCGTCCGCGCCTTCATCCACGGCTCCGACGCGGGATAGCTGCTATGGTGCTCGAACGTAACGGAGAGTCGCCGATGCGTGGCCTGCTGCTTCTCGCCCTGCTGCTGCCGATGCCGGCGCTGGCGGACGATGTCGAGCTGCGGCCGGCGCGCCACTGCGCCGTCGACGACCGGGTGCTAGTGGCCGCGAAAGGGGCCCGCGACGGCTTCCGGCAGCTCGGCCGCCTGCCCCCGGCGAGCGAATATCTGACGGTGTTCCGCCAGGTCGACCGCTGCCCGGCCCCGGTTGTCGTCCGGTCCGGCATCGGCGCACCGCGACGTTGATGTGGTTCTTTTCGCCGCCCCGATGCGCTAGGTTCCAATCAAAGAAGGAGTGACGCGCGTGAACATCCAGACCCGCATCGAAGCCACCGGCGCGCGACCCGCGGCGACTGCCGCCAGGTGGCCGCGGTTCGATTGGGCCGACCCGCTCGCGCTCGATGCCAGCCTGACCGATGAGGAGCGGATGATCCGCGACTCGGCGCGGGCGTTCTGCGATGCCGAACTCGCCCCTGCCGTCCGCGCCGCGAACCGCAGCGAATCGTATGACCCCGACCTGATGAAGAAGTTCGGCCGCGCCGGGCTGCTCGGCGTGACGATCGACGGCTATGGCTGCGCCGGGGCGAGCTATGTCGCCTACGGCCTTGTCGCGCGCGAGGTCGAGCGGGTCGACTCGGCCTACCGCTCGGCGATGAGCGTCCAGTCGAGCCTCGTCATGTACCCGATCTGGGCCTACGGCACCGACGCCCAGCGCGACCGCTATCTGCCCGGCCTTGCCGCAGGCGACCTCATCGGCGCGTTCGGCCTGACCGAGCCCGACGCCGGCTCGGACCCTGGCTCGATGACCACGCGTGCGGTCCCGCGCGACGGTGGTTACGTGCTGAACGGCGCGAAGATGTGGATCACGTCCGCGCCCGTCGCCGACGTGTTCGTCGTCTGGGCCAAGCTCCGCGGCGACGACGGCAAGGATGCGATCCGCGGCTTCATCGTCGAGCGGGGCGACGCCGGGCTGTCGACACCGAAGATCGAGGGCAAGTTCTCGCTGCGCGCGTGGGTGACGGGCGAGATTGTGCTGGCCGACGTCCTTATCCCCGCCGATCGCCTGCTGCCCGGCGTCAGCGGGCTGGCCGGGCCGTTCGGCTGCCTCAACAACGCGCGCTACGGCATCGCGTGGGGCGTGCTCGGCGCGGCCGAGTTCTGCTGGCACGCCGCGCGCCAGTATACGCTCGACCGCAAGCAGTTCGGCCGGCCACTGGCGCAGACGCAGCTCGTCCAGAAGAAGCTCGCCGACATGCAGACCGAGATCACGCTGGGCCTGCACGCCGCGCTTGCCGCCGGCCGACTGCTCGACGCCCACGCCCTTGCCCCTGAGGCGATCAGCCTCATCAAGCGCAACAACTGCGGCAAGGCGCTCGACAT
>CAHJWP010000220.1 GCA_903642255.1 Sphingomonadaceae bacterium | reverse complement strand
GGCCGATGGGACGAGGGCGTAGAGGGCGGCAAGGTCGGCGGCGGTCGGCGGGTACGCGAAATACGCGTCGAGGGTCCACGCGTCGGGGGCAGCGGGGTCGGGCTCGTCGGTCAGCAGGGTCGGCGGGTCGGCGTGCTCGGGGAAGGGGTCGGCGAACGGCAGCGCCTCGGCCTCGGCGCGGGTCGCGGGGAGGCGGACGCGCCAGCCCGACCCCGCGTCGGCGGCCGAGGCGTCACCGGACATAGCTCGCCCCGTTGACGTCGAGCACCGCGCCGGTCAGCGACGGCGGCGCGTCGAGCGCGAGCCAGCGGATCGTCTCGGCGACCTCCTGCGCCGTCGCGACGCGGCCGAGCGGGATGTCGGCGAGGAGCTGGTCGCCGCCGCGGCGGCTCAGATACTCCTCGGCCATGCCGGTCAGAGTGAAGCCGGGCGCGACGACGAAGGCGAGGATGCCGTCTTCCGCATAGGCGCGGGCGATCGTCCGGGTCATCGCGACCATCCCGGCCTTGGCCGCGGCATAGTGCCAGTGGTCGGGCGAGTCGCCGCGGAAGGCGGCGCGCGACGCCACGTTGACGATTCGACCAGTGACGCCTCCGGCGTCACCAGTGACGCCTCCGGCGTGGGAGCGGCAGTCGACGCCTCCGGCGTCGGGGCGACCGTTGACGCCTCCGGCGTCGGGGCGGTCGCGGACGCCGGGCGTGTGGGAAGCCTGTTCGCGGAAGTGTAGCACGGCGCGGCGCGACAGGTCGGCGGCGGCCTGCAGGTTGATGGCGAGCGACCGCCCCCATGTCGTGCTCCAGTCGGCGTCGGGGGCGTCGAGGGCGACGGCCTCGAACACGCCGGCGTTGTTGACCAGCACGTCGATGCGGCCGTCGAGGCGTTCGAGGGCGGCGTCCCACAGCCGGTCGCCGGCACCGGGCGCGGCAAGGTCAACGCCGATGACGTCGCCCCGGCATGAGTCGCGGCTGCCGTGGCCGACGACGGTCGCGCCCGCGGCGATCAGCGCGGCATGGGCGGCGGCACCGATGCCGCGCGTGCTGCCGGTCAGGAGGATGTTGGTCATGCGTGCCGTCCTAACCGATGCCGAAGCGCGCGGCGATCACGGCTTCCGCGGCCGCCTGCCGCGCCGCCCAGCCGCCGCCGATCGCCACCGGCGCGATCCCGCGTCGGGCGAAGCCGGCGGCGAGACAGGTGCCGAACGCGGCGCGCCGGTCGTCGCTGCCGAACAGCCGCGTGCCGTCGTCGATCCACGGCACGTCGGGCTCGAGCGTCAGGTACAGGTCGGCGGTTGCCGGGATTGCCTCGAGCGCGGGATCGGGCGTGCCGAACAGCATCTCGGCCCAGGCGCCGGTGGTGACGATGTCGGTGTCCTCGACGATCAGCCGCGGCCGGGTCGCTTCGCTCGCCTGACGGGCGGCGAGATGGCCGGCGGCGATCGCCCGGAGATCGGCGGCGGAGAAGGCGGTGCCGTGCGCCTCGGCCCACGTCCGGCCATATTCGGCGACGACGACCCCGCCGAACGTCGCGGCAAGGCGCGGCGCGAGGGTCGTCTTGCCGGTGCTTTCGACGCCGGTCAGGCAGACGCGGATCATGCCGGCCGCCGCCCGGCCATGGCGCGCCGCCACGCGACCCAGCCCCACGCCGCGATGGCGCCGAACAGCCCGTAGAGCGCGGCGGTCGCCGGCAGCCCCTGCGACGCGTACAGTCCGACCGACAGCGCGTCGATCGCGACCCACAGCGGCCAGCTTTCGACGAGGCGGCGATCGGTGAGGAACTGGGCGACCATGCTCCACGCGGCATTGGCGGCGTCCCACCACGGGGCGGCGGCGTCGGTCAGACGGCTCATGGCGAGGCCGAGGACGAGCGTCCCGGCGGTGCCTGCGACGGCGGCGAGGAGCAGCCCGCGGTGGCCGGCGGCAGCGACCGGGACCGGCCCGGTCCCGCTCCGTCGCCAGTACCACCAGCCGTAGAGTTGCGAGGCAAGGAAGAACGCCTGCAGCCCGGCGGCGCTGTACAGCCGGGCCCGGGCGAAGACGATCGCATAGAGCACGACCGTGACGATGCCGAAGGGATAGTTGGCCACCGTGCGCCGAGCGACGAGGACGATGTTGACCACACCGAGCGCGGCGGCACTTAGTTCGAGCGGCGACATGCTGCCGTTTGGTGGGCGAGGCGGCCAGGGGCGTCAAGCGGCGGGTGAGGCCGGGTTGAGGTCGCCGCCGCCATGGAACGCGGCCGTTCCGAGGCGGTTCTGCCGCCATGGCCGAGCCGAGGAACCCCGTCGCCCGCTTTTTCAACGATAACAGCCTGTCGCTGGCGCTGTTCACCCTGTTCGTCGCCTGTCTCGCCGGGCAGGCGGTGACGGGTCAGCGCGCGTACAATGCGTCGCAGGACGCCGCGCATCTCGCGAAGATCGGCTTCACCGCCTATCTCGGGACGGGCAACTTCCTCGACGGCGTGTTCAGCAACTGGCAGGCAGCGGTGCTCCAGCTCGCCGTGCTCATCACCTTCGGCGCGGTGCTGCGGCAGAAGGGCGCGACCCATTCGCGGCAGCCCGGCGACGAGGGCGGCGAGCCCGGCGAGGGCGAGCCGGGCGACACCGCCGGCCACAGCTGGCTCTATGCCCATTCGCTGAGCCTCGCCTTCGTCGCGCTGTTCGTCGTCACCTTTGCCGCCCACCTCATCTTCGGCTGGTGGAAGTACGACGAGGATCAGGCGGTCGCGCACCTGCCGCCGGTCGACCTCGGCACCTATTTCGCCTCGTCGAGCTTCTGGTTCACCGCCTTCCAATGCTGGGAGGCGGAGTTCGCCGCGATCGGCATCTACATCGTCTTCAGCATCTTCCTGCGGCAGGAGGCGTCGCCGGAATCGAAGCCGGTCGGGGCGAGCGACGACCAGACCGGCGGCCCGAACGAGTAGGGAGTACCGTTCGTCGCTGCCGCAGTGCAGCGATCAGCGGTTGCGCCGGCGCGACAAGCGATTAAACCGGCGGCAAGACACCATCCGAGGAAATCGATGGCCACTGCCGCCCGTCCGCGCGCTCCAGGTTCGGGGCGTCCCCTGTCGCCGCACCTGTCGATCTGGAAATGGCGGGTCCACATGCTGGTGTCGATCCTCCACCGCGTCACCGGCAACGCGATGGCGTTCGGCGCGGTCGTCCTGTTCCTGTGGTGGCTGATCGCCGCTGCCACGGGTCCGGCGGCCTATGCGACGTTCTACGCGGTGGCGACCGGCTGGTTCGGCATCGTCGTCGGCGTCGGTCTCACGTGGATTTTCTTCCAGCACATGATGAACGGCATCCGCCACCTCGTGATGGATACCGGCAGCGCGCTCGAGATCCATGCGAGCAAGACGTTCGCGATCGCGACACTGGTCGGCTCGACGCTGCTGACGGTGGTGACATGGGCCGCCATCCTGCTGACCAAGGGGCTCTGACAATGGGCACGGGAACCGAGATTGGGCGGGTCCGCGGCCTGGGTGCGGCGAAGTCGGGCGTCGGCCACTGGTGGCACCAGCGGGTGACTGCGGTCGCCAACCTCGCGCTCGTCCTGTGGTTCATCGTCAGCCTCGTCCGCCTGCCGGCGGTCGATTACGCGACGACGGTCGCGTGGCTGCGGCAGCCTGTCGCTGCGATACCGATGCTCCTTCTCATCGTTTCGGTCTTCTATCATTTCAGGCTGGGCGTGCAGGTGTTCATCGAGGACTACCTGCACGCGGAAGGCACCAAGCTGCTCGCGCTGCTGGCGCTCAACTTCTACGCGCTCGGGGGTGCGGCGGC
>CAHJWP010000219.1 GCA_903642255.1 Sphingomonadaceae bacterium | reverse complement strand
CGATTTGCTTCGCGCCGGGGCAGAGCCAGATGCCGGAGATGGCGTCAATTTTCGCCCTCTCCGCGGCCATGCGAAGATCGTCGTATGGGGAAGCTACTTGATGGACGACCCCTCCGAGACACCATCCGGAATTTACGACACAGCAGTGAAGAATTGCTCCCAGCTACCTCCTTCGTACAGTGTAGTGAGGCCGGGCCTGACCGCGGTTTCTTGCGAGGCCGGATCGTCAATATTCTACAGTAAGACGGTAACTACAGGTGATCGCCAAGTCACTCTTCAAGCCAGATATTCAAAGCTCGAACGCAGCATATGGGACCATGTTATCACGAAAATGGCTCAATCACTCACTCTACAGCGCAAGGGGCCATTCTGATCTTCGCGGTCGGCAAAGCCGCCGCTTCACGTCGGACGGGTTCGGCGGCTTTGTGCCGCCGCTCCGCCGGCCGGGCTCGACGCGAGTCCGTGATTAGTGCGGCAATGGCGAAGAGCCATTGCCGCACTAATCACGGGCCGCTTACGAGCTGTAATACATATCGAACTCGACCGGGGCCGGCGTCATCTCCCACCTCAGCACGTCGTGCATCTTCAGCTCGATGTACGAGCTGATCTGGTCGTCGGTGAACACCCCGCCCTTGGTGAACACGGCGCGGCTGCGGTCGAGCGCGCCCAACGCCTCGCGCAGCGACGCGCACACCGTCGGGACCTTCTTCAGTTCGCGCGGCGGCAGGTCGTAGAGGTTCTTGTCCATCGGCGCGCCGGGGTGGATCTTGTTCTCGATGCCGTCGAGCCCGGCCATCAGCAGCGCAGTGTAGCACAGATACGGGTTGGCCATCGCGTCGGGGAAGCGGACCTCGACGCGCTTCGACTTGCCCCCCGTGCCATAGGGGATGCGGCACGACGCGCTGCGATTGCGGCTGCTGTATGCCAGCAGCACCGGCGCCTCGAAGCCGGGGACCAGCCGCTTGTAGCTGTTGGTCGACGGGTTGGTGAAGGCGTTGCACGCCTTGGCGTGGCGGATGATGCCGCCGATGAAGTACAGCGCCGTCTCCGACAGGCCGGCATAGCCGTCGCCGGCGAACAGCGGCGTGCTGCCGTTCCAGATCGACAGATGGGTGTGCATGCCGCTGCCGTTGTCGTCCTTGATCGGCTTGGGCATGAACGTCGCCGTCTTGCCATAGGCGTGGGCGACCTGGTGGACGACGTACTTGTAGACCTGCATGCGATCGGCGGTCGTCGTCAGCGTGCCGTAGGTCAGGCCGAGCTCGTGCTGCGCGGCGGCGACCTCGTGGTGGTGCTTGTCGCACGGCAGGCCCATCTCGAGCATCGTCGAGACCATCTCGGCGCGCAGGTCGACGGCGCTGTCGACGGGGGCGACGGGGAAATAGCCGCCCTTGACCCGCGGACGGTGGCCCATGTTGCCTTCGTCGTACTTGGTGTTGGTGTTGGTCGGCAGCTCGATGTCGTCGAGTTCATAGGAGCCGACGTTGTAGCCGAGCTTGAAGCGGACGTCATCGAACACGAAGAACTCGGCTTCCGGCCCGATGTAGATCGTGTCGCCGATGCCGGTCAACTTGAGGTACGCCTCGCCGCGCTTGGCGGTGCTGCGGGGATCGCGGTCGTACAGCTGGCCGGTCGACGGCTCGACGATGTCGCAGATCAGGATGAGCATCGGGGTGGCCGAGAACGGGTCGATGTAGGTCGCGTCGAGGTCGGGCTGAAGGATCATGTCGGACTCGTTGATCGCTTTCCAGCCGTCGATCGAGCTGCCGTCGAACATGAAGCCGTCGGACAGCATGTCCTCGTCGACGACGCCTGCGACCATCGTCAGGTGCTGCCACTTGCCCTTGGGGTCGGTGAAACGGAGGTCGACCCACTCGATCTCCTTCTCCTTGATCATCGCGATGACGGATGCTGCGGTCTCGGCCATGTGGGTTCCCCTTGCAGACGTGGATGGTCTCCCCGGTGTCGCGGGGAAATTAGTTAAGGTTCAAGATGGATTGTGCGGGTCAAATCGCATCGCTGTCGCGCTCGCCGGTGCGAATGCGGACAGCGGCGTCGATCGTGCTGACGAAGATCTTGCCGTCGCCGATGCGGCCGGTCCGAGCGGCGTTCGCAATGGCTTCAACCACGCGGTCGGCCTGGTCGTCGTCGACGACGACCTCGAGACGGACCTTGGGCAGGAAGTCGACGACGTACTCGGCACCGCGGTAGAGTTCGGTGTGGCCCTTCTGGCGGCCGAAGCCCTTGGCCTCGGTGACGGTGATGCCGCTGACGCCGACCTCGTGAAGCGCCTCCTTCACCTCGTCGAGCTTGAACGGCTTGATGACGGCTTCGACTTTTTTCACTTGGCGCGGTCCACCCTTGAGGGCGAGCGTAGCAGGGTCGTGCGAGCCGGTGAACGGGGGATTTCGCACCTGCGAAAGGAATTCAACCGGTTTTTGTCCCTCGTGCGGCAAAAGCTGCCCGAAATTTGATCGTCCCCACGCGCCGCGAGGCTTCACGCCGTCGTCGCATACCCCCCGTCGACCGCGATCACCGCGCCACACACGAAGCCGCTCGCCTTCGACCCGAGGTAGATCGCCAGCCCGCCCATGTCGTCGGCGTTGCCGATGCGCTTCATCGGCGTCGCGGCGACCGACCCCGCGGCCTGCGCCTCGGGGATGCCAGCGGTCATCTTCGACGGGAAATAGCCCGGCGCGATGGCGTTGACCGCGATGTGACGGGCGGCGAGGTTCTTCGCCATCATCCGCGTCAGATGGTTCACCCCCGCCTTCGACGCGGCATAGCTGTACGTCTCCAGCGGGTTGACGTGGATGCCGTCGATCGAGCCGATGTTGATGACGCGCGCGAAGTCGTCGGCGCTGCCGGCCGCTTCGAGCAGTTTGACCAGCCGCTGGGTCAGGAAGAACACCGACTTGACGTTCAGGTCCATGACCTTGTCCCAGCCGGCTTCGGGAAAGGTGTCGAACTCGGCTCCCCAGCTCGCGCCGGCGTTGTTGAACAGGACGTCGACGCGGCTTTCCCGCGCCTCGAGCTCGGCCGCGAACCGCTCGATCTCGCTCATCTTCGCGAGGTCGGCGGGGATCGAGAAACATTCGCCGAACTTCGACAGCTCGGCGGCCAGTCCGTCGCACACCGCGGCGTTACGCGCGGTGATGTAGACCTTCGCGCCGTTCTCGACATAGGCGCGGGCGATCATCTCGCCGATGCCGCGGCTGCCGCCGGTGACGACGACGACCTTGCCGGCGACGGAAAACAGGTCTGCGATCTTCACTACGTTTCTCCTAGATGACTTCGCCCGCGGCCCGGGCGCGCGCCACGCGCGTCGCCTCGGCCGCCGGCAGCCAGCGATACACGAGCGTCAGGCACGTCAGCGTCACCGGCGCGGCGACGAGCAGCGAGACGATGCCCGTCGCGAGGCTGCCCGTCACCTTTGACACCGCGCCGGCGAAATAGGGGCCGAGGCCGAGCCCGACGAGCGTTGTGCCGAGGAAATAGGTCCCCGTCGCCGCGCCGCGCATCCGCGGCAGGACGAGGTCCTGCGTCGTCGCCGCCGCGATCCCGACGTAGACGCTGCCGAACAGCGCGACCGGCACGTAGAACAGGTAGAATAGGCGGACGTCGGCGGTCGACACCATCAGGACGAGGAAGGGCGCCGGCACCACCACCGCGAGCAGCGCGACGAGGATGCGCCCCGCGGGCCGCCAGCGCTTGGCGCGGTCGGACAGCCACCCGCCCATGACGATGCCGATGAACCCGCCCGCCGCGCCCCAGCCGCCGACCATCACCGCGACGAACGCCTTGGTGCC
>CAHJWP010000218.1 GCA_903642255.1 Sphingomonadaceae bacterium | reverse complement strand
CGGCTCCACGCCATGCCGCCGTCGTCGTCGAACCGGCCATAGGTCAGCTGGCGCGGCGCGCCGCCGTCGGCGGGGACGACGAACAAATGGGTGTAGCCGGGGCGGAGATAGCCTTCGCCGTCCTCGCGGTAATGGACCGCGGTGATGACCTTGAGCGGCTCGGCCCATTTCGCGCCGTCAGGCTTGGCGACCGACTGGCCGAGCTTCGCGCCGTCGTCGGGGACGAACATGGTGAAGGCGATGCGCCCGCCGTCGGGCGACCACGCGAGGTCGGACGGCGCCTCGGGCAGGCTGGTGATCCGGGCGTTGGTCCCGCTGTTCAGCCAGTGGACGAACAGCTGCGGGTGGCCGTTCGCGTCGGCGGCGACATAGGCGATGCGGCCGCCGTCGGGCGACCAGCGCGGCCGGCTAGCGCTGCCGTCGAGCAGCGGGGCCTGCGTGCCGGCGGCGACGTCGACCAGCCACAGCGACCGGCGCGCGCTGTCGGTCATGATGTCGCCCGCGGCGCGGACGTAGACGACGTGGCGGCCGTCGGGGCTGATCTGGACGTCGGTCGCCTGCTCGAGCGCGAAGACGTCGCGCTGGGTGAAGGTGCGGGTGCCGGCGACCGCCTCGGGGGTCTGCGCCGCGGCGGGGAGGGCGGTGCCGAGGAGCAGGGCGGCAAGGATCACGCGCATCGTCGTCTCGCTGTCGTTGGTCGGAGTGCGTTATGCGGCTTGTCGCCGCCGTGGCACAAGTGTAATAGCCGGACAACACAGCAGGAGGTCTGTCATGCGCCGTCTCGTCCTTTTCATGCTCCCCGCGCTGGCCCTTACCGGCTGCGGCGGTCATGCCGAACAGGAGACGCAGACGACGGTGACGAAGAACGGCGTGACGACGACGACGATCACCAAGCGCGAGGTCGGCAAGGACGAAACCCGCGCGCGGGCCAAGGCCGACGACGCGACGGTCAGCGGGCTCAACATCGACAGCGACAAGTTCAAGGCGAATTTCCAGATCCCGGGCCTCAGCTTCGGCGGCGACGACATGGACCTGTCGGGGATGAAGCTCTACCCCGGCTCGACGGTGAAGGGCGTGCGGGTCCACGCCGTCGACCGCGGCGGCCATTCGCGCGGCGAGGTGACGATGGACTATAGCAGCCCCGCCGCGCCGCTGACGGTCGCCCAGCACATGGCCGATCAGGCGCGCCACGCCGGCTTCGCGCTGACCGCCAACTCGGCCGCGCTGGTCGCCGGCACCAAGCCGAGCGACGACGGCACCGACAGCTTCACCATGACCTTCGGCCCGAACGGCAGCGCGACCGTCGGGCAACTGACGATGACGGGGGCGAAGACGAAGTCGGGCGACTGACCGCCGTCGTCACCGATACCGGATCAGCCCCTCCTGGACGACGCTGGCCACCAGCGTTCCGTCGGCGGCGAAGACCAGCCCGCGGTTGAGCCCGCGGCCGCCGCCCGCCCGCGGCGAGTCCTGCGCGAACAGGTGCCACTCGTTCAGGTCCGGCGTGCCGTGGAACCACAGCGCATGGTCGATCGACGCGCCTTGCAGCGCGGGATCGGTCCACGACACGCCGTGCGGCAGCAGGCAGGTGTCGAGCAGCGTCATGTCGCTGGCATAGGCGAGCAGGCAGCGGGCAAGCACCGGATCGGCGGCGGCCGGCGCGGCGAGGCGCGCCCAATAATGCGCGGCGGGCTTGAGCTTCTTCGGCTTGAGCGGATCGTGCGGCTCGACCGGGCGGAACTCGATCGGCCGGTCGCGGCTGGCCCATAGCGACCGCCACGGCTCGGGGGTCGCCGCGGCATTGGCGCGGAGCAGCTGCGCCTCGCTCTTCAGCAGCGCCGGGGCGGCGACGCGCGGCATCGTGGCGGCATGGTCGAAGCCGCCCTCGGCGATCTGGAACGACGCCGTCAGGCTGAAGATCGGCCGGCCGTGCTGGATCGCGGTGACCCGCCGCGTCGTGAAGCTGGTCCCGTCGCGCTCGCGCTCGACGCGGTAGACGATCGGGGTGCCCGGATCGCCGGGGCGGAGGAAATAGGCGTGCAGCGAATGGGCGAAGCGATCGGCGCGGACGGTGCGCGACGCCGCCATCAGCGCTTGGGCGACGACCTGCCCGCCATAGACCCGCGTCCAGCCGGGATCGCCCGACCGCCCGCGGAACAGGTCGACCTCGATCGTCTCGAGGTCGAGCAGGGCGAGAAGCCGGGCGACGGCCGCGTCGGAATCGGCATCGGCGGCGGCGGAAGCGGCGGGAGAATCGGTCGTTTCGGTCATCGCCGGTGCCTAGCGGCCGCGGCGCAACCTGTCATCCACCGGAACCTTCGATCGGGTCGTGCGCTTGGCAATTACTACGGGCACACAACGTCTAAAAGGGGTTCGCCATGCTACGCTACGCGCTGATCTTCCTCGTCGTGGCGCTGGTCGCCGGGCTGCTCGGTTTCGGCGGTCTCGCCGGTGCCGCGTCGCAGATCGCGATGATCCTGTTCTACATCTTCATCGTGCTGTTCGTCATCGGCCTCGTCATGCACCTGCTGCGTGGCGGACGTGCGGTCTAGACCTGCCGACTGACGTTCGAGGGGCCGCCGGAGCATATCCGGCGGCCCTTTTCGTTTGACAGTCCGGGGGGGCTCACCTAACTCCGCGCCTCGCATCGTACGCGGGTGTAGCTCAGTTGGTTAGAGCGCTAGCCTGTCACGCCAGAGGTCGCGGGTTCGAGTCCCGTCACTCGCGCCACGGTGCAGGAAGCGGCTCAGCCTCGCGCGTCGAAGGCGGCGAGTTCGTAGCGGATCGACGCCTCGACCAGCGCCTCCCACAATGTCGTGGCGAGGCCCTCGGGCAGGCCCGCCGCCGACGCGGCGGCCGCGGCATTGGCGATCACCGCCGCCTTGCGCGGCTCGTCGCGCACCGCCGTCCGGTCGGGCTTGATCCGTGCGGCGGCGCGCATGTAGCCGAAGCGGACCGCCAGCAATGCGATGAGGTCGCGATCGAGGGCATCGACCCCGGCACGGACCTCGGCCATCGTTGTACAGTCGTCGGGCGTCTTCGGCGGCGCGATCACCGCGGCGCGCGCCACGAGCCGGTCTCCATCCACTGCAGCAGGGGTTTGAGCGGCAGCAGCCACAGGCAGCCGAGAACGAGGTACAGCGGCACCGCGCCGTACCACGGCAACTGCCCGATCGGCCCGAGCAGGCGCGACACGACGCCGGCATAGACGATGAGGCCGAGGACGATGGCGAGGACGCCGGCGGGTTTGCGACTGGTGGGGGTCATCGTCGCGACATAGGCGCGTGGTGCGCGAATGTCAGCCACCGCGTCCCCGCGCGAAGTCGCGTCACATCGACGGCGCGAAGTCGCGTCACATCGACGGCGCGAAGTCGCGTCACATCGACGGCGCGAAGTCGCGCCACCCCGACGGCGTGGCGAGCGCGTCGAGCGGTTCGTCCCACGGATCGGTGGGCAGGGCATCGACCAGCTGGCAGTCCCACGCCATGCCGACCGCCAGCACCGGCCCCGCCGCGCGCAGCGTCGCCAGCGTCCGGTCGTAGTGCCCGCCGCCCTGGCCGAGCCGGGTGCCGCGCCGGTCGACGGCGAGCAGCGGCACGAGGACGATGGCCGGCGCGACCCGTGGTGCCGACGACGGGGGTTCGGCGATGCCGGCGAAGCCCGGGACGAGGTCGGCGACGGCGCAGGCGTGGAAGGCGAGCGCGTTCCCGGCGACGCGCGGGAAGCAGGTGGCAGTAACGCGGATCTCGTCGCCGGCCGCATGGTAGCCGGCGACGACGGGGCCGGGGCCGAGTGGCCCGCCTTGTCGCCGAACGTGATCGGCGTCGGCGGGACCTCGCTGCTAT
>CAHJWP010000217.1 GCA_903642255.1 Sphingomonadaceae bacterium | reverse complement strand
AACGCTCCCAGATTATACGGGTCACCCTGCCATCGGGGGGTGACGAAGACAGTCAAATCATTGCTTTGAAAGGATGATTATCATGCGTACGTTCGACATTTCGCCGCTGCTCCGCGCCTCGGTCGGGTTCGAGAACCTCAACCGCCTCGTCGATCTCGCCGCCCGCGGCGACAGCAGCGACAACGGCTATCCGCCGTACAACATCGAGAAGACCGGCGAGGGCGCGTACCGCGTCGCCATGGCGGTAGCCGGTTTCGCGCAGCACGAGCTCGACCTGACGGTTCAGGAGAACACCCTGATCGTCACCGGCCATGCCGCCGAGGACACCACCGCCGGCCGCGAGTATCTGCACCGCGGCATCGCCAAGCGCGCCTTCGAGCGCCGCTTCCAGCTCGCCGACACGATCAAGGTGACCAACGCGAGCTACGCCGACGGCCTGCTCAACATCGACCTCGTCCGCGAGGTGCCCGAGCACAAGAAGCCGCGCAAGGTCGAGATCGGTGCCGCCGCCCCTGCGACGGCGACGATCGACGCGCAGCCGGAGCAGAAGCTGGCGGCGTAAGCCCGGCCGAAGCGACGCGCTGACGAACGGGGCCGGTATATGCCGGCCCCGTTTTTGCTGTCCCACCCGCTCATGCTGAGCTTGTCGAAGTACGCCGAAACGTTGGTGCGTGCTTCGACAGGCTCAGCATGAGCGGGGATGTATCGTGTTGGTCACTGTTCTTTTCGTGCCAGGTCGCCCGACCCGCCGGCCGGCCCTCGCGCGAGTCCGCGGGTACGGACGAACGCAAGGACGTTCTTTCGCTACCCGCCGGCCGCGCTCAGGCAATGATATCTGGAATCAGCCAGTCCTGGACGACCGCCATCTCGTCGCGCAGGCGGAGCTTGCGCTTCTTCAGCCGGGCCAGCTGGATCTGGTCGTGGCCGGGGAGCGCACGCAGGGCGTCGATCGCCGCGTCGAGGTCGCGATGCTCCTGCGTCAGGGTGTGCAGCCGCGCCGCCAGTTCGGCCTCGTCCAAAACCTGCCCCCATCGTCCGAGTCGCGATGCGCCAGCATAGCAGGTAACGCGCGGCGCAGGCTGGCCGATACGTCCTGTCCCACCGCTGGTAGCTCGCGGCACGCGGTCGTCCAGATCGTGCGGCTCGTCGCGGACCGTACAATATCATGCGACTTTTCCCGCGCTCCGTGATTGTCTCGTCGGTCCAACCGCAGCCCGAGGGAATGACATGACCGACGTCCATCGCGCATCACTGTCGACCAAGCACGCCGCGCTCGAGGCGCAGCTCGCCCGCGAGGCGTTGAAGCCGCTCCCTGACAGCCTGCAGATGGCCAAGCTGAAGAAGGAAAAGCTGCGGCTGAAGGAGCAGCTGGGGCGTGAAATCCTGCCCGCGAGCGGGGAGGAACCATCGATCCTCCCCACTCGCGGATAGATCGGGCTACTCGTCCCGCGTGACCCGTTCGGCGCGTTCGTGGCGCTCCTGCGCCTCGAGCGTCATCGTCGCGATCGGCCGCGCCTCGAGCCGCTGCAACGAGATCGGCTCGCCGCTGACCTCGCACCAGCCATAGTCGCCGTTGTCGATCCGGCGCAGCGCTGCCTCGATCTTGGCGATCAGCTTGCGCTGCCGGTCGCGGGTGCGCAGTTCGATCGACCAGTCGGTCTCGCTCGATGCGCGGTCGGTGACGTCGGGTTCGCGCAGCGACTCCGTCTGCAGCGTCGCCAGCGTCTCGCGTGCCTCGGCGAGGATCGCCTCGCGCCAGTCAAGCAGCTTCCTCTGGAAATAGGCGAGCTGACGCGGGTTCATAAACGGCTCGTCGGCGGTCGGGACATACCCCGCGTCGACCGCGAGCAGATGGATGTCGAAGCCGTCGAGCGTCGTGATCGGTGGCTCGGACATCATCGTTCGACTCCCGCTCGCGCGAGGCCGTCATCGGCCCCTGCCCCGATCGCGCCCATAGCGAGGATCATTCGGCTGAACAAGGGGTTACCGCGACTTCCGGCGGCCGGCGGAAACCGGTCGCCGGCACGCGGGCGATAGCGGCGGCGAGCGGCTCGACGACGGTCGCCATCCAGTAGGCGGTGGCGTGGATCAGCGTGTCAGGATCGGCGAGGATGCCGATATGCCCGGCGAAGACGACGAGGTCGCCGCGGCGACGGTCGGCGGCGTCGATCACGGCGAACGCCGCCGCCTGCTGGTCGCTGTCGCGCGGGCAGAATATGCCGCAGGCCCGTAACACCGCCTGCGTCAGTCCCGAACAGTCGATGCCGTCGCGCGTCCGCCCGCCCCAGACATAGGGTGTGCCGACGAACCCATGCGCGAGGTCGACGGGATCGCCGCCGACGTCGGTGACGCGGCGCAGATGGCGGCGATGGACGAACCCGCCCGCCGCCGCCACGAAGTCGCCGGCCGGCACGCCGACCAGCCGGGCGTTGAGCGGCAGGGCGGCAAGCGCCGGCGACTTGATGTCGGGCGCGGCGAACACTGCCGCCGTCGGCACCGCGACCCCGTGCGTGATCGGCGCGGCGGGGACCTCGAGCCCGTCGGCCCGGAGCCAGCCGACATAGCCGTCGTGCAGGCATTGACCCCATACCCAGCTCCCGGCGACATCGAAGACCGTCACCACCTCGCCGTAGAGCAGCGCGCTGACCGCAGGCGCGGCGTCGTCGGGCTTGCCGCGCAGCATCGTCACCGCGCGCGTTGTTCGCCGGAACACCCCGTCGACGTAACGCGGGGCGGTAACGACGCCCGCGAGCGCCGCGTCGGCGAGGTCGTCGCGGACGGCGTTGATCCGCCGGTCGAGCGGGCGCGACGGTCCGCCGAGGCGTGCCTGCCTAGTGCGCGGTCGCCCGCCGCTCGCCGTGTCGCTGCCGCTGGCCATGCCCCTCCGTCCGCTCGATGAGTTCGGCGAACTCCTCGAGGAAGGCAAGGCCCTGCGGGGTCTGCTCGATGAAAATGTTCCTGAGGTCGGCGTCGTCTTTCTGCCGCCGCAGATAGCCGAGCGAACCGAGCGTGTTGAGCGCCCGCGTCACCACCGGCTTCGACACCCGCAGGCGCGCCGCCAGCCCACGCACCGTATGCGGCCCCGGCAGCAGGTAGACGACCATCAGTAGCGCCATCTGCCGGTTGGTCAGGTCGGGCCGCGCCGACTGGACGTAATCGATCAGCGTCCCCATCCACGACGACAGCGGGGCGTCGGTGACGAGAGGGGTGTCGGGGCGGGCGGCGGCGGCACTCATAACTGACCTCGCGAGTCGGTCCGGTCCGGCAGAAGGAACGGAGGTTCGTCGGCAGGTTAACTGTCCGACCCCGCTACTTGTTTCATGCCGGATATGATTCTCGGAACGGGTACGGTTCCGCACCGTCGGCTCAGTCCCGGCCGAACCGGCCTCGCAGCAGCCCCCATGCCGCCGCCAGCCCCGTCGCCGCGCCGCCCTTCGGCCGACCCGGCTTTGCCGCCGGGTTCCAGGCGAACAGGTCGAAGTGCGCCCATGCCTGCTCCCGTCTTACGAACCGGTCGAGGAACAGGGCGGCGGTGATCGACCCGGCAAACCCGCCCTCGCCCGAATTGTCGACGTCGGCGATGCCCGACTTGATCATCTCGGCATAGGGCTGCCACAGCGGCATCCGCCACAGCGGGTCGCCCGCCGCCGTCCCCGCCGTCAACAGATCGGTCGCAAGCGCGTCGTCGTGGCTGTACAATGCCGGCAGATCGGGCCCGAGCGCGACCCGCGCCGCCCCGGTCAGTGTCGCGAAATCGAGCAGGAGCCCCGGCGCGTCTTCCTGGGCATAGGTCAGCGCATCGGCGAGGATCAGCCGACCCTCGGCGTCGGTGTTGCCGACCTCGACGGTGATCCCGGCCCGCGTCCGCAGCACGTCGCC
>CAHJWP010000216.1 GCA_903642255.1 Sphingomonadaceae bacterium | reverse complement strand
TCGGTCAGGACGCGGAGGATCTTGCCCTGCGTCGGCAGCGGCATGTCGGCGACCTCGTCGAGGAACAGCGTGCCGCCGTGCGCCTGCTCGAACAGCCCGGTTCGCGCGAGGTGGCCACCGTCCTCGCGGCCGAACAGTTCCTCCTCGACGCGCTCGGGGTCCATCCGCGCGGCGCTGACCACGACGAACGGCGACATCGCGCGGGGGCTCCACTGGTGGAGCAGGCGCGCGGCGATCTCCTTGCCCGACCCCGCCGCGCCGGTGATGAGGACGCGGCTGCCGGTCGCCGCGACGCGCTTGATCGTCGCGCGGACGCCGTTGATCAGGGTCGACGAGCCGGTCAGCTCGGTGTCGCCGCCGGCGCGCTCGCGCAGCTCCTCGTTCTCGCGCTTGAGGCGCTCGGTCTCGGTCGCGCGCTGGACGACGAGGAGCAGCTGGTCGGCCTGGAACGGCTTCTCGATGAAGTCGTACGCCCCGCGCTTGATCGCCGTGACCGCGGTCTCGATGTTACCATGCCCCGAGATGATGATGACCGGCAGCGTCGGGTCGCGGCGCTTGACCTCCTCGAGCAGCTCGAGCCCGTCTAGGCGCGAGCCTTTCAGCCAGATGTCGAGGACGAGCAGCGACGGCCGGCGCTCGGCAAGCGCGGCGAGCGTCGTGTCGCTGTCCCGCGCGGTCCGCGTCGCAAAGCCCTCGTCGCCGAGGATCGCGGCGATCAGCTCGCGGATATCGGCTTCGTCGTCGACGACGAGGATTTCGAGCGCCATGCGGTTATCCAGCCACGCGGCGCGACGCCGCAAAATCAACGCTGCGGAGCGTCACCGTCTCGAAGTCGGTGGCGCTCTCGCCGGCATCGTCGCTATCGGCGACCAGCGCACTTCGGTCGAAGCACAGCCGCGCGACCGTGCCGCCGCCCGGCGCGTCGCCGAGGTCGAGCGTGCCGGCGTGTTCCTCGACGATCTTCTTGACGATGGCGAGGCCGAGCCCGGTGCCGCGCGCGCGCGTCGTGACATAGGGCTCGGTCAGCCGATCGCGGTTCTCGGTCGGCAGGCCGATGCCATTGTCGGTGACGCGCAGGATCAGCCGGTCGGCGGCGACCTCGATCGACAAAGTGACGCGGCCGTCGCCGGTATGCTCGCGTTCGGTTCGCGTCGTCACCGCCTCGGCGGCGTTCTTGAGCACGTTGGTCAGCGCCTGGGCAATCTGCCGACGGTCGCAGATCAGCAGCGGTACGGCGTCGGGCACCTCGACGGCGAACGCGATCGCCGGGTTGGCAACCTCCTGCATGAACACCGCCTCGCGGGCGAGGTCGACGAGCGGCTCGGGCTTGAACACCGGCTTGGGCATCCGGGCGAACGACGAGAATTCGTCGACCATGCGGCGCAAGTCGCCGACTTGGCGGATGATCGTGCCGGTCAGGTTGGCGAAGGTCTCGGGATCGTCGGCCGTGTGGCGGCCGTACTTGCGCTGCAGCCGCTCGGCCGACAGCTGGATCGGGGTCAGCGGGTTCTTGATCTCGTGGGCGATGCGTCGCGCGACGTCGGCCCATGCCGCCTGCCGCTGGTCGGCGAGCTGGGCGGTGATGTCGTCGAAGGTCAGGACGTACGTCCGCGCGCCGCTGCGTTCGGCGGCGATCTGGACGGCGAGCGTCTGGGTGTCGGCGCCGCGGACGATCTCGACCTGCGCGCTCGCGTCGCCGCGCTCCGCTGCCTCGTCGAGCAGCGCGGCGAACTGGGGCACGGCGTCGGACAGGCTGCGCCCGGCGAGCTCACGCTCGGTCGTCTGGAGGAGCACCGCGGCCGAATGGTTGGCGAGGCGGATGACCCCGCCAGCGTCGATCGACACGACCCCGGCCGACACGCCCGCCAGCACCGCCTCGGTGAACTGCCGCCGGGTGTCGAGCTGGCCGTTGGCGGTGACCAGCGCGGTCTGCTGCGCCTTGAGCTGCCCCGTCATCCGGTTGAACGCGCGAGCCAGCGTGCCGATCTCGTCGGGCGAACCCTTGACCGGCACGCGCGCGTCGAGATCGCCCGCGCCGACCCGCGCCGCGGCGTCGGCGAGGCGCGCGATCGGCGTAACCAGCGCGTTCGCCAGCCACAGCGCGAACCACACCGCGGCGGCGAGGATCAGCAGCGAGACGATGATGAGCAGCGCGTTGAACCGCAGCTGGACCGCGCGGCTGCGCGCCTGCAGCGAGCGGTATTCGGCGAGCGCCTTCTGGGTGCCGGCAACCTGCGCCAGCACGCGCGGGTCGACCGACGCGCTGACGTAGAGATAATGGGTCGCGTCCATGCGGATCACCGCCTCGATCCGGTCGGCGGCCTGGGCGATGACGCGGACCTCGCCGGCGCGGGCGTGGGCGATGTCCTGCGGCTGCAGCCGGATGTGGAACGGCTTGCCGATGAAGCCGACCGCCAGCGTCTTGTAACCGGAGCCCTGCGGCGTGAAGACGGTGCCGGCGGTCAGGTGGCGGCTCTGCAGCTGATAGATCAGGCCTTCGCCGAAGTCGCGCGAACCATAGCCGAATTTTCGGCTGTAGAGCGCCATGTCATAGGCCATCGAGGGCACGTCGGCGATGATCCGCTTGGTCTGCTCGTCGACGTAGGTGTTGGCGATCTTGTCGGCGTTCTCGAACACCGCGCGCGCCTTGTCGGAGAACCAGAACTGGACGCCGAACTGGAACAACAGCGAGGCGAAGACGACGACGAGCAGCGTCGGCACCGCGGCGACCGTGGCGAACAGCGCGACAAGGCGGACGTGGAGCTTCGCCCCCGCCGCGCCGCGCCGCCGCGCCGTCAGCAGCAGCGTCACGCGCCGCGCGATCAGCACGATCAGCGCCATCAGCGGCAGCAGATTGGCGACGAGGATCAGGGTCACGACCGGCGGCGAGAATCCCGCCGTCGGGGCGTGCCGCCCGGTCAGGATGGCATAGCTCGACGCGCCGAGAACGACGACCAGCGCGCCGATCGCCAGCTCGAGCCGCGGATACAGATCGACCCGCGTCACCCAGCGATCGAAGCGCCGCCGCGCCGATCGCCAGCGCCGGCTGCGTAAGGGACGGGAAGGTGACACGGCCATCGCGGCGACGCTAGCGCGTTCGCGTGGCAAAAGGAACACACGCGTTGCCGGTTTGCGACGAGCGGTCGCTTTGCCTACCCGGCTGCGCTAGGCGCGGCTGACCGGGTCGATACCGTGATCGACCAGCTTCTTGCGCAGCGTGTTGCGGTTGATGCCGAGCAGGCGGGCGGCGCGGATCTGGTTGCCGCCGGTCGCGCCGAGGCTGAGCCGCAGCAGCGGCCGCTCGACGTCGGCGAGGACGCGGTCGTACCAGCCGTCGGGCGGCAGGTCGTCGCCGAACTCGGCGAGATAGGCCGCGAGGTGCCGCTCGATCGCCGTGTCGAGCGTATCGTCGCAGGCCGGAACGGTCGGCGGTGGCGGCGGCGCGTCGAGGCCGTCGACGATCGCCGCCTCGCCGATCGTGTCGCCGCGGGTCAGCGCCGCCAGCCGCCGCATCAGGTTCTCGAGCTCGCGGACGTTGCCCGGCCATGTGTGCCGCTGGATCGCGTCGGTCGCGGCGGGGTCGAGCGTCTTGCGCGGCAGGCCCTCGGCGGCGGCACGGTCGAGGAAATGCCGCGCCAGCGCCGGGATGTCGTCGACCCGTGACCGCAGCGGCGGCAGACGCAGCGGCACGACGTTGAGCCGATAATAAAGGTCCTCGCGGAACCGCCCGGCATCGATCAGCCGGCGCAGGTCCTGATTGGTCGCGGCGACGATGCGGACGTCGGCGCGCTGCACCCGGGCGCTGCCGACCGCGGTATAATCGCCCGACTGCAGGACGCGGAGCAGCCGCGTCTGCGCGTCCAATGGCATGTCGCCGATCTCGTCGAGGAACA
>CAHJWP010000215.1 GCA_903642255.1 Sphingomonadaceae bacterium | reverse complement strand
GGACCCTCGACGCGTATTTCGCGTACCCGCCGACCGCCGCCGACCTTGCCGCCCTCTACGCCCTCGTCCCATCGGCCCCGCCGGGCAGCGCCGTCGCCACACGCCTCGCCGACGCCGACTGGGTAACGCTCAGCCAGTCGGGCTTCGCCCCCGTCCGCGCCGGACGATTCGTCGTCCACACCGCCGCGCACGCCGCCGCCGTCCGTGCCGGCGACATCGGCCTGGCGATCGAGGCGGGCCTCGCCTTCGGCACCGGGCAGCATTTCACGACGCACGGCTGCCTGCTCGCCCTCGACCGGCTCGGCCGGACGAATCGGTTCCGGCACGTCGCCGACCTCGGCACCGGAACCGGCGTCCTCGCCCTCGCCGCGACGAAGCGCTGGCCGCGCGCCCGCGTCGTCGCCTCCGACATCGATCCGGTCGCCGTCGCCGTCGCCCGGGCCAATCTCCGCGCGAATGGGGTCGCGACCGGCCGCCGCGCGGGCATGATCGACCTCGTCGTCGCCGCCGGCGCGAGCCACCCGCGACTGCGCCGGTCCTTCGAACTGATCACCGCCAACATCCTCGCCGGGCCGCTGGTCGCGATGGCCGGGGCCGTGAGCGCCGCCCTCGCGCCCGGCGGGACGCTGGTCCTCGCCGGCCTGCTCGCCACGCAGGCGACGCGCGTCGCCGCTGCCTACGCCGCGCGGGGGTGCCGCCTCGTCGACCGGATCGACTGCGGCGAGTGGCCGACGCTCGTCCTTCGCCGGCTTTGATCCCCGGCGATCCGCTGCTGCGCCGCTGAGCCGTCGCGGACCCGCGGCGGTCAAACAAAGCTGCAGCCATGATGCGGCCGTTGTCGCGGGGTGGTACCGCGGTGGTATCGCGGCGGCACAGGCTTTACTGTAGGAAGCCACGCCTATGCCGCGGCGACGATCGCGCACCACGCTGGTTCGTCGATCACCTCGATGCCGAGCGCCGCCGCCTTGACGGCTTTCGATCCCGCGCCGGGTCCGGCGACCACCAGATCGGTCCGCGCGCTGACCGACGCCGCGACCCGCGCGCCGAGCCGTTCGGCCTGCGCTCGCGCTTCGTCGCGACTCATCGTTTCGAGCGTGCCAGTGAAAACCACCGTCTTTCCCGTGACTTGGGACTGGCGAGTGGCAATCGCGAAGTCGGCGACGGTCACTTCGCGGCGCAGGTCGTCGACCACCGCGCGGTTATGCGCCTCGGCGAAGAAGTCGGTGATCGACGCGGCGATCTCGGGCCCGACGCCGCCGACGGCGAACACCGCCGCCAGCGCCGCTGCCGACCGCGCCCGCGCCCGCTCGTCGTCGGGCTCGGCCGCCGTCGCCTGAACCGCCAGCGCAGCCTCGACCCGCTCCGAAAACGCCACATAGGTAACGAACGTCCGCGCCAGATCGCGCGCGACGATCTCGCCGACATGGCGAATACCGAGGGCGAACAGAAACCGGTCGAGCGTCATCGTCCGCCGATCGGCGATCGCTGCCAACAGCTTGTCGACCGACACCGCCTCGAACCCACGCCGCGCCACCAGTGCTTCCCGGTGATCGCCAAGCCGGAAAATGTCCGCAGGGGTTACGATCATCCCCTCGCCGACGAACAGCTCGATCCGCTCCGCGCCGAGCCCCTCGATATCGAACGCCCGGCGGCCGACGAAGTGGCGCAGGCGTTCGATGCGCTGCGCCGGGCAGATCAGTCCGCCGGTGCAGCGCCGCGCGACCTCGCCCGCCTCGCGGACCGCAAGGCTGCCGCACGCCGGACAGACATGCGGGAAAACATAAGGTTCGCCGCGAACGCTGCCGTCGAGGATCGGCCCGAGAATCTGCGGGATGACGTCGCCGGCACGCTGGAGCTCGACGGTGTCGCCGATGCGGACGTCCTTGCGCGCGATCTCGTCCTCATTGTGGAGCGTCGCGTTGGTGACGATCACGCCGCCCACCCCGACCGGTTCGAGCCGCGCCACCGGCGTCAGCTGCCCCGTCCGGCCGACCTGGATGTCGATCGCCAGCAGCAGCGTCGTCGCGCGCTCGGCGGGGAACTTGTGGGCCAGCGCCCAGCGCGGGCTCCGCGCCACCTCGCCGAGCCGCGCCTGGAGATCGAGCCGGTCGACCTTGTAGACGACGCCGTCGATGTCGAACGGCAGCGCCGCGCGGTCGGTCTCGATGCCACGATAGGCGGCGAGTGCCTCGTCGATCGTGCTGCAACGCGTCAGCCGGTCGCTTACCGGAAAGCCCCACTCCGCCAGCACCGCCATCACGCCGGCCTGAGATTCTGCCGGCAAGTCACTGATTTCGCCCCAGCCATGTGCGAGGAAGCGCAGCGGCCGGGCGCGCGTCACCGCGACGTCGAGCTGTCGCAGCGACCCCGCGGCGGCGTTGCGCGGGTTGGCGAAGGTGCGGCCCCCGGCGCACGTCTGTGCCGCGTTCAGCGCGACGAAATCGGCCTTGGCCATGTAGATTTCGCCGCGGACGTCGATCACCGCGGGCGCCCCGGGCGGCAGCGACTGCGGCACATCGGCGACGGTCGCAACGTTCCGCGTCACGTCCTCGCCCGTTGTACCATCGCCGCGGGTGGCGGCCGTGACGAGGACACCATCGCGGTACATCAGCGAGACGGACAGCCCATCGATCTTCGGCTCGGCGGTTAGGATGATGGGATTGTCCTCACCGATCCGGAGAAAGCGCCGGACGCGCGCGACGAATTCGACCACCTCGGCGTCGGCGAACGCGTTGTCGAGGCTGAGCATCGGCCGGGAATGAACGACCTTGCCGAACCCCGTCGCCGGCGCGCTCCCGACCCGGATCGACGGCGAGTCGCCGCGCACGAGGTCGGGATGAGCGGCCTCCAGTTCGGCGTTGCGGCGGACGAGCGCGTCATACTCGGCATCGCTGATCGTCGGCGCATCGTCGCGATAGTAGCGCGCGGCATGGGCGGCGATTTCTGCCGCCAGTACAGCGAGTTCGGCAGCCGGGTCGGCGGACTGGTCGGCGGCGGCGGGGGACATGCCGGGGCTTATAGCGCGTTGCGGGGCACAGGAGCTAGCGCTGGCCGAGCAACCGCGCCGCCTGCGCCCGCGCCTCGTCGGTGACTTCGGTCCCCGACAGCATGCGCGCGATCTCCTCGCGGCGGGCCGCGGCGTCGAGGGCGGTGACGCCGGTGCGGGTGACGGTGCCGGACACCGACTTGGCGATCCGCCACTGGTGGGCGCCACGCGCCGCGACCTGCGGCGAGTGAGTGACGACGAGGACCTGCGCGCTTTCGGCCAGCCGGGCGAGACGTTCGCCGATGGCGCTGGCAACCGCTCCGCCGACGCCGCGATCGATCTCGTCGAACACGATCGTGCCGGCGCTGCCCGTGGCGGCGAGGGCAACCTTGAGGGCGAGGACGAAGCGCGACAGTTCGCCGCCGCTGGCGATCTTGACCAGCGGCCCGAACGGGGCACCGGGGTTGGTCGAGATTTCAAAGGCAACCGTATCGGCTCCCGTCAAGCTTGCCGCCGTTGGTGCCAGGACAGTTCGGAAACGGGCGGCGTCGAGCCGCAGCGGTGCCAGCTCGCTCGTCACCGCGGCATCGAGGCGCGCCGCCGCGGCGGTTCTGGCCGCGGTCAGCCCGGCCGCCGCGGTGTCGAACGCAGCCTTCAGCCGATTAGCCGTTGCGGCAAGATCGGCGAGACCCGCTTCACCATCGGCAATCGCCGCGGCGCGCGCGGCGAGGTCGGCGGCGAGTGCAGGCAACCTCTCCGGTTCAACGCGATGCTTGCGCGCCGCCGCCCGCAGGTCGAACAGCCGCGCCTCGGTCGCATCGAGGACTTCGGGCGAAAATATCAGCGCCGCCGCCGCCGCCGCCAGCGCATCTTCCGCCTCGCTCGCCTCGATCACGGCACGGTCGAGGCTGGCGAGCGCACTGGCCAGCAGCGGATGGTCGGGC
>CAHJWP010000214.1 GCA_903642255.1 Sphingomonadaceae bacterium | reverse complement strand
GTCCCCGCCGACGGCGGCGCGCCGCGCCAGCTGACCTATGGCCGGTTCGACGACGACGGCGGCATGGCGTGGAGCCGTGATGGCGGCCGCATCGTCTTCGCGGCGAACCGCGAGAAGGACTGGGAGCTCGGCGAGGACCGGTCGGCGATCTGGTCAGTCGCCGTCGACGGCGGCGCGCTGACCCGGCTGGCCAGCCGCGTCGGGGCCGATCACGAGCCGCAGGTCTCGCCCGACGGCAAGCTGATCGCCTTCACCGGGGCCGACGACCACCGCCGCGCCTATGAGAACGCCCAGCTGAGCGTGATGAACGCCGACGGCAGCGGCGTCCGCACCATCAGCGGCGGGCTCGACCGCTCGCTCCGCTCGCCGCGCTGGGCGGCCGACGGGAAGAGCCTCGTCGCGCAGTTCGACGACCACGGCGTGACGAAGGTGGCGCGCGTCGGGCTCGACGGGCACATGACGGTGCTCGCCGAGGGCCTCGCCGGGGGCGACCTCGACCGGCCGTACAGCGGCGGCATGTTCAGCATGGCGAAGACCGGCGCGGTCGCCTTCACCATGGGCGACCCGACGAGCCCGCCCGACGTCGGCGTCGCCACCGGCGGCAAAGCGCGCCGCCTGACGCGGCTCAACGACGGCCTGCTCGGGGCGAAGACGCTCGGCGCGGTGACCGCCCACCACGTCGCCGCGTCGACCGACGGGGCGGCGATCGATTACTGGATGGTGACGCCGCCGGCGTTCGACCCCGCGAAGAAATACCCGACGATTCTCGAGATCCACGGCGGGCCCTATGCCGCCTACGCCCCTGTCTGGTCGAGCGAGGACCAGCTCTATGCCGCCGCCGGCTATGTCGTCGTCTACGCCAACCCGCGCGGCTCGACGAGCGAGGGCGCGGCGTTCGCCAACACGATCTGGAAGGACTATCCGAGCCACGACTACGACGACCTGATGAACGTCGTCGACGACGCGATTCGCAATGGTCCGGCCGATGCCAACAACCTGTTCGTCACCGGCGGCTCGGGCGGCGGCCTGCTGACCGCGTGGATCGTCGGCAAGACTGGGCGGTTCAGGGCGGCGGTCAGCCAGAAGCCGGTGATCAACTGGACCAGCGAGGGGCTGACCACCGACGGCTACAACGAGATGCTGCGGTCGTGGTTCGGGACGACGCCGTGGGACAACGAGCCCCTGCTGTGGGCGCACTCGCCGCTGTCGCTCGCCGGCCACGTGACGACGCCGACGCTGCTGATGGTCGGCGAGGACGATCACCGCACCCCGGCGAGCGAGGCCGAGCAGTTCTACGCCGCCCTCACCCTGCGCAAGGTCCCCACCGCCCTGATCCGCGTGCCGGGCGCCAGCCACCACGGCCTTGCCGAACGCCCGTCGCAGCTGACGGCGGAAAATGCGGCGATCCTGGCGTGGTTCGGGCGGTATCGGACGGATGGGGCGGGGAGCGGCGCTGGACAATAACGGCGTCGCGCCCGACCTGCTCGCGGCGTGGGCGGCGGGGCGGTCGATGTCGCGCGGGCTGCCGGCCCCGATGCGCGACGGCGAAGCGATCCGCGTCGACACCGGGTCGCCGACCGAGACGCGTCGCTACATCTTTGCGACACCGACGCCGGCGATCACCGCGCTGGCCGCGACGGTCGCCGAGCCGCGCATCCTGATCAAGCTGTGCGCGCCGCTGACCGAGCTGATGGCGCTGCTGCCCGGCAGCTGGCGCGAGCATCCGCAGGCGTACTTCATGGCGTGCGACGGGCCGATGCGCGGCGGGATTCCGCTGCCGCCGGGCTACACGCTGACCGTCGATCGCGACGGCGACGTGCTGGCCGCGCGGATCACCGCCGCCGACGGCACGCTCGCAGCGCGGGGCCGGGCCGTGCGCCATGCCGGGCTGTTCGTCTACGACCAGATCGCGACCCACCCGGCGCACCGCCGCCGCGGGCTTGGCGGCGCGATCATGCGCGCGCTCGCCACCCACCGCGGTGACGCGCGCCAAGTGCTGACCGCCACGGCGGCCGGCCACGCGCTCTACACGTCGCTCGGCTGGTCGGTCCTGTCGCTCTACTCGACCGCCGAGTTCGGCGACGCGGCGGAACCGTGACGCGGCTGGCGCGCTCGACCGGCATGCGCTTCCTCCTTGCCCTCCTCTTCGCCACCCCAACCCTCGCCGCGCCCGTCGCGACCGATCCCCCCAACAACCCGACGTACCGCCCCGCCTTCGCCGGGCAGCACCGCGCCGAGGAGGTCCACACCAAGACGCCGCTGACCGTCACCGAGGTCGCGACCAACCTGCACTTCCCGTGGGCGATCGCCTTCCTGCCCGACGGGCGGATGCTGGTCACCGAGAAGCCGGGGGCGCTGCGCATCGTCACCCCCGTCGGCAGGGTGTCGCCGCCGGTCGCGGGCGTGCCCAAGGTCAACTTCGACGGGCAGAGCGGCCTGCTCGGCCTCGCGCTGAGCCCCGGCTTCGCCACCGACCATCGTGTCTATTTCACCTACTCCGAGCCGCGCGACGGCGGCGCGAACGGCCTTGCGCTGGCCCGCGGCACGCTGGTCGACGGCACCGCACCGCGGCTCGACGACGTGGCGGTGATCTTCCGGGTCCAGCCGGCGCTTAAGTCGGCGCTGCACAACGGCGGGCGGCTGGTCTTCGCACCCGACGGCACCTTGTTCCTCGGCCTCGGCGAGCGGTCGATCCTGCCCGGCCGGGTGCAGGCGCAGGACCTCGCCAGCGACCTCGGCAAGATCGTCCACCTCAACGCCGACGGGTCGCCCGCCGCCGACAACCCGTTCGCCGGCCGCGCCGGGGCCCGCCCCGAGATCTGGACCGACGGCCACCGCAACATCCTCGGCATCGCCTTCGACGCGCAGCACAAGCTGTGGGAGGTCGAGATGGGCCCGCGCGGCGGCGACGAGCTGAACCTCGTCGAGCGCGGCAAGGATTATGGCTGGCCGTCGATCGGCTACGGCGAGGAATATTCGGGCAAGCCGGTCGGCCGCGGCATCACCGCCGCGCCGGGCATGGAGCAGCCGGTCTATTACTGGGACCCGGTCATCGCCCCGGCCAGCCTGACGATCTATTCGGGAAAGATGTTCCCCGAATGGCGCGGCGACTTCCTGATCGGCGGGCTGGCGTCGACCGCGCTCGTCCGGCTGGTGGTGCGGAACGACCGCGTCGTCGGCGAGGAGCGCCTGCTGCACGACCGCGGCGAACGCATCCGCGACGCCGTCGAGGGCCCCGACGGCGCGGTGTGGATCGTCACCGACGACGATCCGGGGAAACTGCTGCGGGTGAGCGCGCGGCGGTGATCTTCCATCGGGCGCGGAGGTGGCGCGCTTCGCCCGACAGCGGGAGGTCGGGGCGAGCGGCTGAGACCCGCTGCGTCCACCTGTCGCCATCCCGCAGCCGCTCATGCTGAGCTTGTCGAAGCACGCCGACAGGGTGGTGCGTGCTTCGACAGGCTCGGCATGAGCGGGTTTGGTCGAGGTGCGCCGGCGGTCTAGAGCTGGGCCGATGACCGACCTTCAGCCCCCCGATCCCGCCATCGCCGCCGCCACCGTTGTCCTCCTCCGCGACGCGCCGACCGGCTGGGAACTCCTCCTCCTCGAGCGCCATGCGAACACCGCCTTCGCCGGCGGCGCGATGGTCTTTCCCGGTGGGCGGGTCGACCCCGGCGATGCGGCCGTCGCCGGCGATCCGGCGCTGGCGACAGGGTTCGCCACCCTCGACGCAACCGACGCCGCCGCCCGCGTCGCCGCCGCACGCGAGACGTTCGAGGAGGCCGGCGTCGTGCTCGGCGCCGGTCCGGCGATCGATCCCGCAACCCGCGCCGCATGGCGTTCGCAGCTCAACGCCGGGACCGCGGCGTGGGGCGACTTCCTTGCCGCGACCGGCAGCCATCTTGCCGCCGCCGATCTTGTCCCCTTCGCCCACTGGGTGCCGCC
>CAHJWP010000213.1 GCA_903642255.1 Sphingomonadaceae bacterium | reverse complement strand
CGAACATCCGGGCGACGCGAAACCAGATCCGCGCGCCTCGAACGCCATCCTGCCATGGGCGTGGCCGGTGACCGTCGACCGCAGCCGCGACGCGCTGCTCACCGACTTCGGCCGCGAGACGCTCAAGGACCGCTACCTGCTGCCCGGCGAATCGTATCAGGACCTGTTCGCCCGCGTCGCCGCGGCGTACGCCGACGATGCCGACCACGCTCAGCGGCTGTACGACTATATCTCGAAGCTGTGGTTCATGCCGTCGACGCCGGTCCTGTCGAACGGCGGCACCGGCCGCGGCCTGCCGATCTCGTGCTACCTGAACTCGGTCGGCGACAGCCTCGACGCGATCGTCGACACGTGGAACGAGAATGTCTGGCTCGCGGCGCGCGGCGGCGGCATCGGCACCTATTGGGGCCATGTCCGCGGCATCGGCGAGCCGGTCGGCCTCAACGGCAAGACCAGCGGCATCATCCCGTTCGTCCGCGTCATGGACTCGCTCACCCTCGCGATCAGCCAGGGGTCGCTGCGGCGCGGCTCGGCGGCGGTCTACCTCGACGTCAGCCACCCCGAGATCGAGGAGTTCCTCGAAATCCGCAAGCCGAGCGGCGACTTCAACCGCAAGGCGCTCAACCTCCACCACGGCGTCCTCGTCACCGACAAGTTCATGGAAGCCGTCCGCAGCGGTTCGGAGTGGCAGCTCGTCAGCCCGAAGACCGGCGACGTCCGCGCCACCGTCGACGCCCGCGGCCTGTTCACCAAGTTGGTCGAGACGCGGCTGGCGACCGGCGAACCGTACATCGTCTTCATCGACCACGTGAACGACGCCATGCCGAGGCACCAGCGCGACGTCGGCCTGCGTGTCTCGACGTCGAACCTGTGTTCGGAGATCGTCCTGCCGACCGGCGTCGACCAGTACGGCAAGGACCGCACCGCGGTCTGCTGCCTGTCGAGCCTCAACCTCGAATATTGGGACGACTGGCAGGGCAACCGCGTCTTCATCGAGGACGTCATGCGCTTCCTCGACAACGTGCTCTCCGATTACATCGCCCGCGCCGAGCCCGGTATGGAGCGCGCTGCCTATGCCGCGATGCGCGAGCGCTCGGTCGGCCTCGGCGTCATGGGGCTGCACAGCTTCTTCCAGGCGCGCGGCCTCGCGTTCGAGGGCGCGATGGCGAAGTCGTGGAACATGAAGATCTTCCGCCACATTCGTGCCCAGGTGGATGAGGCGTCGATGCACCTCGCCAACGAACGCGGCGCGTGCCCCGACGCCGCCGACGCCGGCGTCATGGAGCGCTTCAGCTGCAAGATGGCGATCGCCCCGACCGCCAGCATCAGCATCATCACCGGCGGCACCAGCGCCTGCGTCGAGCCGATCCCGGCGAACATCTACACCCACAAGACGCTGTCGGGCAGCTTCTCGATCCGCAATCCGTTCCTCGAGAAGCTGCTGACCGCGAAAGCGAAGAACAGCGACAATGTGTGGAACTCGATCCTCGAGCAGGGCGGCTCGGTCCAGCACCTCGATTTTCTCACCGCCGACGAGAAGGCGGTGTTCCGCACCGCGTTCGAGATCGACCAGCGCTGGCTGCTCGAACTCGCCGGCGACCGGACGCCGTACATCGACCAGGCGCAGAGCCTCAACCTGTTCATCCCGGCCGACGTCGAGAAGTGGGACCTGCTGATGCTCCACTTCCGCGCGTGGGAGCTCGGCATCAAGTCGCTCTATTACCTGCGGTCCAAGTCGATCCAGCGCGCCGGCTTCGCCGGCGGGGTCGAGGCCGACAACACGCCCGACCTGCGGACGATCGAGGTCGAGCGCATGAACGATTATGACGAGTGCCTGGCGTGTCAGTAGCCAAGCCGGCTGCAAGCAGCGCGAAGCGCAGCGCGCAGACTCGGCGCAGTGCTCGGCCGGCGAGCCGCGGCCGCGGCTTTGCCGCGGCCGGGGTTCGTCCGACGTCACGGACCGGGCACCGCGGTCCACCAATGCCGTGCCTGTCAGCAGGGCATCCCCGGGGAAACCCGGGACCAGCCGGGCCCGTTAAGCTCCGGCGGGCGGGCGAGGGGGTCGACACCGCGCATTCCACGACGCGCGACGTCGGTCCCCTCGCTTACCGACATGCAGCTGCCGCATGAGCTGGACTGGCATCCCTGAGTTAAAGGAGAGCTACCACCAGTTGGAAGCGGGTCGCTTTTGGCTATTGATGGCGACCATATCGGCATGGGTCGTAGGTCTGGTCTGGCTTGGAGAGTGGCTGGATTGGCCAAATAGCTATGGTTTCCATTGCCATGGTAAAGGCTGCCTGTTCGTAGAAATGTGGCATAGTCCTTCCTTGATCAGCGGCAGACACGGCAGCGCTTTCGAATGGCTACAGTTTACCTTGCTGTGGCTGCCATTCGTCGTCGTCCTAATTGTCGTGCTGATCAGCCTCGCTAAGAGGCGCCCAAGTATTTCCCTTTTTGAGCCCGGACCGCCGTCCGGACCTACGGAGTAACCAATGTCCCTGCTCAAAGCCTCCAACACCTACAAGCCGTTCGAATACCCCTGGGCGTTCGACTTCTGGAAGCGCCAGCAGCAGATCCACTGGATGCCCGAGGAGGTGCCCTTGGGCGAGGACTGCCGCGATTGGGCGCAGAAGCTGACCGAGCACGAGCGCAACCTGCTCACCCAGATCTTCCGCTTCTTCACCCAGGCCGACGTCGAGGTGCAGGACTGCTACCACGAGAAATACGGCCGCGTGTTCAAGCCGACCGAGGTCAAGATGATGCTGACCGCGTTCAGCAACATGGAGACGGTCCACATCGCCGCCTACAGCCACCTGCTCGACACGATCGGCATGCCCGAAAGCGAATACAGCGCCTTCCTCAACTACAAGGAAATGCGCGACAAGCACGAGTATATGGCGACCTTCGGCGTCGACAACGACGCCGACATCGCCCGGACGCTCGCCATGTTCGGCGGCTTCACCGAGGGGCTCCAGCTGTTCGCCAGCTTCGCGATGCTGATGAACTTCCCGCGCTTCAACAAGATGAAGGGCATGGGCCAGATCGTGACGTGGAGCGTCCGCGACGAGAGCCTCCACTGCGAGGGCATCATCAAGCTGTTCCACGCCTTCTGCGCCGAGACCGGCGTGCTGTCGGCGAAGATCCGCGACGACATCGCCGACGTCTGCATCCGCACCGTCCGCCTCGAGGACGCGTTCATCGACCTCGCCTTCGAGATGGGCCCGGTCACCGGCATGACGCCCGCCGAGATCAAGCGCTACGTCCGCTTCACCGCCGACTGGCGCCTCAAGCAGCTCGGCATGAAGCCGATCTACATGATCGACGAGCATCCCCTGCCGTGGCTCAGCCCGCTCCTCAACGGCGTCGAACACGCCAACTTCTTCGAGGCGCGCGCCACGGAATATTCGAAGGCCGCGACCAAGGGCAACTGGAACGAAGTCTGGGACGCCTTCGACCGCCGCCGCGGCGCGCAGGCGGCGGGCGTGGCGGGTGCCGCGAACGAGGACGACGCGCAGGGCCTGCTGGTGGGTGTCGCGGCGGAATAGTGGGGTACGAGATCGACCCCGAAAAGGACCGCATCAATCGCGCCAAGCACGGGCTGGCCCTTGTCGTCGGCTTGCTGGTGTTCCGCGGCGACTATATCGAGGAGGTCGACGACAGGTCCGATTATGGCGAGACCCGGCTGATCGCCATCGGCCCTGTCGCCGCCATGAGCGATCGGCTATATTTGGTTACCTATACATGGCGCGGAGCCAAGCGGCGAATCATCAGTGTCAGGACGGCCAGTGAACGAGAAGCCCGAAAATATCGTCGAAGTCACCCCTGAGATGATCGCCGAGGGCGTCGCGTGGACCACGCGGCCGGAAAACCTCGCGTGGCTCGACGCGCTGACCGACGACGACATCGCCGCGCAGATCGCCGACAATCCGGACGCCGCGCCTGAACTCGACGACGCGTGGTT
>CAHJWP010000212.1 GCA_903642255.1 Sphingomonadaceae bacterium | reverse complement strand
TAGACCGACAGCGGGTCGCCGTTCCACAGCACGACATCGGCCATCTTGCCGGGCTCGAGCGACCCCGTCTGCCGGTCGATCTGCAGCCCCTTCGCCGGGTTGAGCGACAGCCATTCCCACACGACCTCGGGCGGGATGACGATGCCGGCGCGGCGGCCGGCGGCCATCGCCTTGGCCGCTTCCTGATTGAGGCGCTGGATGCCGTTGGGGTCGTCGGAGTGGACAATGGCGCACGCGCCCGCGTTCTGGACCAGCGCGATATTGTCGCGGATGCCGTCGTAGCTTTCCATCTTGAAGCCCCACCAGTCGGCCCACATCGCCGAGCAGATGTTCTCCTGCCGCAGGAGATCGGCGATCTTGTAGCTTTCGACGGCGTGGTGGAACGCGCTGACGTGATAGCCGAACTCCTTTGACATGGCGATGACGTTGGCCATCTCGTCGGCGCGGTAGCAGTGGTTCTGGACGAGGATGTCGCCGTTCAGCACGCCCATCAGCGTGTCGTTGGCGAGCTCGCGGCGCGGCGCGTCGGAGGGCCTGGCGGTGCCGGCTTTCGCCTTGCGGGTATAGTCGTCCCACTTGCGCTTGTAGATGACAGCGTCGGACCAGACCTGGCGGTCGACGGCGATATTGCCCATACGGGTCGCGGGCGACTGGCCCTTGCTGCCGTAGACGCGCTTGGGGTTCTCGCCGCACGCCATCTTGAGGCTCGGCTTGGCACCCGGAAACTTCATGTCCTGCGCGGTGCGGCCGAGCACGTTCTTGACCGTGACGCCGCGCCCGCCGAACAGGTTCGCCGAACCGGGGAGGATGTGGAACGTCGTGACCCCGCCGGCGAGCGCCCGGGTGAACCCCGCGTCCTGCGGCCAGACCGAATGTTCGGCCCAAACGTCGGCGGTGTTCGGCCGCGTCGCCTCGTTGCCGTCGCTGACCGCCTGGACCTGCGGGCTCGGATAGTCGCCCAAGTGGCTGTGGATGTCGATGATGCCCGGCGTGACGAAGCGGCCCGCGGCGTCGATCACCGTCGCGCCCGCTGGAATGGCGACGGACGCGCCGATCTCGGCGATCTTGCCGTTCTCCAGCCGGACCATGCCCGGGGCGAACTTGCGCCCCGCCCCGTCGTAGATCGTCGCGCCGCGGATCACCGTCGTGACGCCGGGGTAGGGGTGATAGGTCGAGGGATAGGGATCGGTCGGGATCGCCACGACCTCCACCGGCCCTGCCGGCTTGTCCGACGCGGCCTTCACCGGCGGCTTGCCGGCGCAAGCGGCAAGAACCAGGGCGAACGCCAGCGCCGCCACGCGGCCACGTGCTTGTCGGGTCATCGATGCTCGCCTATATCGTGCGGGTTGATGGAGCTGGCCCATGCGTAACAAAGACCTCTACTAAGGTGTTGCGGCATTGGCGCGGTCGATTCGCGCCTGCGCCTTGACCGCCAGTGCCTCGGCATAGCGCAGAAAATCGGGATTGCCGACACGTCGTTCGGCAATATGGGTGACAATGTTGCCGATCACGCTGGCGATCATCGCGTCGTAAAGCTTGAGGATCGTGTCCTCCCCGACCTGTTCCTCGTCGACCAGCACGCCGATCGTCTCGATGTAGGTCGGCAATTGCATCAGGACGAAATAGCGGTCGGTCGCTGCCTGCGCTGTTTCCCGTACGGCGGGGTCGGTCGAGCCGATTCCGGACCGTTCGGCGAAGATGGCCGACAGGCGGTGCGAAATCAGATCGCGCAGCGGCGTCGGCTCGCCGCCGGCGATCAGCGCCTCGCATTCGAGCTGCAGCCGCTTGATCGCCTTGCGCGACTCCTGCAGCGTCGTCTCGTACTTGTCGTCGATCTGCATCAGCTGGACACCCTGCTGGATGCGCCAGCCGTCACGGTTCGCCTCGGCCGACTTGCGCAGCTGGCGCACCGCGAGGACCGCGCCGGCCACCGCCGTTACCAACACCAGCCAGTCGGGCACCGTGCCCCAGTCCCAGCCCGCCGGGTCGAACAGCCGTCCCGTCAGCCCCACCCTCAATCGACTCCGTGCATCAGACGTTTGAGGAAGAACGAGCCGACCAGCAGGACCAGCCCGATGCCCGCCGCGACGAGGCCGATCGTCTGGAACACGCCGGCGTAGGTCTCGAGGCTGACCTTGAGGTTGGTCACCTGCCCGCCGACGGTGTCGACGCTGGCGACCTGGGCGACGATGCCGCCGACATATTCGGCGACCGAGATCGACAGGAACCAGACGCCCATCATCATGCCGACAATCCGCGCGATCGACAGCTTGGTGATCATGCTGAGGCCGACCGGCGAGATGCACAGCTCGGCCATCGAATGGATCAGGTAGAGACCGGCGAGCCACCAGATCGCCACCTTGAAGTCCGGGCCGGCGTATCGCGTCCCCCAGACGAGGAACAGGAACCCGACCCCGACGCCGACCAGCGCGATGCCGAACTTGACCGGGATGCCGGGCTCCATCCCGCGCCGCGCCAGCGCCGCCCACATGGCGGCGAAGACCGGCGCGAGGAGGACGATGAAGATCGCGTTGAAGAACTGCGTCTGCCCCGCCGAGATGCTGAACAGGCCGAACACCGACAGGTCGGTGTTCCTATCGGCGAACAGCGTGAGGCTCGACCCGGCCTGCTCGAACAGCGTCCAGAAGGTGACGTTGAAGACGATCAGGATCATCGCGGCGAGCATCATCTCGAACTCTTTGCGGGAGCCGACACGCCACGACCAGACGAGGATCGCCGGCACCCCGATCAGGAAGGTCGCGAACAGGATCTTGCCGAGCACCGGCAGCGCCGCGAGGTAACCGACGAACCCGGTCCCCGCGGCCGCCGGCACCGCCGCCAGCGTATTCGAGAACAGCAGCCACGGCACGGCGATCGCCGCGAGGCTGGCGAGATAGATCGGGATCGCGCGGTCGGGCCGGCCGGTCGCCGGGACCTCGCCGTAGCCGGCGAGCCGCCCCCCGTCGAACTGGATCAGGCTCCACGCGATCAGCATGCCGACCGCCGCCAGCCCGAACCCCGCCCACCAGCCGAAGGCGACGGCGAGGAACGGGCACAGGATCTGCGATCCCAGGCTGCCGAGGTTGATCCCCATGTAGAAGATGGTGAAGCCGGCGTCGCGCCGCCGGTCGCCCTCGGCATAGAGCGCGCCGACCATCGTCGAGATGTTCGGCTTGAAGAAGCCGTTGCCGATGCACACCGCCGACAGCGCCAGCAGCATGACCGCGACGTATAGCGGCGAGCGTTCGGCGTCGGCGGCGAACCCGTCCTTGGCAATCGTCCGCGCGGTCGAGCCGTCGGGGGCAAGCAGCGCGACCGAGCCGTCATCGTTGCCCCTGATCCTGAGCCGCGTGCCATGGTCGGTCAGGAACCGCGCCTCGTTGCCGCCGACCTGTTCGACCGCGACGGTGTGGCGGACGCCGTCGAACGTCGCCGTCGGCACCGCATCGCCGCCGCCAAAGCACAGGATGAAGTAGCCGACGCTCATCACCAGCGCGCCGAACTTGACCGCGCGCTTCGAGCCGAGGAAGCGGTCGGCGAGGATGCCGCCGATGAACGGGGTCAGATAGGTCAGGCTGAGATACGCGCCGTACATCCCGCCGGCGGCCTTGTCGCCGTAGATGAAATGCTTGGTCAGGTAGAGCACCAGCAGTGCGCGGAGGCCGTAAAAGCCGAACCGCTCCCACAGCTCGGTCGAGAACAGCCGGGCGAGCTGGCGCGGATGGCCGAACCACTGCGGGGCAGCCGCGGGGACGGCAGAAATGCTGGCCATGAAGCTCCCTAGACCGGCCGCTCGGACGGCAACCGTTGAGGGATACAGTAGCGGGTGGGGTGCGGGGGGCAAGGGGTCTCCCCTCCCGGGCGGGCGGTTGCGCGGGGCGGCGCGATCCCCTAGCTCCCGCCCATGTTCAACGACCGCTCCACGCCCCTGTCGCTCCTCGCCACCCGGCGTTCCGGCAAGCCCCGCGACATGATCGCCCC
>CAHJWP010000211.1 GCA_903642255.1 Sphingomonadaceae bacterium | reverse complement strand
CCGGCGTCGTGGCGTTCTGCGCTGCCCTCGGGCTCGCCGGGCTGGCCATCGCGCTGCGCCTCGCCCGCGTGCCGCCGCTGCCGGAGAACGGCTGACGGCCGCGGTCGCGTGACGCGGGAGCGTCTCGTCGGTGCGGCGCGGTCGGTCGGTCGTGGCGCAGCGCGGTAGCGCGCGTGGTAGCGCGGAGTGTCCGCGGCCGATGCACGGGCGGAACCCAACACAGCGTCCTACACGCTGTCCTACGGCTGGAGGCGCAAACGAACCGAATTGGCGTGCGCCGGCAGACCCTCGGCGGTCGCCAGCGTCACCGCGGCGGGCCCGATCGCCGCGAGTCCGGCGGGGCCGCAGCCGAGGAAGGTCGTCCGCTTCATAAAGTCGGTGACGCCTAACCCACTGGAAAACCTCGCCCGTCGCCCGGTCGGCAGGACGTGGTTGGGGCCCGCGACGTAATCGCCGACCGCCTCGGGCGTGTGGCGGCCGAGGAAGATCGAGCCGGCGTGGCTAACCCCTTGAAAGACAACGTCGGGATCGTCGAGCATGACCTGCAGATGCTCGGGGGCCAGCGCGTCGATCAGCGGCACGGCGGCGGCGAAATCGGCCACGACGACGATCGTGCCATAGGCCTCCCAGCTCGCGCGCGCGGCGGATCGCGTCGCAAGATCAAGAAGTTGCCGCTCGACCGCGGCGGCGACCGCATCGCCGAACGCCGCTGAATCGGTGATGAGGATCGACTGCGCCACCGCGTCGTGCTCGGCCTGGGCGAGGAGGTCGGCGGCGACCCATTCGGGGTCCGACCGGCCGTCGCTGACGATGACGACCTCGGACGGCCCGGCGACCATGTCGATGCCAACGATCCCAAAGACTTGGCGCTTGGCCTCGGCGACCCACGCGTTGCCCGGGCCGGTGATCTTGTCGACCGCGGCGATGCTTTCGGTGCCATAGGCCAGCGCCGCGATCGCCTGCGCCCCACCGATGCGATAGACCGTGTCGACCCCGGCGAGATCGGCCGCGGCGAGGACCAACGGGTTGATTTCATTGCCCGGCGTCGGCGTCACCATGACCAGCCGGCCGACCCCGGCGACCTTCGCGGGGATCGCGTTCATCAGGACCGACGACGGATAGGCGGCGCGCCCGCCGGGGACGTAAATCCCCGCGGCGGCAATCGGCGTCCAGCGGTAACCCGTTCTAATCCCTAGGCTATCGGTCGTGTCGAGGCCGGTCGGCCGCTGCGCCTCGTGGAAGGCGCGGATGCGGTCGGCGGCGAGGTCGAGCGCCGCCATGACGTCGGGCGCGATCCTGCACCGCGCCGCGGCAATCTCCGCCCGGCCGATCTCGATGCCGGTCGCCGCGAGGTCGACGCGGTCGAAGCGGGCGGTCAGGTCGGCGACCGCCGCATCGCCGCGCGCCCGGACGTCGGCGACGATCGCCGCGACATCGGCCGCGACAGCGACGTCGCTCTCGCGCCGTGCCTCGACCAACGCCTTGAAATCGCGCTCGAAACCCGGTACGCCCGCGTCAAGCCGCAACGGCATCGGCCTCCCCCGCCGCGGCGGCGCGGAAGCGCTCGACCCACGGCACGACCTGCCCGGCGCGCGTCTTGAATGCGGCGCGGTTGACGATCAGCCGCGAGCTGACCTCGGCGACCGTCTCGACCTCGACGAGCCCGTTCTCGGCCAGCGTCCGGCCGGTCGAGACGAGGTCGACGATGCGGTCGCACAGGCCGAGCATCGGGGCCAACTCCATAGCCCCGTTGAGTTTCACGCATTCGGCCTGCACCCCGCGGCGGGCGAAGTGGGCGCGCGTGACGTGCGGGTATTTGGTCGCGACGCGGACGTGGCTCCACGTCCGGGGATCGTCGTCGGCCGCCTGCGCGGCGGGTTCGGCGACCGCCAGCCGGCAGCGGCCGATGCCGAGATCGACCGGCGCGTAGATCTCCGAAAAGGCGAACTCCATCAGCACGTCGTTCCCCGCGATGCCGAGCTGCGCCGCGCCGAAGGCGACGAACGTCGCGACGTCGAACGACCGGACGCGGATCAGCGACACGCCGTTGATATTGCTGGAAAACTTGAGCGCGCGGCTGTCCTCGTCGGCGAACGCCGGCTCGGGAACGATGCCCGCGCGCGCGAGCACCGGCAGCGCCTCCTTCAGGATGCGCCCCTTGGGCAACGCGATGATCAGCTCGTCGGCCATGGACCTGCCCGTACCGGCGCGCACGTTGCGCGGCAAGCGCGGCGCTGCCACAGGGGGGCATGAGCGACTCCGCCGTCCGTGCCGCTTTCGCGTTCCAGGCGAACTGGGCGCGTACCCTCGGGGCACCGTTCACCGAACGGCTGATCGTCGCGGTGGCCGGCGTCATCGACGGCTCGACCGCGGTCGGCGCGCGCGTCCTCGGCTGGCCCGGCGAGCCGGTCGCCGATGCGCTCGTGCTGCGCCTGCTCGGCGGGCTCAACGCGCTCGTGCGCGCCGGTGCCCTGCCGCGTCTCGCCGCGGCCTATCCGCCCAACCCGCTGCCGGAACACGACTTTATCGCCGGGCGTGTCGCCGCCGCCCTCGCCGACCCGCGCCTGCTGCCGTGGCTCGACTCGCCGCCGCAGACCAACGAGGTCGGCCGTTCGGGGGTGCTGATGCCCGGCCTGATGGCCATCGCGGCAGCGACCGGGCTGCCGCTGCGGCTGTTCGAACTCGGCGCGAGCGCCGGCCTCAACCTGCGGCTCGACCACTACGGCTATGATTTCAACGGCCTGACCGTCGGTCCGGCCGACGCGGCGGTTCGGCTGGTGCCGGCCTGGAGCGGGTCGCCGCCGCCGGATGTGCCGGTCGCCGTCGTCGCCCGCGCCGGGGTCGATCGCGCGCCGGTCGACCTGCGCCGCGACGCCGACCGGCTGCTGGCCTACGTCTGGCCCGACCAGCCCGACCGCGTCGCGCGGCTCGACGCGGCGATCGCCGCCTTCCTCGCCGATCCCGTGCCGATCGTCGGGGCCGACGCCGCCGACTGGGTGGAAGACCAGGTCGCGCTGCTGCCCGGCACGGCGACCGTCGTCCTGCACAGCATCGCCTTCCAGTATTTCCCCGCCGCGAGCCAGGCGCGGATCGCCAAGCACATGGAAGCATTGGGTGCGGCGGCGACCGTGGCGGCACCGCTGGCGTGGCTGCGCTTCGAGTTCGAGACCGCGGCCGACCTGCCGACGCTGCGGCTGCGGCTGTGGCCCGACGGCGAGGACCGCCTGCTCGCCCGCGCCCATCCGCACGGCGCGAGCGTCGCTTGGCTCGGCTGATCCTCGCGTCCGCCAGCCCGCGGCGGCTGGCGCTGCTGGCGCAGATCGACGTCGTGCCGCACGCGGTCGACGCGGCCGACCTCGACGAAACGCCGCGGCGGGGCGAGCAGCCGGTGCCCCACGCCGTCCGGCTGGCGGCGGCGAAGGCGGCGGCCGTCGCGACGCGGCATCCGGGGGCGGTCGTCCTCGCCGCCGACACCGTCGTCGCGGTCGGCCGCCGCATCCTGCCGAAGGCGGATACGGCGGCAGCAGCGCGCGCCTGCCTGACGCTGCTGTCGGGCAGGCGGCACCGCGTCGTCACCGCCGTCACCGTGATCGACGCATCGGGCGCCCCGCGCCATGCGGTGTCGATATCGACCGTGACCTTCAAGCGATTGGAAAACAACGAGATCAGCCGATACCTCGACAGTGGCGAGTGGCACGGCAAGGCGGGCGGCTACGCGATCCAGGGGCGGGCGGCGGCACTGGTCCGGGCCTTTTCGGGGTCGTGGACCGGCGTCATCGGCCTGCCGCTGTTCGAGACCCGGCGGCTGTTGCGCGGGGCGGGGATCGATGCCTGAGACGTGGACTGAGACGTCGGTCGAGACGTGGGTCGAGCACGGCATCGGCGAGACGCGGGCGATCGTCGTCGCCGACGGGGCGATCGTCGAGGCGCACGTCGAGCGCGACGCCGACGGCGCGCGGGGCGGCTGGCGCGCCGGCGACGTCC
>CAHJWP010000210.1 GCA_903642255.1 Sphingomonadaceae bacterium | reverse complement strand
CCATATGACTGGGCGGAAATCACGACGCGCGAGCATCCGCTGCCCGGCGACGCCTGACGCGAACCTACGGAGACCGACATTGAGCATTCTCGTCAACGCCGACACGCGCGTCATCTGCCAGGGGTTCACCGGCAAGCAGGGCACGTTCCATTCCGAAGCGGCGATCGCGTACGGCACGAAGATGGTCGGGGGCGTCGCGCCGGGGAAGGGCGGGTCGACCCACCTCGGCTTGCCGGTGTTCGACACGGTGCTCGCCGCGCGCGAGGCGACCGGGGCCGACGCTAGCGTGATCTACGTCCCGCCGCCCGGCGCGGCCGATGCGATCCTCGAGGCGATCGACGCCGAAATCCCTCTGATCGTCTGCATCACCGAGGGCATCCCGGTGCTCGACATGGTCAAGGTCAAGCGCGCGCTGAGTGGCTCGAAGTCGCGGCTGATCGGGCCGAACTGCCCCGGCGTGATGACGCCGGGCGAGTGCAAGATCGGCATCATGCCGGGCAACATCTTCATGCGCGGCACGGTCGGCGTCGTGTCGCGCTCGGGCACGCTGACCTACGAGGCGGTCCATCAGACGACCGCGGTCGGGCTCGGCCAGACGAGCGCGGTCGGCATCGGCGGCGATCCGGTCAACGGCACCAACTTCATCGACGTGCTGGAACTCTACCTCGCCGATCCCGCGACGACGTCGATCATCATGATCGGCGAAATAGGGGGTGCTGCGGAAGAGGACGCGGCCGAGTTCATCCGCCTCAACAAGGTCAAGAAACCGATGGTCGGATTCATCGCCGGACGCACCGCGCCGCCGGGTCGCCGCATGGGCCACGCCGGGGCGATCGTCGCGGGCGGCAAGGGCAAGGCCGAGGACAAGATCGAGGCGATGCGTGCCGCGGGTATCCGCGTGGCGGACTCGCCGTCGGCGCTGGGCACGACGCTCGTCGATCTGCTCAGGGGCTGACGCTTTCGCGGTTGAAGTCGCCGGTTCGCAGGGTGACATAAGGGACGGTCGCCGCTAAGACGCTGGCGCGCGATCCGAGGGACGTGAACGATGGATTATGAGGGCGGAGTTCCCGCGGCCGGCGACATGCCGATGCCAACGTGGGGGCGGAGCGACTGGCCGGCGCTGCCCGCCGACGATCTGACGCTGGCGCTCGACGCGGCCGGGATCGATCTGCCACCCAAGCCGGCCAAAGCCAGCAAGTCGGCAGCCGCCGCCGCGCCGGTCGTCCCGCCGGCCGCCGATCCTGCAGTGGTCGAACGCGCGGCGAACGACTCCATTGCGGCGATGATGCTGATCCGCACGTACCGGGTGCGCGGACACCTTGCTGCCAACCTCGACCCGCTCGGCCTGTCGAAGCGCGACTTGCCGGCCGACCTGACGCCGGAATATCACGGTTTCAAGGAAGACGATCTCGACCGCGAGATATTCCTCGGCGGCGCGCTCGGCATGGAGCGCGGTACGATCCGCGAGCTGGTGACCATCCTGCGGGCCAACTACTGCGGCAATGTCGGCGTCGAATACATGCACATCAACGATGTCGACGAACGGCGCTTCATCCAGGACCGCATTGAGGGCCGCGACAAGGAAATCCAGTTCACCGAACTCGGCAAGAAGGCGATCCTCAACAAGCTGATCGAGGCCGAGCAGTTCGAGAAATTCCTCGGCCGCAAGTATGTCGGGACCAAGCGCTTCGGGTTGGACGGCGGCGAGGCGATGATCCCGGCGATGGAGTCGATCATCAAGATTGGCGGCCAGAACGGCGTCAGGGAGATCGTCTTCGGGATGCCGCACCGCGGCCGGCTCAACATGCTCGGCAACGTCATGCAGAAGCCGTTCCGCGTCATCTTCCACGAATTCGGCGGCGGGTCGGCCAATCCCGACGACGTCGGCGGGTCGGGCGACGTCAAGTATCATCTTGGCACCTCGACCGACCGCGAGTTCGACGGCAACAGGGTCCACCTGTCGCTGACGCCGAACCCGTCGCACCTTGAGGCGGTCGATCCGGTCGTCCTCGGCAAGGTCCGCGCGATCCAGACGGTCCGCGGCGACGACGAGCACGGCGAGGTCCTCCCCGTCCTGATGCACGGCGACGCGGCGTTCGCCGGGCAGGGGATCGTCGCCGAATGCTTCGGCTTCTCGGGCCTGACCGGCTACAACACCGGCGGCTGCATTCATTACGTCGTCAACAATCAGATCGGCTTCACGACCAGCCCGCAGTTCGCGCGGTCGTCGCCGTACCCGAGCGACGTCGCCAAGATCGTCCAGGCCCCGATCTTCCACGTCAACGGCGACGATCCCGAGGCGGTGACCTTCGCGACCAAGGTGGCGACCGAGTTCCGCCAGACGTTCAAGCGCGACGTCGTCATCGACATGTGGTGCTATCGGCGGTTCGGCCACAACGAGTCCGACGAACCGAGCTTCACCCAGCCGCTGATGTACGCCGCGATCGCCAAGCATCCGGCGGTCAGCGAATTGTACGCCGCGCGCCTGATCCGCGAAGGCGTCGTCGACGAGGCGTGGGTGGCAGCGAACATTGAGCAGTTCACCGACCGGCTCGAAGGCGATTTTGCCGCGGCGGCCGGTTATAAGGCGAACAAGGCCGAATGGTTCGAGGGTCGTTGGTCCGGCCTAGGCAAGCCGAAGGAAGCGGTCACTGACCGCCGCGCCGCCGAGACCGGGGTTGGGGCCGACGACCTGCGCCGTGTCGGGGCGGCGCTGACCGCGGTGCCGCCGGCCTTCACCGTTCACAAGACGCTCGCCCGCATCCTTGACGCCAAAAAAGCGGCGCTCGACGGCGGGGAGGGCATCGACTGGGCGACCGCCGAGGCGCTGGCGTTCGGGACATTGCTCGAGGATGGCTACGGCGTCCGCCTGTCGGGGCAGGATTCGGGTCGCGGGACTTTTTCGCAGCGCCATTCGGTGTGGGTCGACCAGAAGGACGGGAGCAAGTACACGCCGCTGAAGTCGATCGACGCCAAGTTCGAGGTGCTCGATTCCCCGCTCAGCGAGTTCGGCGTGCTCGGCTTCGAATACGGTTATTCGCTCGCCGACCCGAAGACGCTGGTGTTGTGGGAGGGCCAGTTCGGCGACTTCGTCAACGGCGCGCAGGTGATGATCGACCAGTTCATCGCCGCCGGCGAGGCGAAGTGGCTGCGCGCGACAGGCCTCGTCATGCTGCTGCCGCACGGCTTCGAGGGGCAGGGGCCCGAGCACAGCTCGGCGCGGCTCGAGCGCTTCCTCCAGCTGTGCGCCGAGGATAATATGCAGGTCGTCAACTGCACGACGCCGGCGAATTACTTCCACGTCCTGCGCCGCCAGCTGCTGCGCGACTTTCGCAAGCCGCTGATCGTGATGACGCCGAAATCCCTGCTGCGCGCCAAACGGGCGGTGTCGACGCTGGCCGATATGGGTCCGGCGTCGAGTTTCCATCGCTGCCTCGACGACGTCGACGCGGTGCCCGACGATCAGGTCCGGCGGCTGATCCTGTGCTCGGGCAAGGTCTATTACGACCTGCTCGAAGCACGCGAGAAGGGCGAGCGCGACGACCTCTATATCCTGCGCGTCGAGCAACTCTACCCGTTTCCGGCCGACGTCATCGCCGACTATGCCGCACGCTTCGTCAACCTCGACGAGGTGGTCTGGTGCCAGGAGGAGCCGCGCAATGCCGGGGCCTGGCACTTCGTGGCGCGGCCCATCGAGGACGCGGTTGGACGGCGGGCGATCTATGCCGGCCGTGCCGCGGCGGCGGCGACCGCCACCGGGCTGCTCAAACGCCACAATGCCGAGCAGGCGAAGCTGATCGCCGAGGCGCTCGGTGCCGCGCCGGCCGAAGTCCGCGCGGCGATCCGCGGCGGCCTGAAGTCGGTGCAGGCGGCAGAGTGAACCCCAGGCAATTTCACATCGTGTCCTCCCGGCGCAGGCCGGGATCGATGATCTCGCCCGTTTGAGGTCACGGATCCCGGCCTGCGCCGGGATGTCAGAGAAGAACAGGAACGAACGACCATGGCCACCGACGT
>CAHJWP010000209.1 GCA_903642255.1 Sphingomonadaceae bacterium | reverse complement strand
ACCGCGGCGAAGGTCAGCTGGAAGCTCGGGCCGAGCAGCGCCTCGGGGCGGATTGCCATGATGACGAAGCCGCCCGCCGCGAGCAGCCGCAGCGACAGCGCCTCGCGGCCGAGGATGACGCCGAGCAGGACGACGACGGTCCCGATGCACGACCGCACCGTCGGCACCTGCGCGCCGGCGAGGATGGTGTAGGCGATGCCGGCCAGCGCCGCCGCCCCCGCGCCGATCGCCTTGACCGGCCACCTGAGCGCGATCCACGGGCTGAGGCACAGCAGCGCGCGGGTCAGCCACATCGTGCCGCCGACGACGATGGCGATGTGGACGCCCGAGATCGAAAGCAGGTGGGCCATCCCCGACCAGCGCATCGCGAGGTTGGTGTCGGTCGAGATCTGCCCCTGATCGCCGGTGACGAACGCCGCCGAGATCGCCCCCGCGTCGCCCGGCACCTGCGCCTCGATCCGCCGCGTCAGCCGGGCGCGGGCGTCGTCGAGCCATCCCGCGATGCCAAACGGCGGCGGGGCCGGCCGGGTGACGACCGTGTCGCCCAGCGGATAGCCGGTCGCGCCGACCTGCGCGAACCACAGGGTACGCGCGAAGTCGTAGCCGCCGGGGAAGCTCGGCCCCTGCGGCGGGAGAAGCATGGCGCGCAGCCGGACAAGCGCGCCCGGCGCGAGGCCGGCCGGGACGGCGCTGGTCTTGAGGCTCAGCCGGACGTGCGGCGGCAGGCCGGGATCGTCGGGGGCGAGGATGAAGCGCAGCTGGCCGCGGCCCGACCGCACCTCGACGCTCTCGACCCGCCCGGCGACGTCGCCCTCGAAGCGGTCGCGCAGTACGGGACTCGCGACGTCGGCGCTGCGCCACGCGGCGATGCCGAGGCCGAGCGCGCCGAGGATGCCGGCCCAGACCAGCAGCCGACCGACGACGCCGCGCGACACGAGGCCGAGGCCGGCGATCGCCGCGGCGGCAGCGACGGCGGCAAGCCGCTGCCCGGTCCATGGCAGCATGAAGTACAGCACGATGCCGAGCCCGAAGGCGGCCGGCGACCAAAGTGGGATCTGCGCCCGCTCGGCGAGGAGGAAGTCGTCGATGCGCGCCGCGACCGGCCCGAGCCGGATGGCGAACGCCGGCCGCGGCGGAACGTCAGCCGCGCTGGCCATCGTCCGGCCTAGACCCCGCCGCCGCCGGCAGTGACCCGATCGCCACCGCTGGCAGCCGCCTGATCGTCTGTGCTAGACACCGCCCGCCTCCTCCCCGCCCCGCCGATCATTGGACAAATCCCGCATGGGCGCAACGCCCTCTGACCCTCAGGTCGTCACCCGCTTCGCCCCGTCGCCGACCGGCTTCCTCCACATCGGCGGGGCGCGGACGGCGCTGTTCAACCTGCTGTTCGCCCGGCATCACGGCGGCCGCTTCCTGCTCCGCATCGAGGACACCGACCGGGCGCGGTCGACGCAGGCCGCGGTCGACGCGATCCTCGACGGGATGCGCTGGTTGGCGCTCGACTGGGACGGCGAGCCGGTGATGCAGTTCGAGCGCGCCCCGCGCCACGCCGCGGTGGCGCACGCGCTGCTGGCGAGCGGCCACGCCTACAGGTGCTTCGCCACTGCCGACGAGTTGGAGGCGATGCGCGCCGCCCAGCGCGCGGCGAAGCAGCCGCTGCGTTACGACGGCCGGTGGCGCGACCGGGACCCGGCGCAGGGCGGCGACGCGCCGTTCGTCGTCCGCTTCCGCGCACCCCGCGACGGCAGTACGACGATTACCGACCGGGTGCAGGGCGACGTCACGGTGGCCAATGCCGAGCTCGACGACATGGTCCTGCTCCGCTCCGACGGGTCGCCGACCTACATGCTCGCCGTCGTCGTCGACGACCACGACATGGGCGTGACCCACGTCATCCGCGGCGACGACCACCTCAACAACGCCTTCCGCCAGCTGGCGCTGATCCGGGCGCTCGACGCCAGCGGGGGCGGCTGGCCCGACCCGGTCTACGCCCATATCCCGCTGATCCACGGCAGTGACGGGGCCAAGCTGTCGAAGCGCCACGGCGCGCTCGGTGTCGACGCCTATCGCGACGAGCTGGGGATGCTGCCCGAGGCGGTCGACAACTACCTGCTCAAGCTCGGCTGGGGCCACGGCGACGACGAGTTCATCGACCGGGCCCAGGCGACCGAGTGGTTCGACCTTGCCGGCATCGGCCGCGGCCCGGCGCGCTTCGATCTCAGGAAGCTCGAGCATGTCAACGGGCACTATATCCGCCTCGCCGACGATGCCCGGCTGGTCGACCTGCTCGTCCCGCGGGTCGAGCGGCTGCTCGATCGCCCCCTCGGCGAGGCCGGCCGTGCCCTGCTGCACCGCGGCATGGGCGAGCTCAAGCTGCGCGCCACCGACCTGAACATGCTCGCCGCCGCCTCCTTGTTCTACCTGCGGGCCCGACCGATCCCGATGGACGCAGCTGCACAAAAACTGCTAGACGACCCCGTCGCGCGGCCGGTCGTCGCGGCGGTGCGGGCGGCGCTCGACGGCACCCCGTGGCAGGCGGCGGCGATCGAGGCGGCGGTCCGTGGCGTGGCCGAGGCGCAGGGGCTCAAGCTCGGCAAGGTCGCCCAGCCGCTGCGCGCCGCGGTGACGGGCTCGGGCACCTCGCCCGGCCTGTTCGAGGTACTGGAGCTGCTCGGGCGCGACGAGGCGCTGGGGCGGCTCGACGATGTGATCGCAAGCCCGGCAGCGCCGGCGTCAGGACAAGGAAGCGTGGCATGACCGACTCGGCCCACCTCACGATCGACGGCAAGGACGGCGACTATCCGGTGATGGCCGGGACGGTCGGGCCCGAGGTCGTCGACATCCGCAAGCTGTACGGCAACACCGGCCGCTTCACCTACGACCCCGGCTTCACCAGCACCGCGGCGTGCGAATCGAAGATCACCTATATCGACGGCGATGCCGGCATCCTGCTCCATCGCGGCTATCCGATCGACCAGCTCGCCGAGCAGTCGAGCTTCATGGAGGTGGCGTACCTGCTGATGAACGGGGAGCTGCCGACCGCGGCCGAGCACGACCTGTTCGTCAGGACGATCACCCGCCACACGATGGTCCACGAGCAGCTGGCGACCTTCTACCGCGGCTTCCGGCGCGACGCGCATCCGATGGCGATCATGTGCGGCGTCGTCGGTGCCCTGAGCGCCTTCTACCACGACTCGACCGACATCCACGATTCGCAGCAGCGGGTCATCGCCAGCCACCGGCTGATCGCCAAGATGCCGACGATGGCGGCGATGGCGTATAAATATTCGGTCGGCCAGCCGTTCCTCTACCCCGACAACAGCCTGTCCTACACCGGCAACTTCCTGCGCATGACCTTCGGCGTGCCGGCCGAGCCGTACGTCGTCGATCCGGTGATCGAGGCGGCGATGGACAAGATCTTCATCCTCCACGCCGACCACGAGCAGAACGCGTCGACCTCGACCGTCCGCCTCGCCGGCTCGAGCGGCGCCAACCCGTTCGCCTGCATCGCCGCCGGCATCGCCTGCCTGTGGGGCCCGGCGCACGGCGGGGCGAACGAGGCGGCATTGAACATGCTGCGCGAGATCGGCACCGTCGACCGCATCCCCGAATTCATCGCGCGGGCCAAGAACAAGGACGACCCGTTCCGCCTGATGGGCTTTGGCCACCGCGTCTACAAGAACTACGACCCCCGCGCGACGGTCATGGCGGCGACCGCCAAGGAGGTGCTGGCCAAGATGGGCGTCACCGATCCGGTGTTCGACGTCGCCCGCGAACTCGAGCAGATCGCGCTGAGCGACCCGTATTTCGTCGACAAGAAGCTGTACCCCAACGTCGACTTCTATTCGGGCATCATCCTGTCGGCGATCGGCTTCCCGACGTCGATGTTCACCGTGCTGTTCGCCCTCGCCCGTACCGTCGGCTGGGTCGCGCAGTGGAACGAGATGATCGAGGACCACGACCAGAAGATCGGCCGCCCGCGCCAGCTCTACACCGGCGAGACCCACCGCGAGTATGTGCCGCTCGCCGCGCGTTAACCGGACCGGTACG
>CAHJWP010000208.1 GCA_903642255.1 Sphingomonadaceae bacterium | reverse complement strand
GGCTCGACAGGAAGGTCGCCGCCATGCGGTCGACGAGCGCCGCCGGCGGATTGTCCGACACGAACGCCTTCGCCAGCTGCAGGCTGACATGGTGCGCCGTCGCCGGCTGGGCACACAGGATGTCGAGCGCCTCCTCGACCTCGGCGAAGCCGCGGCCGACGATGTGATGGCCGAGGAAGTCCTTGTCGCCATAGTCGTGGCGGTTCGGGTTGAACTCGAACAGGCCGTCGCGGAACAGTTCTTGGGTATGCGGCGGCTTGACGGTCGGGTTCTCCGGCCTGGGGTCGATGCCGACGCCGGTCAGGATGCGCGCGAGTTCCTGCACGTCCTTCTGGCTGTACCCCGAGCCGACGCCCATGGTGTGGAGTTCCATGATCTCGCGGGCGTAGTTCTCGTTGATGTGACCGGCGGCGTTCTGCGCATTGTCGAGGTAGCTCTGCATCGCGGGCGCACGCAGCGTGCTGCCGAGCAGGTCGCGGAACCGGCCGAGCGCGAACGGCCGGATCGCCCGCGCCTCGTAATCGCCGACCATCGCCCGGATGTTGTTCTTGTACATGTGGACGTTGAAATGGTTGAACCAGAACCACGTCATCACCTCGTCGAGCTGGTCGGGCGAATAGAGTGCCAGCAGGATCGACCGCTCGGCCGCCTGATGGCCGAACGCCTGGATCGCGTCGTTGTAGACCTTCTTCGCCGCCGCCTTGGCGTCGGGATCGGTCATCGCGTTCGCCGCCCGGTTGAGGTCCTCGGTCGTCCGCACCGCGATCAGCACCGGCGTCGTCGCGACGGGCAGCGCCCTGATCTGGTCGGCGACGGGGGCGGGCAGGTTGATGTCGCGGCCCGGATGCAACTGGCCGTCGAGCCAGCGCGCCGTGCCGAGCCGCGCGATTTCGGCGGCGGCGGGGCCGTTGCGCCCCCACGTCAGCCGGTCGAGCAGCGCGCCCTGCTGCGGCGTCAGCGTCAGTGCCGCCGCGGGTGCCGCGGCGACGAGGACCGTCGTCAGCAGTATCGTCCGCAAGGTCGGCACAGTCGCGACTCCGGTTCGTCTTGTCCCGTCTGTACGGTTGTCGCGGTGAAGCCCCCCTGAACGCGGGCGGCAGAGAGCGGGGTTCGGAACGGTTACTTGTGAGGCCCGCATCCCTCGCCCGGCCGATACGTGCACACCGCGTGCGCGGCGACGTCGGCGGGGGTGAAATGGACCGGCCGCAGCGCGCCGCTCGCATAGCGCCCGACCTGATCGGCGAAGTGCGGCGAGGCGGGATCGCCGCTCTCGCCGCCGGCGGTCACCGCCCAGGCCCGCACCGTCGGCCCGAACTCGACGACGGCGACGAAGCTGTTGCCGCTGGTGCCATAGTAACGCTTGGTGCCGGGATAGCGCTTCGCGCCGAACGACGCGAGGCTGCCCCATTGCGCGCTGGTGAAGGGCACCGGCGTGCTCGGCTTCGCGTCGTCGAACACCTGCTGAATCGCCCCGTCGTTGCGCTGGAAGCGGTTGATCTCGCCCCACGGCACGGCCCACGACCCGAAGTCGGTGGTCAGCCGGGCGATCGCCGTGTCGAGCGCCGTCAGCCGCTCGGCGTCGGTGCTGCGGGTCGCTATGTAATCCCACGGCGTCATGCCGGCGGCCTTGGCCGGCCCTGCGGCGGTCGCCCACAGCGCCTCCCCCCAGAACACGGCGAGGCTCGTCGCGGTCGACGCCGCGCTCCACCGGTCGTCCCAGCCGCGCAGCAGGTCGACCGGCCCCGCGCGCGCCGGTGTCGGGGCCTGGTCGTGCGCCGCGATCAGGCGGGGCAGCAGCCGGGCGAAGGCGGGCAGATACGGATCATAGGCGGCGGCGATCAGCTTCTCCGGCGTGAATGCCGTCTCCGCGCCGAGCACCCGCAGCGCATGGTCGCCGCGCGGGTTGGCCCCCGCCTGATCCATGTAGCGCGGATAGGCGGCGGCGTTCAGCGTCGCATCGCCGGCCGCGCGCCACGGGGCGTCGTTCGAGTTGTAGACGAAGCCGCTCGCCGGATCGTCGACCTGCGGCAGGTCGGCGAGCGGGTGGAGCCCGTGCCAGTCGGCCGCCGGGTCGCTGCCGTCGACGGGCTTGGTATAGTCGAACGCCCGCGAGCGAACGGGGACGAACTGCGGCAGGAGAAGGCTGATCTCGCCCGAATCGTCGGCGAACAGCGTGTTGTTGGTCGAGTTGGCGGTGGCCGCGGCGACCTTCAGGAACTCCGTCCGGTTCGTCGCCTTGGTCCGCAGGAAGCTCTGCTCGAGCGCGGCGACCGGCGTGTTCATCAGGGATACCGTCAACCAGTGTCCGGCGGCATCGCGGCCGACGACCGGGCCATGGCGGGTGGCATAGGTCGTGAAGGTGCGCGTCGCGAGGGAGCCGTCGGCGGTGCGGACCTGCAGCGCCACCATGGTCGAACGCACCGGCACTCGCTTGCCGCCGTAGCGGTACCACCTGTCGGCGATGTGCGTGGCCAACTCGATGTCTTCGGCGAAGGTATCGACATTGTCGACGCCGCTCGTCGTGTGCATCCAGCCGGCGTGCGCGTTAAAGCCTTGATAGATAAAGAACTGGCCCCATGTCGCCGCGCCGTAGGCGTTCAGCCCCGCGTCGCTCGTCACCTGCGCCTCGGCGCGGAAAAAGAAGCTGGTGTGCGGGTTGATGAGGAGGAGGGCGTGACCGTCTTTGGTTCTCTGGGGCGCGATGGCGATGCCGTTCGAGCCGCGGGGTTCGCGGAAGGCGGTGTCGTCGGCTGTCGCAACGCTGGTGTGGCCGTAGAACTCGGCCAGCGGCCCCAGCGGCACGCGCTCGATGTCGCCGCCGATGCTGCCTTCGGAGAAACTCAGCGCCATCCACGGTTCGAAATGGGTCAGCACCCGCGGATGGACCGCCGGATGGTCGGCGAGGTAGGCGTTGAGCCCCGCCGCCCACGCGTCCATCAGCGCCCGCAGCCAAGGCGGCGACCCGGCGTAGTCGGCCTGCAGCCTGACCGGATCGACGAACAGCCGCTGGCGGAGATCGCTCCACACCGCGCTCTCGCCGTCGGCTTCGGCCAGCCGGCCCAGGTTTGTCAGGTAGTTGGCCTCGATCCGCGGGAAATCGTCCTCGGCCTGCGCATAGATCATGCCGTAGATCGCGTCGGCGTCGCTATGCCCGTGGATATGGGGCACGCCCCATTCGTCGCGGACGATCGTCGCGGCGTAGCGCGGACCCGCTGCGGCCGGAGCGGCGGTCGCCGCTACCAGCGCGACGAGGCCAAGGATCAGCGTCGGGGCGATAACGGTACTTCCTCCGTCAGAAGATCAACCAGATCGGTGCCGCGAACGCTCTTCCGGCTCGCGTACGCCGCTTTCGGCACCAAAGGGGTACGCGCCGACAACATCGGCCGGTCCGCCGCCTCAGCGAACCGGATTGGCACGGACCCAGCCGAGGATATTCTCCGGCGTACTAACCGTATAGGGATCCTGATCGGCCCCGTCGTCATTGATCCCCGGCTCCTCGAACCACGCGCTGACCACGCCGTCGTCGACGACCATCGCGTAGCGCCACGAGCGGTAGCCGAAGCCGAGCGCGTCCTTGTCGACCAGCATCCCCATCAGCCGGGTGAAGCGACCCGAACCGTCGGGCAGCATCTTGATGTTCTTCAGCCCGAGCTTGAGGCTCCACTGGTACATGACGAAGGCGTCGTTGACCGCGATGCAGTACACCTCGTCGACGCCGCCATGGCCCTTGATGTCGTCGTACAGTCGCTCGAAGCCCGGGCACTGCTCGTTCGAGCACGTGGGGGTGAAGGCGCCGGGCAGCGAGAAGGCGACGATCCGTTTGCCCCTGCCGAAGATTTCGGCCGTCGTGACATCCTGCCAGCGGAACGGGTTGTCGCCGCCGATGCTGTCGTCCCGCACCCGCGTCTTGAAAACGACCTGGGGAACTTCGCGTCCGAGCATGATTGGCCTCCTGTCCTGCGTCCGAAAGCTGCTAGGGCTTGTTTCATCGAGGCGGCCCCGGCCCGCGCCCCCGCCCGGCCACCCGACAGGATGCTCATGGGGTGGCCGGGCGG
>CAHJWP010000207.1 GCA_903642255.1 Sphingomonadaceae bacterium | reverse complement strand
GCAGCCGTCCATGACGATGCTGCCCAAGCCCACGAAGCTGTGGTCCTCGAGCACGCAGCCATGGACCATCGCCAGATGGCCGATCAGGCAGTCGTCGCCGATGAACGTGCCGGCGGTCGAGCGGGTGACGTGGACGACGCTGCCGTCCTGGATGTTCGACCGCGCCCCGACGACGATCGGCGCAACGTCGCCGCGCAGCACGCAATTGTACCACACGCTCGCCCCCGCGCCGAGGCGGACGTCGCCGATGACGTGCGCGCCGGCGGCGACGAACGCACCGGGGCCGAGCGTCGGCGCGACGCCGTTGAACGCGTGGAGCGTCACGGCCGCGCGATCCGGTAGGTGACGTGCGGGTTGGCGTGATGATCGACGGCGACCGACGGATGATCGAACTCGCCCACGGGATCGCGCGTCATGCCGAGCCGCTCCATCACCCGCCACGACGGCGCATTGCCCGCCGCGGTGATCGCCGCGACCTCGGGGACATGCGGATCGGCAAAGGCGTGGGCCAGCGCCGCCCGCGCCGCCTCGGTCGCATAGCCGTGGCCCCACGCGTGCGCCGCGAAGCGCCAGCCGATCTCGACGCTGCCTTCGATCGGCGTCGCGGGCGCGCCGTCCTTCAGCCCGGCAAGGCCGAGGAACACGCCGTCGGCGCGGCGGATCACCGGCCAGAAGCAGAAGCCGCGCTGCGCCAGCGTCGCGATCTGCCGGTCAATCTGCGCGTCGGTCTCAGCGACGGTGAGCGGTGCCGGGAACCAGTGCATCACCGCCGGATCGGCGTTCATCGCCGCCGCCGGCGCGCGATAGTCGTCGCGCCAGACGTCGAGCAGCAGGCGTTCGGTCGCGATCACGGGAACAGCGGGGCCTGGCGCAGCCCGGTCGTTTCCGGCAGGCCGAGCATGACGTTCATGTTCTGCAGCGCCTGCCCGCTCGACCCTTTCACCAGATTGTCGATCGCGACGACGACGATCGCCCGGCCCGGCACCCGGTCGGCGAAGACGTTGACGACGACGTGGTTCGAGCCGCGCACCATGCGCGTCGTCGGTGCGACGCCCTCGGGCAGGAGGTGGACGAACGGCTCGGCGGCGTAGCGCTCGGCGAGCGCCGCCCGCAGGTCGGCGACGGGAGCGGTCGTCTCGACGATCATCGTCACCAGTTCGCCGCGGTTCATCGGGATCAGGTGCGGCGTGAAACTGACCGTCACCGGCATCCCGGCGCGGGCCGACAGCTCCTGTTCGATCTCGGGCATGTGGCGGTGGCGGCCGATGGCGTAGGGCGCGACCGCCTCGGCGATCTCGGGGAACAGGTTGGCCTCCTTGAGCGACCGCCCCGCCCCGCTGACGCCGGACAAAGCGTTGATCGTGATGCGCTCCGGCGCGATCAGCGAAGCCGCCATCAACGGCAGCAGGCCGAGCAACACCGCGGTCGGATAACACCCCGGGCAGGCGACGAGCCGCGCCGCCGGCAGCGCGTCGCGGGCGTACTCGGTCAGGCCATACACCGCTTCGGGCAGCAGCGCCGGGGCCGGATGCGTGCCGCCGTACCACTCGGCATAGGTTGCGGCATCCTTCAGCCGGAAGTCGGCCGACAGGTCGACGATCCGCGGTCCCTTTACTCCGCCCAGCAGCTTTGCGGACGCCGCGTGCGGCAGGCAGCCGAACACCACGTCGATGCCCGCGAAATCGACCTCCTCCGCCCGCACCAGCCGCGGCAGGTCAGGGAACATCGCGAAGTGCGGCCAGACGTCGGCCATCGTCTGCCCCGCCTTGGCATTGGCCGACAGCGCGACGATCGCCACGTCGGGATGCCCGAGCGCGAGGCGCACGAGATCGGCCCCGGTATAGCCGGACGCCCCGAGGACGGCGATGCGGATGGCGGTCATGGTCGCCGGTTAAGCCACGCTTCAGGCGGCCGCAAGCATCACACGGCCGACAACTGGGAGTCGTGACCGATGCTGCTTCTTGCCCTGACCGTGTTCAGCACCCTCGGCACCCGGCCGCCGGTGACGGTCCCGCGTTGCCAGACGGCGGCAAACACCATCGCGTTCGACCAGTGCCTCGGCCGCGAGCGCGACCGGGCGATGGCGACCCTCGAGCGCTACCGCGTCGCCGCCCGCACGAAGCTCGCGCGCGAGAACCCCGAGAACGGCCGCCTGCTCGGCGACTTCGACGCGGCGCAGGCGGCATGGGTCGCCTACGACAAGGCGCAGTGCGACGCGGTCTATACGCTGTGGCAGGCCGGGACGATCCGCGGCGCGATGAGCCTGCGCTGCGACCTCCGCCTCACGCAGCTGCGGACGCACGAGCTGTGGTCGACCTGGCTGGTCGACGAGAACGGCCCCGCCCCGGCGCTGCCCGAGCCTGTCGTCGAGCGCGGCTCCTAGCCCAGCAACCGCGCGCAATTCCGCGCGAAATAGGTCAGCACGCCCGAGCACCCCGCCCGTTTGAACGCCGTCAGCGTCTCGATCATCGCGCGATCGCGGTCGAGCACGCCGGCCGCCACCGCCGCCTGCATCATCGCGTATTCGCCGCTGACCTGATACGCGAAAACAGGGACTTCGAAGCGGTCCTTCACGCGGCGGACGATGTCGAGATACGGCAGGCCGGGCTTGACCATGACGCTGTCGGCCCCTTCCGCCAAGTCGAGGGCGACCTCGCGCAGCGCCTCCTCGCTGTTGGCATAATCCATCTGGTACGTCTTCTTGTCGCCCTTGAGATACCCGCCCGAACCGACCGCGTCGCGGAACGGGCCGTAGAAGGCGCTCGCGTACTTGGCGGCGTAGGCCATGATCTGGACGTCGTGGAAGCCCCCGGCCTCGAGCGCGTCGCGGATCGCGCCGACGCGGCCGTCCATCATGTCTGACGGGGCGATGATGTCGGCCCCGGCGCGCGCGAGCGTCACCGCCTGCTGGACGAGCACCGCGACCGACGCGTCGTTGACGATGCGATGCTGCGCATCGAGCAGGCCGTCGTGACCGTGGCTGGTGTAGGGATCGAGCGCGACGTCGGTCAGCACGCCGATCGCGGCTCCCGATTCCTTGATCGCCCGCACCGCGCGGCACATCAGATTGTCGGGATTGAGCGCCTCGGCCCCGTCGTCGCTGCGCGCGGCCGCCGGCGTGTTGGGGAACAGCGCGAGGCACGGGATACCGAGCGCCGCCGCTTCCTTCGCCGCCGCCCCGAGCAGATCGACCGACAGGCGCTCGACCCCCGGCATCGTGCCGACCGGCTCGCGGGTGCCCGTGCCCGAGGTGACGAACAGCGGCCAGATCAGGTCGGCGGGGCTGAGGATGGTCTCGGCGACGAGCGCCCGGGACCAGGCATGGGCCCGGCTGCGGCGGGGACGGAGGGCGGGATAGCGGGCGTGGGTCATGGCCGGCGGAGTAGCGCGATGACGCGACCTTCGCCACCCCGCAGAACACGCACCAGCGCTTGTTTGCCCGGCACACCGCGATATACTGCAGCAAGTTGCGTATCGCGTCGATTTGTCCGCTGTCGTCAAGGTGGAGCCAGCGATGTTCGGTTCGGAGCCGCTCGATGTCGGGATTGGCGTCAGCCTTTTCTTCCTCCTCGTCAGCCTGATCTGCTCGGCCGTCCGGGAGGCCATCGAAACTGTCATGCGCTCGCGCGCCCGCGATCTCGAACGTGGCCTGCGCGAAATGCTCGACGATCCGACCGGCACGACGATCACGGCGTCGCTGTTCGCCCACAGCCAGATCTTCTCGCTGTTCGCCGGCACCTACGATCCGGGCAAGCTGCGCAAGTCCTTCTTCAGCGGCGTGGTCGCGATGCCGCAGTCCGTGCGGAGTTCGCTGCCCAGCTACATACCCTCCCGGCAGTTCGCGACGGCGTTGCTCGACATCGTCGCCCGCGGCCGCGGCGACTGGCCCTATCCGGTCGATCCTCGCGCGCTGACGGTCGATCAACTGCGCCACCAGGCAGGCTTCCTGCCCAACGGCCGCCTGCAGCGTGCGGTGCTGACGGCGATCGATCACGGTGCCGGTGACCTCGACACGGTCCGGAGCAATGTCGAACACTGGTTCGACGGCTCGATGGACCGCGT
>CAHJWP010000206.1 GCA_903642255.1 Sphingomonadaceae bacterium | reverse complement strand
GCGGTCGGCGCGCCGATGGTCAGGGTCGACTGCGCCTGCTTGTTCGTCACGTTGGTGACGTTGAGCGCGACGGTCAGCGCGTGGAGGTGGTAGCGCTCGGGGTCGGGCAGGGTCCACGCGAGGCGGACGCTGGCGGTGAAGTACGGCTCGACGGCGAGGTCGTTGGTGTAGGTGACGTAGCGGCCGCCGATATAGTCGCCGATCGCCTGCACCTCGAAGCCGCCGTAGCTCGCGGTGACGACCGACTTGTTGAGCCAGTCGGGCGATCCCGGCACCTTTTTGCCCGCGGTCGGCACCAGCGTCCCGGCGGTGCCGGTGGCGTAATTGTCGCGGTAATGCGAGTCGTTGTAGCTGACCGCGTCGTAGATCGAGAAGTGCGGCCCGAAGCGCAACGTGCCGGCGACGTCGACGCCGTTGGTCACGACGCTGCCGACGTTGGCAAGGATCGTCGCGCCGCTGACGATCGAGGTGATGACCGTCGTCGGGCTGATCGCCAGCAGGCGGTTCGAGAAGTCGACATGGTAGTAGCTCGCCTGGCCGTCGAAGCCGGTCAGCGGCCCGAAGCTGAAGCTGCGGTGGGTGCGGATGCCGCCTTCGTAGGTCCAACTCGTCTCGGGACGGACGGTCGCCTTGAAGGCGTCGAACACCGGCTGGCTGCCGAGCGCGAACGGCGACAGGGCGGCGGCGGCGCTGGTCTGGAACTGGCGGATGTTCTTCTGGGCGTTGACGAAGACCTGCTCGGTCGGCGTTACGTCCCACAGCGCGCCGGCCTCGGGCAGGAAGATATAGTCGGTATTGAGATTGCCGACCGGCAGTGCCGTCGAGTTGGTGAACGACCCCGGGATCGGCTGGACCGGCACGGCCTGCTGCGCGCGCTGGAAGGTCGACTTGAACCCGCCGAGGACGGTCACCGTCGGCAGGACGTGCCAGCTGTCCTGGATATGGCCCTGAAACTCGTCGACGTGGACCTCGCTGCCGTACTGGGTGATCAGCGGCGTCTCGTACTGATCGGGGCGGGTGTAGGGCGACGATGGCGCGTTGAGCGGCACGGCGTACCAGCGGCGATAGGCCGACGACGCCTGATGCTCGTACCAGCCGCCGATCTCGATGTTGTGGTGGCCGAAGCTGGCGAACAGCGTCGAGACGACGCCTTCGCGGTTGATCCGGTATTCCGTCGTCCGCGCCGCTTCGCCCGAGCCGCCGAAGATCGTCGACAGCCGCGTGAGGCTGGCGGCCGACGTCGCGGTCGGCGACGGGCAGGCGCCGCCCGGCGTCGCCGGATAATAGCACGAGAACAGCCCCGGCAAGCCGGCGGCGGTGATCGGCCCGGCGACGACGCCGACGCCGTCGTTGTGGTGGTAATAGCCCTGTGTCGACCAGTGGATGCGGTCGCTCAGGCGCCAGTCGTACTTGGCATAGGCGAGGTAATCGAGCCGCTGCGCGTCGCTGTAATAGTTGCGGTAGTTCGATCCCGGCGCGGCGTTGACCGCGGCGTACTGCGGCGACTGGTAATAGGCGACGCTATCGGCAAAATCGGGGTAGAAGAACGGCCGCGTGTAGGGCGCGGTGCCGCGATTGTCGACCGCGGCGGCCGTCGCCGTCGCCGGACGGACGACATACGACGTCGCGTCCTCGTTCGGCTCGGTCTTGGCGGAATAGGCGGCGTAGAGCGTCAGCTTGCCGGTGGCGTCGTCGTGGACGAACTTGGCGTTGGCCTGCCAGCCGCCCTGGTGGCCGTCGAAGTCCCACGCGCGGGCGTCGAGGTGCTCGCCCGAGACATAGACGCTGTTGCCGTTGCCGAACTCGCCCGAATCGATGCGGATGAAGGTGCGGAAGGTGCTGTAGCTGCCCGCTGTCTGCGACCCCTCGATGCCGAAGCGCTTCTCCGGATCGCGGGTGAAGGTGTCGATCGTTCCGCCGAGGTTCGACGTCGACGCGGTGCCGAGGTCGCCCGCGCCGCTGGCGAGACTGACGCGGCCGACGTTTTCGCTGATGACCGCGCGCTGCGGCGACAGCCCGTTATAGTTGCCGTACTGCTGATCGCCGAGCGGCATGCCGTCGAGCGTGTAGCCGAGCTGCTGCGCGTTGAAACCGTGGATGTAGAGCGAGATGTTCTGCTCGTTGTTGCCGAATGGATCGGCCGTCAGGTACGTCACGCCGGGCAGCGTCTGCAGCGCCTTCAGCGGCGAGATGCCCGGCAGGATCTTCTGGATTTCGGGGCCCTCGATTTCCGCCACCGCCCGGACGCGGCGCGAGGTGACGACGATCTCGGCGGCGTCGCTGTCGGCCGCGGCATCGATGGCGGCGTCGGCGGGGACATCTCCCGTGGGGACGACGGCGTGCGCGGCGGTCACGGTCAGCGCGGTCGATGCCAGCAGCATCAGATAAGTCGTTCGCATGTCCCGCCCCTTGTGTTGCACGGCGGGCATTAGGTCGGGCATTAGACACTGGCGTGACGGATGGATGCGACTTTTGTGACGGGGCAGGGTGAACCGGCCGCCACTGAACGCGGAAAGTGTCGGGATTCTTTACAAAACGTTACCGCAACGGTCAGGGAGTAGTAACTAGATCAATGGGTTAAGATTGCGGCATAGTTCTTGCTGAAGAAAGCAGGTTCACGTTCTGTAAGGATTAGCTATGCGTCTTGCCATTGCCACCGTCGCTGCCGCCCTCCTCACCACGACCGCAGCCGGTGCCGTCACCGTCGTCGGCGCGACGACGATCCATATCACCAGCGCCAACAACACCTACCTCCAGGTCGCCGAGGTCGTCGCGACCCAGTTCGGCACCGGCCTCGACAAGGCGCTGACGACGCAGGGCGGCATGGCGAGCGCGCTGGACGCCTATGCGCCCGGCATGAGCGATCCGATCAAGGCGATCGACGGCAACACCGGCGGGAACTACTACAGCGACACGATCTATCACTCGGCCGGCGGCAACGGGTTCCTCGACGTCACCCTCGCTGCGCCGACGACGCTGTCGAGCCTGACCCTCTACGGCCGCACCGACTGCTGCAGCGACCGCGACGTGTACAATGTGACGATCAGCAACGCCGGCGGCACTGTTCTGTACAGCGGCACCCTCAACGCCAACACCACGGGCCATTCGGCGACGGTCGCCTTCGACGCGCCGTCGACGGTGCCGGAGCCGGCGTCGTGGGCACTGCTCGTCGGCGGCTTCGCGCTGGTCGGCGTTGCCGCCCGCCGCCGCCGTCCGACGTCGGTCGCCGCCTGAACCTCATTCGTTGCGACCGCGGCCCGGTCTCCCTCGGGAGGCCGGGCCGTTTTCGTTGGCGGACGCTTACGGCGGTGGCATAGCGCTCCCAAAACCTTGGGAGACGATGCGATGGCCTTGCCCGAACTGTTCGACCTCACCGGGCAGACCGCCCTGATCACCGGCTCGTCGCGCGGGATCGGCAAGGCGATCGCCCACCGCATGGCCGAACACGGCGCGAACGTCGTCGTCTCGTCGCGCAAGGCCGACGCGTGCGACGCGGCGGTCGCCGAGATCAACGCCGCCGTCGGGCGCGAGGCGGCCGTCGCCATCCCCGCCAACATCGCGTCGAAGGAAGCGCTGCAGGCGCTGGTCGACGCCACGCTCGCGCGGTTCGGGCGGATCGATGCCCTCGTCTGCAACGCCGCGTCGAACCCCTATTACGGCCCGCAGGCGGGGATCGGCGACGACGCCTTCACCAAGATCCTGCAGAACAACATCGTCTCGAACCACTGGCTGATCAGCATGGTCGCCCCGGCGATGGTCGAGCGCCACGACGGCTCGATCACGATCATCTCGTCGATCGGCGGCTTACGCGCCTCGACGATCATCGGGGCCTATTGCATTTCGAAAGCCGCCGACATGCAGCTCGCGCGCAACCTCGCCGCCGAATACGGCCCGGCCAACGTCCGGGTCAACGCGATCTGCCCAGGCCTCATCAAGACCGATTTCGCCAAAGCGCTGTGGGACGATCCCGCGACGCTCGAGGCCTCCACCCGCCACGCCCCGCTCCGCCGGATCGGCGTGCCCGACGAGATCGCCGGCATGGCGGTGTTCCTTGCCGCGAAGGCGGGCGGCTTCACGACGGG
>CAHJWP010000205.1 GCA_903642255.1 Sphingomonadaceae bacterium | reverse complement strand
CCCGCGCCGGCCGGTCGGCGGCGGTCTCGCTCAGCAGCCGGCGCTTGGTCTCGACCCGCAGCGCCTCCGCCTCGGCGGCGCTCACCGTGCCGGCGCGCGCCTGCGCGTCGATGTCGGCGAGCTGATCGGCGAGGACCCGGCGCGACGCGGCGTCGCCGGTCGGCCGCGCGTCGTAGCGGCGGACGAGCGGCACGGTCAGCACCGCGACCGACAGTGCGACGATCAGCGTCAGGATGATCCACAGGGTCATTTACGGGTCCAGCAGCGTGTCGACCCGCGCCGTCTCGGCGGGGGTCAGTGGGGTCGGCGTGGTCTCCCGCCGGCGCGCGATGGTGACGAACGCGGCGACGGCACCGAGGCCGACGATCGCCGCCGGGCCGAGCCACAGCGGCAGGGTCGCGGCTTCCAGCGGCGGTTTCAAGAGGACATAGCTGCCGTAGCGCCTGACGATATAGTCCTGCGCCTCGGCGTCGGTCGCGCCAGCCGAAATGCGCTCGCGCAGGATGACGCGCAGGTCGTGGGCGATCGGCGCGTCGCTGTCGTCGATCGACTGGTTCTGGCACTGGACGCAGCGCAGGTCTCGGCTGATCGCCCGCGCCCGCGCCTCCTTGACGGGGTCGGCAAGTTGCTCGGCAGGGAGGACGGCGGCCGCGGGGGCCGTGACCACGAGGAGCAGCAATAGCGCCGTCCGCACCATCATGCCTCGGCGCGCAACCGGGCGAGCAGCGGCGACAGGGTCGTTGCCCAGACTTCGGGGGTGATCGGCCCGACCTGCTTGTAACGGACGCGCCCGCGGGCATCGACGACGAAGGTCTCCGGCGCGCCGGTGACACCGAGGTCGATGCCGATCCGTCCGTCGGCGTCGTCGGCGGTGGCGCGGTAGGGGTTGCCCGACGTGTCGAGCACCTGCGCTGCGGCCGGCGCGGTGTCCTTCCACACCAGCCCGTAGATCGGCACGCCGGCCGAGCTTAGCGCCATCAGTTCGGGATGTTCGACCTTGCACGCGCCACACCACGACGCCCAGACGTTGAGCAGTGCCGGCTGGCCTCTGAGCGCCGTCGAGCCGAAGCCGGGCTGCCCCGGCTGGACGCTCGCCTTGGCGAACACGGGTAGCGGCCGGTTGAGCAACTGCGACGGCAGGATCGACGGGTCGCGCTGCAGCCCGGCGGCGAACGCGACGATCACGCCCGCCAGCACGACGAGCGGCACGATGAAGATCAGCCGTTTCACGCCGGGACGGGCATCAGCGCCGAGGAGCTAGTCGCGGCCATGCGCACCGGAGCGCCGATGCGGTGCCGGCGGTCGGTGAGCGAGAACAGTCCGCCGAGCGCCATCAGCATCGGCCCGGCCCAGATCCAGCCGACCAGCGGGTGATCGTAGAGGCGCACCACCAGCGCCCCGTCGGGGGCTCCGTCGCCGGGGTCGCCGATCGCGACATAGGTGTTGCCGAAGACGCCGTCGGTGATGCCGGCCGCCGTCGTGCGCGTGCCGCTGACCGGGTAGAAGCGCCGCTCCGACGCGATCAGCCGGGCATGGTCACCGTGGATCAGGGTGAAATTCGCGCGGACCGCCTGATAGTTCGGTCCCTGCACCGGCGCGACTGAATCGAGCCGCGCCGTGACGCCGCCGATGGCAACCGACTGGCCAGGCCGCATCGTCGCGACGCGGTCGGTCGAGAAGGCGCTCGCCGCCGTCACGCCAGCGGCGAGGATGCCCATGCCGAGATGGCCGAGGACGAGGCCGTAGACCGACGGCGGCGTCGCGCGCAGGCGGCGGACGAGCGAGCCTTCACCGCTGCCCAGCCGCCAGCGGTGGACGAGGATCGCGACCGCCCCGGCGAGCACCCATGCGGCCAGCGCGAAGCCAGCGACGACAGGCAATTTACCGACACCGGCGACAAGCACCGTGACCAGCGCGGCGATCGCGGCGACCAGCGCCGGCCGGCGGACGCGCGTCCACAGATGTGCCCAGTTGTCGCGCCGCCACCGGAGCATCGGCCCGGCCGCGAGGACGAGGAGCAACGCCGCCATGATCGGCGCGAAGGTGATGACGTAATAAGGCGGGCCGACCGATACCTTGTCGCCGCCGGTGACGTCGAGCAGGACGGGATAGAAGGTGCCGAGGAACACCGTCGCCGCCGCGCTGGCCAGCAGGATGTTGTTGGCGACCAGCCCCGATTCGCGCGACACCGCCCCGAATAGTGCGCCCGACCGCATGTGCGGCGCGCGCCACGCGAACAGCGCGAAGGCGATGCCGGTCTGGCCGACGACCATGCCGAGGATGAAGATGCCGCGCGCCGGATCGACGGCGAACGCATGGACGCTGGTCAGCACGCCCGAGCGGACGAGGAAGGTGCCGATCAGCGACAGGGTGAAGGCGAGGATCGCCAGCAGCAGCGTCCACGAGATCAGCGCGCCGCGGCGTTCGAGGACCGACACGCTGTGGAGCAGCGCGGTGCCGACCAGCCACGGCATCAGCGAGGCGTTCTCGACCGGGTCCCAGAACCACCAGCCGCCCCAGCCGAGCGTGTAATAGGCCCAGTGCGACCCCGCCGCGATGCCGGCGGTCAGCGCGGTCCACGCCAGCAGCACCCACGGCCGCACGGCGCGCGCCCAGTGGGCGTCGGCGCGCCCCTCGATCAGCGCCGCGGCGGCGAAGGCGAAGGCGACCGAGAAGCCGACATAGCCGACGTAGAGCAGCGGTGGGTGGAGGATCAGGCCGGGGTCCTGGAGCAGCGGGTTGAGCTCGCTGCCTTCGATGGGCGCCGGAAACAGCCGCTTGAACGGGTTCGACGTGAAGATGATGAAGGCGAGGAACAGCGCGCCGATGCCGCCCTGGATGCCCAGCACGCGGGCGCGCAGCGATTCGCGCATGCCGCTGTCGGTCCCGGCGATCAGCGCGCCGAAGGTCGACAGGATGAGAACCCACAGCAGCATCGAGCCTTCGTGGTTGCCCCATGTCGCGCCGAGCCGGTAGATCAGCGGCTGGGTCGAATGGCTGTGCTCGGCGACGAGGGCGACCGAGAAGTCGGGGCCGGCGAACGCCGCCATCAGGCACAGGAACGACAGCAGGATCAGCCCGCCGTGGACGCCCGCCGCGGCGCGACCAAAGGCCATCAGCGCCGGATCGCCGCGCGATGCGCCGATCAGGGGGACGGCAAACTGCGCAACCGCGACGGCGAACGCCAGCAGGAGCGCGAAATGTCCGATTTCGGCCGACATGATCCTCAAATTCTAACTGGGTCCGAAATCGAGCATAGCGTCGCAAAACTTTGTCGGCTAGAGCGGGAATGGGCACGCGACGTCACAGTCGTCAATGTCGTTACTATGTCGCGCGGTGGGGGCTCCCGGGGTGGCGGAACAGGTCCGGATTGCGATTATCGGTTCGGGCCCGGCAGGGCTCAGCGCCGCCGCGCATGCCGCGAAGCTTGGCGTCAAGCACGTCCTGCTCGAGAAGACCGACCACCTGTCCGACACGATCTACAAGTATCAGCGCGGCAAGCACGTCATGGCGACGCCGGTCCAGCTCGTCCTGCGCTCCGACGCGCGGTTCGAGGCTGGCAAGCGCGAGATGCTGCTCGAACGCTGGGACGAGGACGCGAAGCCGGTCAACGTCAGGCTGAATGCCGAAGTGACGAAGATCGAGGGGGCCAAGGGGGCGTTCACGCTGACGCTCAAGTCGGGCGAGGTGGTCGAGGCCGAGGCGATCGTGCTGGCGATCGGCACGCAGGGCAATCCCAACCTGCTTCGCGTGCCGGGCGACACCAGCTGCGTCCAGTACCAGCTCGACGACCCCGCCGAATATGTCGACGAGAACATCGTCGTCATCGGCGGCGGCGACGCCGGCATCGAGAACGCGCTCGGGCTGATCGCCGACCCCGAGCAGAAGAACGTCGTCAGCCTGATCAACCGCGACGCGGGCTTCCCGTTCGCCAAGTCGGCCAACGTGTCGAACTTGATGGCGGCGCGCGACGCGGGGCGGATCACGACCTATGTCGAGACCAACACCAGCGCGTTCGAGGACGGCAAGCTCGTCGCCGAGACGCCCAACGGCCCGGTCCACATTCCCGTCGACCGGGTCATCGCGCGGATGGGCTCGGCCCCGCCGCGGACGTGGGTGGAATCGTTCGGCGTCCAGTTCACGTCGCCGGCGCGCAACGCCTATCCGGCGCTGACGCCGCAGTTCGAGAC
>CAHJWP010000204.1 GCA_903642255.1 Sphingomonadaceae bacterium | reverse complement strand
TACGGCGGCGCAACGTTCGAGCTCGGCGGGCCGCGGGTGTACGCCTTCCGCGACATCATCGCGTGGATCATGCGCGAGATCCGCGTCGACAAGCCGCTGATCGAGGTGCCGCCGTTCGCCGCGAAGCTGATGGGCCGCGCCGGCGACGTGCTGCCGCTCGTCCCGATGACCAGCGGCCAGTACGTCATGCTCCAGTCGGACAATGTCGCCGCCCCGCCGGGCCTCGCCGCGTTCGGCATCGCAGCCACGCCGCTCGAGGCGGTCGCCCCGGCGTACCTCGAGCGCTACCGGACATCGGGGCGCTTCCACCGCGACGGCGAGCCGACCCAGTGATAGCCATGGGGCAAGGGATAACGGGCCATAGTTTGCTCGACGTGATCATCCTTGGCATCGTCGAGGGCGTGACCGAGTTCCTCCCCGTGTCGTCGACCGGCCACCTGATCCTCGCCAGCCGCCTGCTCGGCTTCGATCCCGACGCGTGGAAGCTGTTCAACGTGGTGATCCAGCTCGGCGCGATCCTCGCGATCGTCGTGCTGTACTGGCGGACGTTCGCCACCGTCATCGCGGGCCTCGTCAGGGGCGACCGCCTGTCGTGGCGCTTCGTCCGCAACGTGCTGCTGGCGTTCGTCCCGGCGGCGGTCATCGGCCTCGCGCTGCATAAGCAGATCGAGGCGCTGCTCGGCCACGCCGAGGTCGTCGCGGTCGCGCTGATCGTCGGCGGCGTGGCGATCCTCATCATCGAACGCATAGCCCGGAAACAGACGCTGCATGGCGTCGCGGAGCTCCCGGCCCGCACCGCCGTCCAGATCGGCTTCGTCCAGTGCCTCGCGATGATCCCCGGCGTCAGCCGCAGCGGCGCGACGATCATGGGCGCGCTTGCCATGGGCGTCGAGCGGCGCACCGCGGCCGAGTTCAGCTTCTTCCTCGCGATCCCGACGATGCTCGGCGCGACCGTCCTCGAACTGGTCAAGAACCGCGCCCTGCTCAACGCGGGCGAGGTGCACGACATCGCGATCGGCTTCGTCGTGGCGTTCGTCGTCGCGGTGGTCGTCGTGCGGGCGTTCGTCGCGGTGATCAGCCGCTACGGCTTCGCGCCGTTCGCGTGGTACCGCATCGTCGTCGGCGCGGCGGCGCTGGTGTGGATCTACGCCGGCTGACGCAGCGGTCGGCCGCGATGCGGCGGCGGCCGAGGCGGGGGTAGCCGCGGCGGCCGGCGGAAGATCACATTCCTCCCACGACGGCGCGGCCGCTTCGGCCTTCTCGAGCGCGGCGTGGAACCGCGCCAGCTCGCGGGCATAGGCGTCGTCGACCTTGGGCCGCCGCTTCTGCCCGGGGAACGGGTTGTCCTTCAGCGCCCAGGCGAGTTCGGTGCGGGTGAGCATGAACATCAGCAGCTTGTCGTTGTAGACCGGGCGCTGGGCGACGAACTGGTCCTTGTAGAAATAGTCGGTCAGCTTGCCGCACATCGCCCGCTCCATCGCCTCGTCGTGGAGCCGCTGCCCCGCGACGTGGAGCGCCATGTCCCAGACGCGCGCGAAGCCCTTCGCCGTCGGGTGCTGGCGCAGCTGATAGGCGCTGTGGGTCGACATCGCGACCTTGTAGTTGGCGCAGGCGGCGCGGACGCTGCCGGTCATGGCGAGCCCCTCGATGAAGGCGCGCTGCTTGTCGGCGGTCCACCCGTCGTGCCGGTGGCGGGGTGTGGCGGGGTCGAAGGGATAGTCCATGGGTCCGGTCCTTTGCAGATCAACCGGACAGGTTATGGCGGATAAGGTTCGTGTAGGAAAATGGTTTAACCGAATCCTACAATACGAGCGCGCTAATCGTGCTGCTCCCTCGCCGGCGACAACTTCGCCTCATACCGTCGCCCGGGGGTCCCCCAGCGTCAGATGGGCGATATAGCCCGAACGGCTTTCGCCGGCGGCCCCGGCGAGGGCGTCGAGCCGGCGCAGGACGCGGCGCGGCAGGGTGATGTTGACCCGCTCGCTGCTGTCGTCGAGCAGCGCGGGGTCGAGCGTGATGACGCCGATCGTCCACCCGGCATAGTCGGGGTTGGACCGCAGCGTCTCGAGGCTGCTCGCCGCGGGGATGGCCCGCCCGTGGTCGAGCGCCGCGTCGAGCCACGCCGCCGCGGCCTCCTCCGCCCCGGCGAGCGCGTCGTCGAGCGTATCGCCGGCCGAGAAACAGCCCGGCAGGTCGGGAACGACGACGCCGAATGCCGCGACGTCGGTGCCGGCCTCGATGGCGATCGGATAACGCATTGTCATGTCTCCTGCAGGCCGGCCTGTTTACGGATCGCGGCGACGAGGCCGGTGCCGAGGTCCTTCTTCGGATGCGGCACGACGACCGGACCGCCGCGGTCGGGATGATGAAAGACGTGATGCGACCCCCGCACCCGGTCGAGCACCCACCCGGCGCGGCGCAACTCGCGGATGAGGTCGACGCTTTTCACGATGTGTATGCTACACACGATCAGTACGCAAAACAAGTCAACCAGTGGCTCGCAAATGGTATCGGATCGGATCTATTCGTGCGGCGGCTTTAGAGAGTTAATCATTTTGGCATAAGTTCGGTAGATTAAATGGCATACATGCTGCCATATCGATTAGATCTTGCTCGACAAACTGTTTCCACGCGCTTAAACGAGCGCGCGAAGGGAGTCTGCCTGTGTCCAGTTCGACGATGCTGCGCTTTACCGGCGTGGGACAGGCGTATCCCGACAAGCGCGCCGCCGCGGCGCGGGCCGACGACTTCCTCGAGATCGCCCGGCCGTACCTGATTGCCAAGGCCGAGGAGCAGGCGTCGCGTTGCTCGCAGTGCGGCGTGCCGTTCTGCCAGGTCCATTGCCCGCTGCACAACAATATCCCCGACTGGCTGCGGCTGACCGCCGAGGGGCGGCTGGAAGAGGCATACGAGGCGTCGTCGGCGACGAGTTCGCTGCCCGAAATCTGCGGCCGCATCTGCCCGCAGGACCGATTGTGCGAGGGCAACTGCGTCATCGAGCCCGGCTTCGGCGCGGTGACCATCGGCAGCGTCGAGAAGTTCATCAACGACCATGCGTGGGACATGGGCTGGGTCAAGCCGGTGCGGATCGTCGCCGACCGGTCGGCACAGAGCGTCGGCATCGTCGGCGCGGGGCCGGCCGGGCTGACCGCGGCCGAGATGCTGCGGATCAAGGGCTATGCCGTCCACGTCTACGACCGTCACGACCGCGCCGGCGGCCTGCTAACCTACGGCATCCCCGGCTTCAAGCTGGAGAAGGAGGTCGTCCGCCGCCGGGTCGAACGGCTCGAAGCGGCGGGGATCGTGTTCCATGCGAGCTTCGAGGTCGGCCGCGACGCGTCGCTCGACGAGCTGCGGAGCCGCCACGACGCCGTGCTGATCGCCACCGGCGTCTATGCCGCGCGCGAGCTCGCCGCCCCCGGCGTCGGAGCCGGCGGCGTGGTGCCGGCGCTCGACTATCTGTTCGCCAGCAACCGCCGCGGCTTCGGGGAGCACGTCGACGGGCTCGATGCCGCGGGGCGGCACGTCGTCGTCGTCGGCGGCGGCGACACGGCGATGGACTGCGTGCGCACCGCCGTCCGTCAGGGCGCGGCGTCGGTCAAATGCCTCTACCGCCGCGACCGGACCAACATGCCCGGCAGCCCGCGCGAGGTCGCCCACGCCGAGGAGGAGGGCGTCGAGTTCGTCTGGCTGAGCGCACCGGCGGCGTTCGACGACGCGGATAGGGCGGTGAGCGGCGTGCACGTCCAGCGGATGCGCCTCGGCGCGGCCGACGCCAGCGGCCGCCGCGCGCCGGAAGCCGACCCGTCGGGCCTCGAGCGCATCCCCGCCGACCTCGTCATCAAGGCGCTCGGCTTCGACGCCGAGGACCTGCCGAAGCTGTTCGGCGCGCCCGACCTCGCCGTCACCCGCTGGGGCACGCTGCGCGTCGACGGGAAGACCATGATGTCGAACCTGCCCGGCGTGTTCGCCGCCGGCGACATCGTGCGGGGGGCATCGCTGGTGGTGTGGGCGATCCGCGACGGCCGCGACGTGGCGAAGGCGATGCACGGCTGGCTGGCGGCGCAGGTGGCCGTGACGAAGGTGGCGGCGTGAGGCTGACGGAGCACGAAGTCGCCGCGATCAAGGCGGCGGCGCGCGCGGCGTTCGGCGAGAGCGCCGTCGTGCGGCTGTTCGGCAGCCGGGTCGACGACAGTCTGCGGGGTGGTGATATCGACC
>CAHJWP010000203.1 GCA_903642255.1 Sphingomonadaceae bacterium | reverse complement strand
CGTCTCAATAAGCAAGAAGCCTCACGAGGGGCAAAGGGGTAGGCTATGCGTCGGTTTCTGTTAGCTGGTACGGCGGCGACGCTTGGGGCGGCGTCGAGTGTGGTGTGGGCACAGGACAGAACGTCCCAGCCGCCATCATCTGCTGGTGAAACCACTACGACGTCGGCTGGGGAAACCCCGAAGAGCTCGTCGGATGTGAGCCCGGAAGCGCAGACACTGAATTCGACCGGTATGGGCGACATCATCATTACGGCGCAGCGCCGGTCGGAGAACGCTCAGCGCGCGGCGATCGCGATCAGCGTAGTTGGCGGTGCAGATCTGGTTAACAATGGCATCACCCAGCCCGACCGGCTGAACAGCCTTGTGCCGGCTCTGACGATCGCCAATGTCGGGCCGTCGGCAACCTCCTTCATCCGAGGGGTCGGCAACTTTTCTGTTCAGATCACGAGCGACCCGGCGGTTGCCTTCAATTACGACGGAATCTATATCGGCCGCCTCACCGCGACCTCGACGACCTTCTTCGACACTGACCGCGTGGAGGTTCTCAAGGGCCCGCAGGGCACGCTCTATGGACGCAACGCGACGGCGGGTGCGATCAACATCCTTCCGACGCAGCCGAAGCTTGGCGAGTTGTCAGGCTACGGCACAGTACAATACGGCAATTACAATGCGCTCTCGGCGGAAGGGGCGATCAACATCCCGCTTGGCGACACGGGCGCCATGCGGATATCCGGCATCGTCAACAACCGGAGCGGCTACAATCGCGACGGCTCCTCGGATGATAAAAGCCAAGGGCTGCGCGTGCAGGTCAAGTCCAACCTCACGCCTAATCTTACTGCGCGGCTCGCGTTCGATTACGAGCATCTGGGCGGTCTTGGCTCGGGTCTGACGTTCCTCGACACCTACGCATGCTCGGCAGCGACCGCCAGTGTGCCCGGACAAACGCCGCACTGCGCCGTCACGCCTACCGGCATCTCGCGTGCGGACGGGAACACCTCTGCCGCATCGCAGACGTTCTGGACGTCGCTGCTGAGCGGCGTGACGGGCCGCCATCGCGACCCGTTCCCGGCGAATTACCAGGACAGCAACTTCTTCGGGTCGAACGCCGACGTCGAGTGGGACACCGGCTTCGGCACGCTGACGATCATCCCCGCGGCACGGTTCGATCAAGTGAAGAACCTCAATCCCAGCGGCGGCTTTCCGATCGCTAACGATCAGCGCGACATCCAGTATAGCTTGGAGACTCGCTTCGCCGGGAAGGTCGGATTGATCGACTACACGCTGGGCTTCTTCTACTACAACGAGGACGCGCGGCTGCGGCAGGGGTCGATCACTGGTAACAACAACGGCAGCTTCGCTGAGCCAACGATCGTGGACACCCAGTCCTATGCGCCGTTCGCCCGACTGACGGCGCATCTGGGCCCGAAGCTAAGGCTGGTCGGCGGCGTCCGCTATACTCGCGACACCAAGCAGTTCAACTCGCACAACATCACGATCGCCGAGACGTGCGCTACGGGGGCAACCTGCCCGACGGCGATCCTGCTGCCGGCCGTGCCGTACCCCACGCTGCTGCCATTCGCCATTCCGGGGCAGAGCCCGACGCAATTGACTCCGGCGACCGTTCCCGGCCCGACGCCCAATACGATCGTCTCGCGCACCGACTACTTCTTCAACAATTCATTGAGCGTCGGTAGGGTGACGTGGCGCGGTGCAGCGGAATATGATCTGGCACCTGCCTCGCTGCTGTATGCAAGCGCCGAGACGGGCTTCCGCTCGGGTGGCTTCAATACCGCCGTCGTGCTCGACGCTAACGCGCCTATCCCGCAGGTTTATCAGCCGGAATATATCACGGCCTATACGCTCGGTTCGAAGAACCGGTTTCTGAATAATCGTGTCCAGATCAATCTCGAGGCTTTCTGGTGGAAGTACCGGAACGAACAAGTCGCCCATGGAACCGTCGACGAGATCAATCGTCCCGGCAGCTATACGCAGAACGTCGGTCGATCGACGATCAAAGGGATTGAGGTGGATGGCCGGGTGCTGGTCACGCCCACGACGCAGATCACTGCGGACGTGCAATATCTTCACGCCCGCAACGACAGCTTCACGTTTAACGTGGTCGGCTATCCGTTGACGAACTGCGCTGTGGCTTCGGCGGGGTTTGCCGGTCGGTTTCCGCTATTCTCGGTCAACTGCTCGGGACTGCCATCCTATAACTCGCCGACGTGGTCGCTGAACCTGTCCGGCCAGCAGACGGTGCCGCTCGGCGACTATAAGATCGTCCTTACCGCCGGCACGCAGTACAAGACCAGTCGGTACACATACTTCGACTATGCGACCGAGCAGCTCCAACGCGCCAGCTGGACGACGGATGCGCAGGTATCGTTCGGGCCGGCGAGCGGGCAGTGGTCGATCGCGGGCTTCGTGCGCAACATCGAGGACAAGCGACTGCTTGCGGCACCGATCGCGTTCCAGGGCCTGCTGTCGGCATACCTGACGCCGCCGCGCACTTTCGGCGCTCGGGCTTCCGTCAAGTTCTGACCATTGAACATTTGAGGGCCACGATGACCAGATTGGGCAGCACGGTCGCGATGTGGCTTAGCGGGATCGCGCTGAGCCTTGTCTCGATGAACGCTGCCGCAGCGGTGGACGAACTGCCGCTTCGTTTTCAGGTCCCCGCCACCGTCTCACCCGAGGCGGCCAGGAATTTAGCGGCCATCTACGCTGCCTCGTCCCGGCGACCACCGCTGTCTAGCCCGACATCCCTGAGCGACTGGGACAGGCAGCGCGAAGCGCTCGACCGCCTCATGATCCCCGCTTCCGATGCTATCGTCGCCAAACTCGGGGCGAGCGTCCAAGATGACCGGATCGGCGACGTTCCGGTCGTAAGGATCCGGCCGGCGGGCTACAAGTCGAACGGTCGTACACTTATCTACCTACACGGCGGGGGCTACACTTTCTTCTCCGCACATTCCCGTCTCGGGCCTCCTGCACTCGTCGCGGCCGCAACGGGGGACGAGGTCATCTCGGTCGATTACACGCCTGCCCCCCGCGGGAATTGGCAGACCGTCACCGATCAGGTGCTCTCCGTATGGAAAGCACTGCTCGCCAAGGGCATTGCACCTGGACATATCGGGATTTTTGGCGACTCTGCTGGTGGCGGCATAGGAGCGGGATCGGTGCTCAAGATGCGCGATCAGGGCCTCCCCTTGCCTGGCGCGCTCTACCTCATGTCCCCGTCCTGCGATGTCACACAGCAGGGCGACAGTTATCTCACCCTGTCGAGTGTCGATCCCGTACTTGATCGCGACAGCTCGGCCAGAGGTGCCGAAGCCTATGCCAAGCCACAAGACCAGAAGAACCCGTATGTTTCGGCCGTCTACGGCGATTACTCCAAAGCCTTTCCACCGACCCTGATCCAAGGCGGCACGCGCGAAATGCTTCTGAGCAACTTCGTACGCGAATATCAGGCGATCCGCGGCGGCGGCCATGAGGCGGTCCTCGATCTCTACGAAGGGATGCCGCATGTCTTCCAAGGCTCGATACCGGACGCGCCGGAGAGCCGCACGGCAATTGCAAGAGCCGCCTCCTTTTTGCAGGAACATCTGCGGTAATTGTTGCAGCAGCTACAGCTTCATCTGGTGGGGTCGGGCGCGCGGGCGGCAACACGGGCAATGCCTCGAACCAGCTCTACCTCAACACGGTTGTGCGAGGACGGAGTCGCACCACACGGTCGCGTTCCGGTCCACTAATCGCGCGACAGTTTTTCGCTCGTGTCGGGCATCTGCGACGCGACCCCGATTGCTGATCAAAATTGACTCTCCGGGTCAGTGGGGAGAGCGATGAATACACAAACGAGATGCCACTATCCGAGAACAGCCGGCGACGCGCCAAAGGTGCCGGTGGCATGCTACAGCCGCCAAAGCCAATACGAACGCGCAGAACCACCTGCAAGGATCGGGCGGTCGTGCTAACGCGATCGCAGGAGATCGGCACTCCTGACGATCCAGGTGGAATGTGCAGCGTCATCCATTTCGAACCGTAGTTCAGCGACGAGGGGCTTGCGGCGAGCCACGTCGACGAGCGTGTGATCGGCCGTTCGGTGCTCGTCAGCGCGACCCGCTGGACCGGCGCACGGGGATCATCCGCAGTCTCTTTCCGCCGATCGCTAAGCTTTTCTAAGCCTGCACGGGACTGACCGGCGGCCGCCTAAGTTGCGACCAATGCGGGTTGGC
>CAHJWP010000202.1 GCA_903642255.1 Sphingomonadaceae bacterium | reverse complement strand
AGGGATCGGATCGGACGCATGCGGCGGATCGTAATGCGCCACGCCGCCGCCGGAAAGCGCCTAATCTCGCCTCAGTACGACCCTTCGCCGAACAGGACGCGGGGGACGGTGCGGGCGATGATCGCGAGGTTGAGCGGGACCGACCGGTTGCGGACGTAGGCGCGGTCGAGTGCCACGCGCCGGCGGTATGAGCCGTCGCCGCGGCCGGTGACCTGCCACAGTCCGGTGAGGCCCGGCCGCACCGAGTAATAGGTGGCGATGTGGCGACCGTAACGCGCCACCTCGTTCTGGACGATCGGCCGCGGCCCGACGAGGCTCATCTCGCCGGTCAGGATGTTGAGCAGCTGCGGCAGCTCGTCGATGCTGGTCCGGCGCAGGAAGCGGCCGACGGTGGTGACGCGCGGGTCGTGGCGCAGCTTCTGCGTCGCGTCCCATTCGGCGCGGGCGGCGGGGTCGCGGGCGAGATGGTCGGCGAGGCGCGCGTCGCTGTCGACGACCATCGTGCGGAATTTGAGGCAGGCGAACGTCTCGCCGCCGTGGCCGAGCCGGCGGTGGCCGAACAGCGCCGGGCCGCCATCGCCGAGCCTGACCGCCAGTGCGACGAGCAGCAGCAGCGGAGCGAGAAAGGCGAGCGCAAGGAGGCTGACGCCGAGGTCGATCAGCCGGACCGGCTGCGCGGCGTCGCCCGACGCCTCGGCCGTACCGGTGCGGAAGGCCGTGTCGCTTGTCGGGAAGAACTGCGCGCTCACCGGCTGTCTCCACTTCACCAGTTGATGAAGGAAGTACTAACATGCCGCAGCGCAACATGGAAAGTTAAAAGACGGTTTATGGAACATTCGGCGCGCGCGTGTGTGCGCGAGTGCTATCGTAGCAAGTCGTTGGAAAGATGTTGATCGATTTAACGGGCGACCGACACCACCAGCTTCGGCTCAGCAAAACCATCTATTTCGGCACACCGTTTGACCGCGGCAGACCGTCGCAGGTCAGAGCGCAGCCCAGATGATCAGCCACAGAAGGATCGCGCTTCCGACGATAATCAGAGCGCGGATCCACCCCGGCCACGGCCGGACGTCGGGCTCGGGCATCGCCGTTGGGACACCGGGTGCCGCCGACGGTGCTCCCGGCCGCGTCGGCTCGTGCTCGGCCAGCCTCGTCATCATGGAACTATTACGTCTGACCGACCGGAAAGTTCGGTCCGGTTGCGGCAGTTCGTCGCGGAAAAGCTTCAGGCGATCGATGGCCGACGGGCACCGCGCCGCCGGGCGAGGACGCGGCGCAGTCGGGCAACGACCTGCGCCTCGAGTCCATCGGGCCGGCCGGCAAGCCGCCACAGCGCGATGCACCCGACGCCATAGACGAGCGCCGCCCCGACCACCGTCGCCGCCAGCGCGGCGGCGAGCCCCACCGACACCGGCAGCCCGCCGAGCACCGGCGCGACCGCGGCGACCGCGGCCGCCATCGCGCCCCCGGCGGCGAACACCCGGGCGACGCCCCGGATTTGAATTCCGACGCCGACCCCGCTGATCCGCCGGACGAGGACCATCGTCACGAACGCCAGCACGACGTTCGTTGCGACGCGGACGACGACGACGCCCGGGATGCCGAAGAACGCCGCGGCGACGGCGACGGCGGGAATCTTGATGGCGAACTCGATGACCTTCTGGCGAAACAATATGTCGGTCCGTCCCTCGGCCATCGCGAGGCCGGCGAACGGCGCGACGATCATCATCGGCACCGACGCCAGCGCCAGCCAGCGGACCAGCGGGATGGCGGCGAGCCACTTGCCGCCGAGCAGCAGGCGGACGACCGGATCGGCCAGCAGGCTGAGCCCGAGGCACAGCGGCAGGCCGAGCAGGACGATCGTGCTCGACGCCTTGAGATAGGCGAAGCGCAGGCGGGGAATGTCGTCGCGGATCAGGGCGAACGCCGCCATCAGCGGCCGGCCGACGGGCACGACGAGCGCGGTATCGGGCAGCGACGACAGGTCGCCGGCGAGTGCATAGCGGCCGAGCCCGGCCGGCGTCGCGAAATGGCCGAGCAGCAGCCGGTCGCACTGCCAGTTGAACGCGCTGAGCACCTGCGCCGCGCTGCTCCAGCCGAGGAAGCCGCGGAACGCCGGCCAGTGGACGAGCGTCAGGTGCGGCCGGTACGGCGCGAACAGGTAGGATACCGCGGCGGTGACGGTCGGCGTCGCCACGGTGCCGGCGACGATCGCCCAGTAGCTGTGCGTCGCGACGGCGATCGACACCGCCGCGACCAGCGCGGCGACCTTGCCGGCGAGCTCGATGACGAAGTCGCGCTGGAAACTGATCGCGCGGGCGAACACCGCCATGCGCGGACTGACCACGCCGCGCATCGCCGGGGCGAGCGCGAGGACGCACAGCAGCGGGGCGAGCCGCGGGTTGCCGTAGAGCCACGCCAGCGGCCACGCGGCAAGCGCCATGCACCCCGCGAGGACCCCGCTGCGGATCACGCCGAGGGTGAAGGCGGTATCGAAGTGCGCCGTGTCGAGCACCTCGATGCGGACCAATGCCTGGAGGATCGGCATCTCGAACACCGCCTCGACGATCAGCAGCAGCGTCATGGCGATGGCGACCAGTCCGAACGCGGCGGGATCGAGCAGGCGGGCGAGGATCGCCAGCGTCGCGAGATCGACCAGCCGCGTGCCGAGGCGCGAGCCGATCAGCCACGCCGCGCCGCTGCTCGCCCGCGCGGCGACGGTCGGCTCCCGCGTCGGCTCGGGCTTGGTCGCGGCGGCGGACATGCGGGCGAGCCTAGGCGCGTTGTCCGGCCATGCCAACTCGGCGGACCGATGGACAGCCGCGCGAGAATAGGGTTTGTACGCTGGTCGATCGGGTGGGGGTGACGTTGGCGGGGGACGGCGGTGCGAGGTGGCAGCGGATGGTGCGCGGCGCTCGCCCTGCTCGGCTGGCCGGCCGCGGCGCTGTCGTCGGAGTTCGTCGACGTCGCGCGCGATAACATCGTGCTCGCCCGCGCCCGGCCCGACTATGATGCGGTCGGCGTGCCGGTCGGAGCGTTCCGCGCCTATCCGTCGCTGACTGCGGGGATCGCCTATGACGACAATGTCTTCGACCGCGCGACGCCGGTGCGTGACACCTTCTTTCAGCTCGCGCCGCGCCTCGCGCTGGAATCGGGCTGGAGCAAGAATTTTCTGAAGATCACCGGCGACGCGACGATCGAACGGTTCGCGCGGATCACCAGCGAGAACAGCGAACGCTATGCGGTCGACGCGCTCGGCCGCCTCGACGTCGACCATGCGACCGTCGTCGAGCTCGAGACCCTGTTCGCCCGCCGCGTCGAGGCGCGCGGCTCGTCGGGCGACGTCGTCGCCTTCAGCCGGCCGATCGTCTTCCACGATGCCGGCGGGCATTTCGGCGTGACGACGTCGCGCGGCGTGCTGACGCTGCGCACGCGCGTCGATTTCGACAATCTGCGCTACGAGGCGGCGATCGTCGGCACCCAGTCCTTCCCGCAGGCCTATCGCAATCACCGCGCGACGGTGGCGCTCGCCGAACTCAGCACGCCGCTCGGGGCGCAGGTCGGCGCGGTCGTCGCCGGCACCTACAACGATCAGACCTATCCCGACCGCGATCAGGGCGTCGTCCCGCTCGACGCCCACGGCTGGACGGCGCTCGCCGGCGTCAAGTTCGGCCTGACGAGCGTCACCTCGGGCCAGATCACCGCCGGCTACCTGCGCCAGTCGTTCCGCGCGCCGAGTTTCCCGGGCATCGCCGGCCCGGCCTACGACGCGCGGATCGTGTGGAACCCGACGCCGCTGGTGTCGGTGACCGCGACCGCGCGGCGGTTCGTCGAGGCGAGCCCGATGACCAACGTCGCCGGCATCGTCGCCGACGCCGTCGGCGTCGCGGCCGATTACGAGCTGCTGCGCAACCTGCTGATCAATTTGCGCGCGGATTATGTTTCAGAAGCGTATCGTGGCATCGACCGGCTCGACCGGCGCGCAACGGCGGGCGTCGGCGTCCGTTATCTGGTCAACGGGATGCTGCAGCTGGGCTTCGATTACGATCACCGCGACCAGGCGAGCCGCGGTACGGGAGCGCGGCCGTACCGCGGCAATGCGGTGCTGCTGCGCGTGACGGTGCAGCGCTGATGCCGGCCGCGCGCCGATGAACGCGCCGCCGCCTGAGGGGCCGGTCCGGCTCGCCGCCTCGCTCCCCCCGCCGGCGAACGCCGACCGGCTCGACCTCGGCTTCGTCTTCG
>CAHJWP010000201.1 GCA_903642255.1 Sphingomonadaceae bacterium | reverse complement strand
TGGTTCGCCCACGACACGGTCGTCGGCCGCGACGTGACGATCGAACCGAACGTCGTCTTCGGCCCGGGTGTCACCATCGGCGACGGCGCGACGATCCACGCCTTCTGCCACCTGACTGGCGCGACGATCGGCGCGCGGGCCGAGGTCGGCCCCTTCGCCCGCCTCCGTCCGGGGGCCGACCTCGGCACCGCGGCGAAGGTCGGCAACTTCGTCGAGGTCAAGGCGGCGAAAATCGGCGACGGTGCCAAGGTCAGCCACCTGACCTACATCGGCGACGCGAGCATCGGCGCGGCGGCGAACATCGGCGCCGGCACGATCACCTGCAACTACGACGGCTTCTTCAAGTATCGCACGACGATCGGCGCGGGCGCGTTCATCGGGTCGAACAGCGCCCTCGTCGCGCCCGTCACGATCGGCGACGGCGCGATCGTCGGCGCCGGCAGCGTCGTCACCGCGGATGTCGAGGCCGGTGCGCTCGCGCTGGCGCGGGGGGTGCAGACGGTGAAGTCGGGCTGGGCGACGCGCTTTGCGGCGGCGATGCGGGCGCGGAAGGCGACAAGCCGATTGTGATTCGCACCGCTGGCTGGCAGGCTCTTCGGCGATCTGCCGCGGCAACGGCGGCGGACGAAGCGGCGCATGGGGATCGGAACGCGGGGGCGAGACATGGCAGACGACAGCAGCATCGGGTTGCCGCTGGACGGGCTCGCAAAGTGGATCGGCGGGCTGACCGCGGTGATCCTCGCCGTCGTCGCGCTGCGCGCCGCCGTCCAGCAGCTGTTTCCCGATGGCTCGAAGGACTGGACGGGCATCTTCGCCAAAGGCGACGGCCCGCCCGCCCGGGCCGGGAGCTACATCCTCCCCGCCTCCGGGCAGGCGCGGTTGACCTCGGCGGACCTTGCGGGCCTCTCGGCGGCGCAACTGCGGCTCGCCCGCAACGAGATCTACGCCCGGCACGGCCGCCGCTTCGCGAACGCCGACCTGCAGACCTATTTCGCCGGGCAGCCGTAGTACGTGCCGCTGCGAACAGCGTCGCGCTCAGCCCGATCGAGCAGGCCAACGTCACCCTGATCGCGCGGGCCGAAGCGACCGGTGCCTGAGCCGACGCTGGTCGTGCTCGGGGCCGCTGTCTGGCCCGGTGGCGTGGCGAGCCCGACCCTGCGGCGGCGGACCGAATGGGCGTGCCGGCGGTTCCTCGCCGACGGCGGCAGCGAGTTGGTCCTGAGCGGCGGCATCGGCACGAACCCGCCCGCCGAAGCCGACGTCATGGCGGCAATCGCGCGAGATGCCGGCGTCCCCGCCACGGCGTTGGTCCTCGACCGGCAGGCGCGGACGACGCTCGACACCGCCGCCTTCGCCGCCGCGCTGTCGAACGCTGCGTCGCGCCGCTTCGTTGTCGTGACGGACGCCTACCACGGCCCGCGGACGTGGCTCGCCTTCCGCGCCTACGGGCTCGCCGTGTGCGTGTCGTCGCCGCCGGTCGGGCGGGCGACACGCCGGAGCCGGCTGGCGCTGTCGTTCCTGCGCGAAATTCCCGCGATGCTTCTCTACCTTGGTCATTTCGTCCTGTTGCGGCTCAGCGCGCGGGCCGGCAGCTAGGCTCGCCCGCGGTTCATTGCCGGTGAAGCCTTGGCGGGCTATCCCGCCGCCCGAAAGCAACAGGGTAACTTCGCATGTGCGGCATCATCGGCATCCTCGGCACGGGCGACGTCGCGACGCGGCTGCTCGACGGGCTCAGGCGGCTCGAATATCGCGGCTACGACTCGGCCGGGATCGCCACCGTCCACGACGGGATCATCGACCGCCGCCGTGCGCCGGGCAAGCTCGCCAACCTCGCCGCGCGGCTCGCCGACGATCCCCTGCCCGGCCACACCGGTATCGCCCACACCCGCTGGGCGACGCACGGCGGGCCGACCGAGGACAACGCCCATCCGCACATCGCCGGCGACGTCTCGGTCGTCCACAACGGCATCATCGAGAACTTCAAGAGCCTCCGCGACGAACTGATCGCCGCCGGGCGCGCCTTCCTCAGCCAGACCGATACCGAGGTGGTCGCCCACCTGATCGACCGCGAGCTGCAGGCCGGCCGCTCCCCGCGCGAGGCGGTCGCCACCGTCCTGCCGCGCCTCCACGGCGCGTTCGCCGTCGCGGTGCTGTTCCGCACCGAGCCCGACCTGCTGATCGCCGCCCGGCTCGGCGCGCCGCTCACGGTCGGTTACGGCGACGGAGAGAACTACCTCGGCTCCGACGCCCATGCGCTCGCCCCGCTGACCCGGCGCATCGCCTATCTCGACGAGGGCGACTGGGCGGCGGTCACCCGTGGCGGGATCGAGATCTACGACCGGACCAATGCCCGCGTCGAGCGCGCCATTGTCGACTCGGGCGAGACGGTCGAGGTCATCGACAAGGGCAACTACCCGCACTTCATGCTCAAGGAGATCTACGAGCAGCCGGTCGTCGTCGCCCAGACGCTGCGCAGCTACCTCCAGCGGATCGACGAGCGCGTCACGCTGCCGATCCCCGACTTCGACCTCGGCGCGATCAAGCGGCTGACCATCGTCGCCTGCGGCACGAGCTTCTACGCCGGCATGGTCGCCAAATACTGGTTCGAGCAGTTCGCCCGCATCGCCGTCGACCTCGATGTCGCGAGCGAGTTCCGCTACCGCGCGCCGGTGATGGAGCCGGGGGGCCTCGCGCTGTTCATCAGCCAGTCGGGCGAGACCGCCGACACGCTCGCCGCGCTCCAGCACGCGCGCAGCGAGGGCCAGAAGATCGCCGTCGTCGTCAACGTGCCGACGAGCACGATGGCGCGCGAGGCCGACCTGCTGCTGCCGACTCACGCCGGGCCGGAGATCGGCGTCGCCTCGACCAAGGCGTTCACCTGCCAGCTCGCCGTGCTCGCCGCGCTGGCGGCGAACTTCGCCCGCGCGCGCGGACGGCTGAGTGCGGCCGACGAAAAGGTCATCGTCCGACATCTGGCGCAGGCCCCGGCGGCGCTGAACGCGGCGCTCGCCTACGACGACGCGATCGCCGAAGTGGCCAAGCTGGTCGTCGAGGCGCGCGACGTGCTCTACCTCGGCCGCGGCACCGACTTTCCGCTGGCGCTCGAAGGCGCGCTCAAGCTCAAGGAAATCAGCTATATCCACGCCGAAGGCTATGCCGCAGGCGAGATGAAGCACGGGCCGATCGCGCTGATCGACGACCATGTCCCGGTCATCGTCATCGCGCCGTCGGGGCCGCTGTTCGACAAGACGGTGTCGAACATGCAGGAGGTCCGCGCCCGCGGCGGTAAGGTGATCCTGATCAGCGATTACGACGGCATCGCCGCCGCCGGCGACGGCTGCGCCGCGACGATCACGATGCCCAAGGTCCACCCGCTGATCGCACCTTTGGTCTACGCCGTGCCGGTGCAGCTGCTGGCATATCATGTCGCCGTGCTGAAGGGTACCGACGTCGACCAGCCGCGCAATCTGGCGAAGTCGGTGACGGTGGAGTAGCGCGGCTCCAGCGGCGGTCGGCCGCCACCGGCCCAGCCTTACCCAACCGGTGCGACTTACCCCATCCGCTCATGCTGAGCTTGTCGACGCACCCACCACAGTCCGTGCGTGCTTCGACAAGCTCAGCATGAGCGGGGTCGGGTGTCGTTGAGGGCGCTAGATCGCGTCCAGCTCCGCCTTGTCCGCGTCCGACAGCACGATCTCCGCCGCCGCCAGGTTTTCCCGCAGGTGCGAGAGCGACGCCGTACCCGGGATCAGCAGGATGTTCGGCGACCGGGCCAGCAGCCACGCCAGCGCGACCTGCTGCGGCGAACGCCCGAGCCGCGCCGCGACCGTCGAGAGGGTCGCCGACTGCAGCGGCGTGAGCCCGCCGAGCGGGAAGTACGGCACATAGGCGATGCCCGCCGCCGCCAGCTCGTCGATCATCGCGTCGTCCCGCCGCGTCGCGATGTTGTACATATTCTGAACGCAGACGACTGGCGCGATCGATTGTGCCTCGACAACCTGGGCCATGGTGACGGTGCTCAGGCCGATGTGGCCGATCACGCCCTTCGCCTGCAGCCCGGCGAGCGCTTTGACCCCGGCGGCGATCGATCCTTCACCCGGTGTGATGCTGTCGCCGCTCATGACCCGCAGGTTGACGATGTCGATCACGTCGCGGTCGAGGTTGCGCCGGTTGTCATCGACCGCGGCGACCAGCTCGGCCGGCGACTGCGCCGCATTCCACGCGCCGTCGGTGCCGCGCATCGCGCCGACCTTGGTGACGATGGTCA
>CAHJWP010000200.1 GCA_903642255.1 Sphingomonadaceae bacterium | reverse complement strand
GATCGGCCTCCTCCCCCGGCTGAGCATCGAGCGCGGCCAATTCGGCGACGGCGTGATCGAGCCATTCGCGGTCGCGCCGACCTGCTTCAAGTGCCGCTGCGGCCGCCGTCAGCGTCGTTTCGGCCGCGCGCCACGCAGCGTGCGCGGCGGCGACGCGCGCCACTTCCTCACCGAGGTCGCCGAAGCTGTCGAGCAGGTCGCGGTGGCCGCGCGCATTGAGCAGGCCGCGGTCGTCGGCTTGGCCGTGGACCTCGACGAGGCGGCTGCCGACCTCGCGTAGCAGGGCGACCGACACCGCCTGGTCGTTGACGAAGGCGCGACCGGCCCCATCGGCGGCGATTCGGCGGCGGAGGATCAGGTCGTCGTCGCTGTCGAGATCGTTGGCGGCCAGCACGGCGCGTGCCGGATGATCGAAACTAACCGCAAAGGTTGCCGTAACGCTGGCGAACGCCGCGCCGCTCCGAACCAGTCCGGCGTCGCCCCGGTCGCCGAGCGCGAGCCCGAGACTGTCGAGCAGGATCGACTTGCCTGCCCCCGTTTCACCTGTCAAAACGCCGAGGCCGGGAAAAAACTCGAGCCTCAACGCTTCGATCAATACGACGTCGCGAATGTCGAGTGAAGTCAACACGATGGGAGCGCCAGCGACGGGAGCGTGGCGACTACCCGGGTCAGGCGGCCTTCCTGCCAATCAGATCATAGCTGCGGTCATACCACTTCGACCCCGGGTAGTTGTAGTTGAGGACCGACGCCGACTTCTTCGCTTCCTCGGGCAGGCCGAGCGACAGATAGCATTCGACGAGCCGGTGGAGCGCCTCGGGCGTGTGGCTTGTGGTGTTGTACGTGTCGACGACGACGCGGAACCGGATGATGGCGGCGAGGAACTGCTTGTTAGCCTGATAATAGCGGCCGACCTCCATTTCCTTGCCGGCAAGGTGGTCGACGGTCAAGTCGACCTTCAGCCGCGCATCGGCGGCATATTCGCTGTTGGGGTAGCGGCGGATCAGCTCCTGCAAGGCATCGAGCGCCTTACCCGTCGTCTTCTGGTCGCGGTCGACCGAGGCGATCTGCTCGTAATAGCTGACCGCGACGACGTAATAGGCATAGGGTGCCTCGCGACTACCGGGGTGGAGCGACAGGAATCGCTGCGCCGACAGGATCGCCTCGGAGTAATTCGCGCTGACGTAATAACTGTACGCGCTCATCAGCTGCGCCCGTCGCGCCCACACCGAATAGGGATGCTGCCGCTCGACCTCGTCGAACTGCGCGGCGGCGAGCTTGTACTCGTGCCGATTGAGCGTCGCCAGCGCCGCCGTGTACAGCGTGTCGACGTCTTGCGCGACGTACGGCCGGTCTTTCTTCGCCTTGGTCGAAGCGCACCCGGACAGCGCGATGGACGTGCCGAGCAGCGGCAGGGCAAGGGCGCGGAACAGGCGGGAACGGATCATGCCCGCCTCCTTAGCCGAAGGCCGGGAAGGTGCCAAGCGGCGGACCGTGCCGCTCAACGACTACGACCGGAAATACGCCTCCACCTCGCCCTGCTGCTTGATCGTAATCGGATTGCCGTAGCGGTCCTTCGATCCGGCGACGCTCAGCCGGACCCAACTCTCGCTGATGCAATATTCGTCGACGTTGGTCCGCTCGACGCCGCGGAAACGGATGCCGATGCCACGGGCGAGAAGTGTCTCGTTGTAATGCGGGCTCGACGGGTTGTTCGACAACCGGTCGGGCGGCGTATCGTTGACGGTGTCGGTGATCGGCGTGTCGGTCATGGTCAACTCTCGAACGGCTGGTGGCGGCGTGATAGCCAGTCCGGCGCGCTTGCGCTACCATCGCGGCATGGCCGAGGATTTCGTTCGTCACAAGCAGGCGTGGACCAGCGACGAAGTCGTCAAGCTGCGCCGCTTCGCCGAGAAGGGCATGGCAGTCCGCGCCATCGCTAAGGCTCTGACCCGCAGCGAGGAATCGGTGAAGGCGCGGGCCAAGGAGGATTCGCTCAAGCTCGCCAAGCTGCGCTAGCCGATCCTGTCCTACAGGGTGCCGTCTCGCGTACAATGCCGACGCGAACTGCGATCGCGCGGCGCGCGCGGGAGGAAGGCGAGCATGAACGAACCAGTTTTCGCCCGAGCAAGAATACGCCGGATCGTCGCTCCAATGACATTCCGTGTGTCGCTCAAGAGCGTTAAGCAGTGAAGAATGCGAAGTTACACCCATCCGTCGCCGCCCGGGGCCGGTCGCAGCGCCACCGCCTGCAGATGCTCCCACGGCCCGTCGAGGTACCGCCAGACGTCGATCGCGACGATGGCGAAGGTCCACGGCACGAATGTCGCCGCGAGGTCGGCGAGCGTCGCTCGTGCGACGGGGGGATCGACCTTGTTCTGGATCGTGACGTGCGCGGCGAAGCGGTGGCGGTCCTGCGGGATCAGCAGCGGCTCCCACGCGGCGGCGAGATCGTCGTGCAGCGCGATGAGCGCGGGCGAACGAACGGTTATTGCCACGCCGCGACCGAGCGATCGCAGGGCGACCGCCTCGGCCGCCGGCGCGGGATGCTCCCGCGCCATCAGCCGCAACCGTTCGACGACCGCGGCGAGTTCGCTGCCCGGCAGCTGGTGGAACAGCGAAATATGCGCCGGCACGCGGTTCAGCGCCGGCGGGTAATAGCGCCGGCGGAGGTCCGCGAAGCGGCGCAACGTCGCGGCGTCGGGTCGCGCCGTCAGGATCAGCGGGCGAAAGTCAGTCATTTCAAATCCGTAATAACTGGGGAGGGTGGAACCCGGCGGGAGCCGTAACGTTCGCCACGCACGATCCACCTCATCATCCGCCAAGGAGGCCCGTATGGCCAAGAAGCTCGTTCCGACGCCCGCGACCGACGTCGCGCAGCCGCAGTACAAGGTCGACTACCGCGAAATCCAGCCATACGGCACACTCCGCAAGCTGCCGATCGCGCTCGAGGACAATGCGCGGTCGCAGAGCGTCGCGGTGCTCAACCAGATCCTCGCCGACACGATGACGCTGCGCGATATGTACAAGAAGCACCACTGGCAGATGTCGGGGGCGACTTTCTATCAGCTCCACCTGCTGCTCGATAAGCATTACGAGGAGCAGGCCGAACTCGTCGACATGATCGCCGAACGGATCATGGCGCTCGGCGGGATCAGCATTGCCATGGCCCCCGATGTCGCCGAGACGACGAAGATCCCCCGCCCGCCAAAGGGTCGCGAGGACGTGCCGACCCAGCTGTCGCGGCTGCTCGAGGCACACGAGATCATCCTGCGCCAAGCGCACGAGGGAGCCGACGATGCCGACGAGGCGGGCGACGACGGCACCAATGACCTGTTGGTCAGCAACATCATTCGGACCAACGAGCCGCAGGTCTGGTTCATCGCCGAGCATCTCGCCGAGACCGCGTTGGTCCGCAACGACAGCTGAGCAAAGACGGCGAGCCCCGCGGGGCTCGCCGCATATTCGGAGCGACTAGCGTTCCGCCAAGCTACCCCTCGCGGGCTGCGCCGGCGGCGGATCGAGCAGCTGGTCGCCGCCGAGCGTCTGATACAAAGTGACCAGGCTCTGCGCCTGCAGGAGTTCCGCCGACGCAAGGGCCTGGCGCGCCGAGTACAACGTCCGCTGGGTTACCAGCGCATTCAGATAGGGGTCGATACCACCCTTGTAGCGGGCGGCTTCGAGGTTGTTGCTGTCTTCTGCCGCCTTCTCATAGGCCAACTGGGCGGCGGCCTGTGCGTCAATCGTGCCGCGACGAGCCAGCGCATCGGCGACTTCACGGAAAGCGGTCTGGATCGCCTTCTGGTAGTTGGCAACGGCGAGATCGCGCTGGGCCTTCGCATAGGCGAGGTTGCCGCGGTTGGCCCCGCCATCGAAGAGCGGCAGCGAGATCGAGGGAGCGACCGAATAACTGAACGCGCCGCCGGTGAAAAGCGTCGACAGCGCGGTTGAGGCGAACCCCGCCGCTGCGGTCAGGCTGATCGTCGGGAAGAAGTTCGCTCGCGCCGCGCCGATCCGCGCGTTGGCCGCGCGCAGCTGATATTCGGCCTGCACGACATCGGGCCGGCGGAGCAGGACGCGCGAGTCGATGCCGGCCGGCAGCGGCACGATCAGACCACCGACTGCCTCGATTGATGCCGGCAGGTCGCCGTCGGCGACGGGAGCACCGACGAGCAGTTCAAGCGCGTTGCGGTCCTGGGCGACAAGCGTCGTCGTGTTCGCCCGGTCGCTCTGCGCCTGATAGAGCACCGTCTCGGCCTGGCGCAGGTCGGTCCGCGGCGC
>CAHJWP010000199.1 GCA_903642255.1 Sphingomonadaceae bacterium | reverse complement strand
TCGCCGAGGAGCTGCGCGCCCATGGCGATCAGCTCGACGTCGGCCGCCGGTTCGGCCGCGCCGATGATCTCGGCGTCCAATTGGTGGAACTGGCGGTAGCGGCCCTTCTGCGGGCGTTCGTAGCGGAACAGCGGGCCGTGCGCCGCGAGCTTCATCGGCGCGAACTGCTGCCAGCCGTTCGAGATGTACGCGCGGCAGATGCCGGCGGTGAACTCGGGGCGCAGCGTCAGCGATTCCCCGCCGCGGTCGTCGAACGAGTACATCTCCTTCGACACGACGTCGGTCGTCTCGCCGAGCGAGCGGGCGAACACCGACGTGAACTCGAACACCGGTACGTCGACGCGGCGGAAGCCGTAGAGCTTGCGGACGCGGTTGAACGCGTCGACGACGGTGTCGAACCGCGCGATCGCCTCGCCATAGAGGTCCTGCGTCCCCCGGACCCGTTGCACCTTGTCAGCCATGGCGGGGCAGATAGGGGAAGCGCTCCGTACGGTCCAGTGTAGGGAAAGGAGCGAGTCGCTGCTTACGGCTATGACGTTGTAATCGCTGGGCCTACCGGTAAAATACACCCTGCGCCGGCACATACTTCGTATACTTGTTCATCTTCACCCCAACGCCTTCAACCCGACGATGCAGCCGATCAGCCCGGTGAGCAGGGCGAGGCGCGGCCAGTCGGCGGGCTCGTGGTAGACCGCGATGCCGAGCACCGCCGTTCCCGCCGCGCCGATGCCGGCCCACACCGCATAGGCCGTGCCGAGCGGGATGGTGCGGGCGGCATAGGCCAGCGCCCCCATGCTGACGCTGATCGCGAGCAGGAAGGCGGCGACCGCGGGGCCGTTCCGGAACCCGTCGACGTAGCGCAGCGAGGTGGTGAAGCCGAGCTCGCCGAGCCCGCCGATGACGAGGGCTGCCCACGGGTTCACGCCGCCCCGAACGCCGCCAGCGCGTCGCCGTCGAGGCGGTACACGGTCCATTCGTCCTTCGGCACTGCGCCGAGCGACCGGTAGAAGCGAATCGCCGGCGCGTTCCAGTCGAGCACCGCCCACTCGACCCGCGCACAGCCCCGGCTGACCGCGATCCGCGCCAGCCGCCGGAGCAGCGCCTTGCCGAGCCCCGAACCCCGCGCCTCGGGCCTGACGTAGAGGTCCTCGAGATACAGCCCGTCGCGCCCCGACCACGTCGAGAAGTTGGTGAAGTAGAGCGCCATGCCGGCGACTTCCCCTTCGACTTCCGCGACGATCGCCTCGGCCGTCGGCGTCGGGCCGAACAGCGTACCGTACAGGCTCTCGACCGTCGCACGAACCGCATCGGGCTCGCGCTCATAGGCGGCGAGGTCGCGGATCAGCTGGAGGATGTCGCCGAGGTCGGCCGGCGTCGCCTTGCGGATGGGGTCGGTCACTCGGCCGCCTTCAGCTCCCCCGAAGGGGCCGGCGGCAGGTCGTCGTCGAAGACAAGCTGGTCGTCGCCCTCGTAATCCGCTGGCCACCTGCCCTCGCGGATCATGTCAAGCACCTCGACGCGCGCCGCCTCCACCATAGCTGGCGTGACGATGATGATATCGTCGTCGTTCGTCTCCACTGGCCTGCCTCACGCTGATTAGACGCCTTCGGTCGTCACGCCATGTGTAGGCGACCGAGATCAATTTGTCGCCTCCGCCGACGGCAGGACCCACCGCCACAAGCCGCAGCTCGCCATAGTCTCGCCGCCGATCGACCGTTTCGTAGTAAATGCCGTCGAAGAGCAGCTTGCCGAAGGCGAGCGACAGGCCATGTTTACGCCGGTTCTCCTTGTCCTTCGCCTTGCCCGCTTCAAACTCGATAGTGCTCAACGGCTTACTCCGCTGCGACCAGCAACCCCCCGCTCGCCGCCAGCTTCGCCGCCTTCGCCGCCTCGATCTCCGCCGCCTTCGCTTCGACCAGGCCGACGATGTGGTCGACCATCGCGGGTTCGTCGATGTGATGGCTGGTGACGCCGCTCAGGAACACCATGTGCTTGCCGCCCCCGCCGCCGGTGATGCCGATGTCGGTCTCGCGCGCCTCGCCGGGGCCGTTGACGACACAGCCGAGCACGCTCAGCGACAGCTCGGTGGTGACATGAGCCAGCGCGGCCTCGAGACGCTCGACCGTCTTGACCACATCGAAGCCCTGCCGCGCGCAGCTCGGGCAGCTGACCACCCGCACGCCCCGCGCTCTTATGCCGAGCGACTTGAGCATGTGATAGCCGACCTTCACCTCCTCGACGGGATCGGCGCTGAGCGAGACCCGGATGGTGTCGCCGATGCCGCTCCACAGCAGCATGCCGAGCCCGATCGACGACTTGACCGTGCCGCCGATCAGCCCGCCGGCCTCGGTGATGCCGAGGTGGAGCGGGTAGTCGCACGCCTCCGCCAAGCCATTGTACGCCGCGACGGCGAGGAAGACGTCGGACGCCTTGACGCTGATCTTGAACTCGCGGAAGTCGGCGTCCTCGAGCAGCTTGGCGTGTTCGAGCGCGCTCTCGACCAGCGCCTCGGGGCACGGCTCGCCGTATTTCTCGAGCAGGTGGCGGTCGAGGCTGCCGGCGTTGACGCCGATTCGCATCGAGCAGCCGTTGGCCTTGGCGGCGCGGACGACCTCCTTGACGCGTTCGGCCGAACCGATGTTGCCCGGGTTGATCCGCAGGCACGCAGCCCCGGCGTCGGCGGCTTCGAGCGCGCGCTTGTAGTGGAAGTGGATGTCGGCGACGATCGGGATCGTCGATCCGCGCACGATGGCCGGCATGGCGGCGGTCGATTCGACGTCGGGGCAGCTGACGCGGACGATATCGGCCCCGACCGCGACGCACTGGCGGATCTGCTCGATCGTCGCCTTGGCGTCCTCGGTCGGCGTGTTGGTCATCGTCTGGACGGTGATCGGCGCGCCGCCGCCGACGGGCACGCGCCCGACCATGATCTGGCGCGATTGGCGGCGGACGATGTCGCGCCAGGGGCGGACGCTCATGGGGTATGCTCCTGGGTCATCGGGGCGATATAGCGGCTGCGGGCTTTGCCGCCTATAGGGCAGCCGATGCGCCGCCCCTTCACCAAGATGCACGGCCTCGGCAACGACTTCGTCGTGTTCGACGCGCGCGAGCAGCCGCTGTCCCTGACCGGCGCGCAGGTCCGCGCCCTTGCCGACCGTCACACCGGCATCGGTTGCGACCAGCTGATCGTGGTCGAGCCCAGCGCGCGGGCGACCGCCTGCATGCGCATCTGGAACGCCGACGGTAGCATCGCCGAGGCGTGCGGCAACGCGGCGCGGTGCGTCGCGAAGCTGCTGGGGGCGGAGGCGACGATCGACAGTGCCGGCGGGCTGCTCGACGCCGCGGCCGGTGCCGACGCGGCGCGCGTGACCTATCCGGCGCCGCGGTTCGACTGGGACGCCATCCCCCTCGCCTACCCGCTCGACACCGGCGACGTGCCGGCGGCGTGGCAGGAGGGCGCGTACGAACTGGCGCACGGCGTCGCGGTCAACGTCGGCAATCCGCACATCGTGTTCTTCGTGCCCGACGCCGCGGCGGTGCCGCTCGATGTCCTCGGCCCGCGGATCGAGCGCGACGCGCTGTTCCCCGAGCGGGTCAACGTCGGCGTCGCGCAGGTCGTCGACCGGACGCACCTGATCCTGCGGGTCTGGGAGCGCGGCGCGGGACTGACGCGGGCGTGCGGCACCGGCGCGATGGGGGCGGCGGTCGCGGCGATGCGCCGGCGGCTGGTCGATGCGGAGGTCACGGTGACGCTGCCCGGCGGCGACCTTACCGTGGCGTGGAACGGCGGCGGCCCGATCATGCTGTCGGGCCCGGCGACGACGAGCTTCACCGGCGAGGTCGACCTGTGACCGTCCAGTCGTTCGGCTGCCGCCTCAACGTGGCCGAGGGCGATGCGATCGCCGCCTTCGCCGGCGACCTGACCGTCGTCAACACCTGCGCCGTCACCGCCGAGGCGGTCCGCCAGGGACGGCAGGCGGTGCGCCGGGCAGCGGCGCGCGGCGCGCGCGTCGTCGCCACGGGGTGTGCGGCGCAGCTCGATCCGGCAGGGTTCGCCGCGCTGCCCGGCGTGGTGCGGGTGCTGGGGAATGTCGAGAAGCTGGATCGGGACAGCTACCCCTCCCCTGAAGGGGAGGGGAAACGTGCGCGTCGCCGACATCCTCACCGCCCGCACCATCGCCGCACCCCGGCAACCGATGCCTGGCCGCCACACGCGCGGCTTCGTCGAGGTGCAGACCGGGTGCGACCACCGCTGCACCTTCTGCATCATTCCCTTCGCCCGCGGCAACGCGCGGTCGCT
>CAHJWP010000198.1 GCA_903642255.1 Sphingomonadaceae bacterium | reverse complement strand
TATCTGAAGGGCGACGCCGCGACGCCCGGTGACTGGCCGGGGCTCGAGGTGTTCGACCTCGCCCGGCCGCACAAGGCGCGCCACGGCTCGATCCTCCTCGCCTTTCAGGCCGCCGCCGACGCGGCCGCGCAAGCCCATGCGCTGACGCCGGCGTGAGCCACGTCGCGGCGCCGCTGCTCGACGCCGTCGTCTATTTCGCCGCCGTCGTCGTCCTCGTGCCGTTGTTCGCCCGGCTGAAGCTCGGCGCGGTGCTCGGTTATCTCGCCGCCGGCGTCGTCATCGGGCCCGGCGTGCTGGCGCTGGTCAGCGACACCGAGGGAATCGCCGGCCTCGCCGAGTTCGGCATCGTCCTGCTGCTGTTCGTCATCGGCCTCGAGCTCAAGCCGTCGCGGCTGTGGACCCTGCGGCGCGACATCTTCGGATTGGGCGCGCTGCAGGTCGCGCTGTGCGGGCTGGCGCTGACCGGGGTGATCCTGTGGCTGACGGGGCTCAGCTGGCAGGCGGCGCTGGTCGTCGGCCTGCCGCTGGCGCTGTCGTCGACCGCGCTCGTCATGCAGCTGCTCGCCGAGCGCAAGCTGACCGCGACGCCGTTCGGCGAGCGGGTGTTCGCCGTCCTGCTGTTCCAGGACATCGCCATCGTCCCGCTTCTGACCATCGTCGCGGCGCTGTCGCGGGTGCCCGATCCGACGGCGCGGCCCGGCTGGGCGACGGCGGCGCTGACCATCGGCGCGATCGTCGTCCTCGTCGTCGTCGGCCGCTTCGCGCTCAACCCGCTGTTCCGCCTGATCGGGCGCTTGGGCGTGCGCGAGGCGTTCGCCGCCGCGGCGCTGCTCACCGTGCTCGGCGCGGCGCTGCTGATGGCGAGCCTCGGCCTGTCGATGGCGCTCGGCGCGTTCGTCGCCGGGGTGATGCTCAGCGAATCGCCGTACCGCCACGCGCTCGAGGCCGACATCGAGCCGTTTCGCGGCCTGCTCCTCGGCCTGTTCTTCGTCTCGGTCGGCATGGAGCTCGACCTCGGCGTCGTCCGCGACCACTGGGCGCAGGTGCTCATGCTCGTCGCCGCGGTGATGGCGACGAAGACTGTCGTGATCGGCGGCCTCGCGCGCGCCTTCGGCTCGGAATGGGTGCGCGCGCTGCAGATGGGGCTGCTGCTGGCCCAGGGCGGCGAGTTCGGCTTCGTTCTATTCGCGCAGGGAACGGCGGGGCAACTCCTCAGCGCCGGCGCCGCCAACCTGTTCGGCGCGGTGGTCACGGTGTCGATGCTGCTGACGCCGTTCGCGGCGCGCTTCGCCCGGACGTTCAATCCGAAGCCGGTCGCCCGCACCGATCTCGCCGGGCCCGAGGCGGCGGTCCACCGCGACGACGCCGATGCCCGCGTCATCCTCGTTGGGGCCGGCCGGTTCGGGCAGGGCGTCGCGCAGATGCTGCTGGCGCGCGGCGTCGAGGTCGTCGCCGTCGACATCGACCCCGAGCTGATCGACGTCAGCAACCTGTTCGGCAACCGCGTGTATTTCGGCGACGGGCGGCGGATCGACATCCTGCGCGCCGCCGGGGCCGACGGGGCGCGGCTGCTGGTGCTGGCCAACGACGGCGCGTGGCCGCCGGCCGAGACGCTGGGCCCGATCCGCGCGGCCTTCCCCCACCTGAAGATCCTCGCCCGCGCCTATGACCGCTACCACCTGCTCGACCTGATGCGCGCCGACGTCGACGTCGCGACGCGCGAGGTGTTTGACGGGTCTATCGCGCTCGGCCGGCGGGCGCTCGATCTGCTCGGCACCGACGCCGTGACGATCGCCGGCATCGAGGACGAATTCCGCCGCCGCGACGACGCGCGCCTGCAGGCGCAGCTGTGCAGCGGCGACCAGCTGTCGGGGCTCGACAAATTGTTCCGTCCGGGATCGGTCTTCGTCCCCGACGCACTCGGCGAAATCCCGTTCCAAGTCTGACCGATCGCCGGTAGGGGGTGACGTTAACGACACCCTTGGGAGCGACGCGCATGACGACGAGCCACGAAATCCGCCTGAAGAGCCGCCCGGTCGGCCTGCCGACGGAAGGCAACTTCGAAAGTGCGACGGTCGAGGTCGGCGTGCCGGAGGCGGGCAAGGTGCTGGTCCGCAACCATTTCATGTCGGTCGACCCGTACATGCGCGGCCGGATGTACGATCGGGCTAGCTATATCCCGCCGTTCGTCGTCGGCGAGGTGCTGCAGGGCCATGCGGTCGGCGAGGTCGTCGAATCGAACGCCGACGGCTTCGTGCCCGGCGACCTCGTCTCGTCGATGTACGGCTGGCGCGAGGCGTTCACCGCGCCCGCCGCCGCGCTCGAGAAGCTTCCCGCGCTGCCCGGCGTCAGCCCCAGCGCCTATCTCGGTGTCCTCGGCATGCCGGGCCTGACCGCCTATGCCGGGCTGCTTGAGATCGGCCAGCCGAAGGAGGGCGACACCGTCTTCGTCAGCGGCGGGGCGGGCGCGGTCGGCTCGGTCGTCGCCCAGATCGCCAAGATCAAGGGCTGCACCGTCGTCGCGAGCGCCGGCGGCAAGGACAAGTGCGACTGGCTGCGCGCGGCCGGCATCGATCACGCGGTCGACTACAAGGCCGGCGACCTGCTCGGCCAGGTCAAGGCGGCGGCACCCAAGGGGATCGACGTCTATTTCGACAACGTCGGCGGCGAGCATCTCGAAGTGGCGATCGAGGTTGCGCGGATGGGCGCGCGCTTCGCCGAGTGCGGCATGATCTCGGCCTATAACGCGACCGAGCCGACGCCGGGGCCGCGCAACATCATCATGGTCGTCGGCAAGAGCCTCAAGATCCAGGGCTTCATCGTCAGCAACTTCGGCCACCTGCGCGGCCAGTTCATGGCCGACATGGGCGGCTGGATCGCCGATGGGCGGATTAAGTACGAGGAGACGGTGATGGACGGCATCGCGAGCGCCCCCGACGCCTTCGTCGGCCTGTTCAGCGGCGGCAACACGGGGAAGATGGTGGTCAAGCTGTAGGCGTGGCTACCCCTCCCCTAAGGGGAGGGGAGGCCTCACCCGTAATGCGCCAGCCGCAACCCCGGGCGCGGCCAGCGGCATTTCGCCAGCCGCCCCGTGGCCGATAGGCAGACCCACGCGTCCTGCCTGTCGTCGCCGCCGAAGACGATGTTGGTGGTGAACGGATCGGGAAAGGCGAAGTCCTCCTGCTCGCCGGTCGCGGGATCGACCGAGCAGATGCCGGCCTGCTCAACGAGTGTCGCGACGGCGATCCGCCCGTCGGCCTCGATCGCGAGACTGTCGAGCAGCCGGTAGCCGGGGAAGCTCGCCACGACACGCCCCGGCAGCGCGGGCAGGGCCGACGGCGCGACGGTACCGGGACCGGTGACGTCGAAGGCGAGCAGCAGCCGCGCCTGGGTGCAGGCGGCGTAGACCGTGCCGCCATCGGGCGACAGGCCGACGCCGTTCATGTTCGGGCCGTGGACCGCGCAGACGACTCCGCTGCCGTCGGCGCGGCCGTAGTACAGCCCGCCATAGTCGGTCCCCGTTGCCCGGTGCTTGCCGAGATCGGTGAACCAGAAGCCGCCAGCGGCGTCGAACACGATGTCGTTCGGTCCCGACAGCGGATGGCCGTCGACCGTGTCGTACAGCCGCTCGACCCTGCCCGTGGCAACGTCGATCCGCTCGATCCGGCCGCCGCCATAGTCGGCCGGGGCCCCGCCGGGGATCATCAGCCCCGCCGCATCGCTCCATATGAAGCCGCCGTTGTTGCACAGGTACAGCGCGCCGTCGGGGCCGAGGGCGAGGCCGTTGGGACCACCGCCAGGCGTCGCGATCGTTTTCGTCCGGCCGTCGGGCAGGACCCGCGTCACGCGCCCGGCTCTGATCTCGACGACGACGACCGAGCCGTCGGCGAACCACACCGGCCCCTCGGGAAAGGCGAGGCCCTCGGCGACGATGGTGTGCGGATGCATTGGCCGAACTCTCCCCAAGGCCGCTCTCCGGCGGCATCGGTGCAGCTAACACCGGATCGCCGCTGCCCGGCAAGCCAACATACGCAGATTGCCTGTTCCCCTTTCGCCCCATCCGCCCTAGGCTGGCGTGACGCAGCCGGGGAGCCGCATGAGCATCGTCATCGCCGCCGCCGTCGCGGCCTTCGCCGCCGCCCTTGCGGTCGGCTGGCTAGTCTGGGGCCGCAGCGTCGCGGCGGCGCGGGCGGAGGTCGTCGACTACCGCGTCGCGATCGGCCGTCATGCGGTCGAGGTTGCCGCGCTCCAGGCCGACAAGGCGGCCGCCGCGACCGCGGCTGCCGAGCACCGGCGCGTCGCCGACGAGCTCGCCGGGCT
>CAHJWP010000197.1 GCA_903642255.1 Sphingomonadaceae bacterium | reverse complement strand
TGTAATTCGGGGGAACGACCGATCCTGACCCGTAGTTGAACGTGCTGTTCAGGAGAGTGTCATGGGTCGGTTCCTCGTCGCGGCGTTTGTCGCCACCTTCATCGCCGCGATCGCCGCCGTCGTCGGCGTGCCGGTCTTCGCCCAGGATGCGCCGGCGACGCCGCCGGTCGCCGGCACCGGCCCGGGCGACGAAGCCGCGATGCACGCCCGGCTGGTCGCGATGGATACCGATCACGACGGCCGGATCAGCCACGCCGAATGGCTCGCCGCCGGCCGCAAGGAGCGCGGCTTCGCCATGATGGACGCCGACCACGACGGCTATCTGACGGTCGCCGAGATCCAGGCCGGCCGCGAGAAGATGAAGGCGATGCGCGAGGCGCGGGCGCAGTAGGCGCGCCGCTCCCTCACGCCGCCTGCACGCGCCCCCGGCGCAGCGTCGACCCGACGAGACCGAAGCCGGCGATCATCAGCGCCCAGCTCGCCGGCTCGGGCACACCGCCAACGGGTGCGGTGTGGACCCCGGCGGCGTCGTACAGCCGTCCCGACGCCCCGGTCAGCGTGCCGAAGGCGAGCGGATTGCCCCGCGCGTCGAAGAAACTGAGGCTGCTCAGCCGCGCGGTCTCGGCAAAATCGTCGTTCGCGGTTCCTCCCGCCGGCGACACCGAATTGACCGGCGACGGGTAGCTCGCGGCGAGGAGCGCCAGCGTCAGGTCGAACGTGCTGCCGCTGAGATCGGTCCGGAACGAATAGACGGTGCCCGCGCCCGACAGGCTGCCCAGCCCCACGGTGAAGCCGGCGACCGGGCCGGTGCCGGTGCCGTTGGCGGTCAGCCCCTGCGCCGTGCCGACGCTGTTGCCACCGGGCAGGACGCCTTCGAACGCGCCGTAGATGACGCCGCCGTTGATCTGATAGTCGAGGATCGTCAGGGTCTGGCTGGAGCCGGTCACCGATGCCGACCCGTCGATCGTCAGGCCGAACTGAATGGACGCGGCACCGGTCGGCACCGGCAACGTGTCGGTCGAATAGGCGGCGGCCTCGCCGGCGTGGAATTCGTTGCCATAATAGGGGCTGCCGGTGAAGCTGCCGTTGCTCGCCGCCTTGAGCACGCCGAAGTCGGCGGTGGCGGTCGCGGTCTGGGTATGGAGGCCGGCGGCGAAGGCGTTGGTGACGCTTTGGTTCGCGGTGCTGATGCCGTGCGGGTTGCTCGTGTCCTGGACGCCGCCGGCAAGATGGCAATAGGCATAGCCCTCGGTCGGCAGGCCGACGCTCGCGCTGCCGAAATATTTCCCCTCCATCGGCTGCGGACCGCTCGTCGCGCAGTCGAACTCGCCGCCGCCGGGATGCCCGGCACTGCCGCTGACGACCATCGCATGGGCCTGGGTCGACGTCGCGTGCGCCCCGCCCGGCAACGCCTGGGCAATGACGCCGGCCGCGACAACGTACTGGAACATTCTGCTTGTCATATACCTGCCCCTCTACGCGACTTGCCAGTCGCTGTTTTGCAGACGGATAGCAGACCGGGATGAGCATCGAATAAATATCGGAAGTTAAGGTGCGACAGAACGACGCGTGGTGGCTGGTTCAAGCTCGCGCCGTCACGTGACAAGCGTCGCCCCGTTCCCTATGTGTTCAGCCGATGCTTGCCGCTCCCGCCCCGCTCCCCGAACCCTCCTACATGGACGGCCTCAACGCTGCCCAGCGCGAGGCGGTGCTGACCACCGAAGGGCCGGTCCTGCTCCTCGCCGGGGCGGGCACCGGCAAGACGCGGGCGCTGACGTCCCGCCTCGCCCATATTATCTTCACCCGCCGCGCGTGGCCGTCGGAGATCCTCGCCGTCACCTTCACCAACAAGGCGGCGCGCGAGATGCAGCACCGCATGGGTCTGCTCCTCGGGCAGGCGGCGGAAGGCATGGCGTTCCTCGGCACGTTTCACTCGGTCGCGTCGCGGATGCTGCGGCGCAACGCCGGGCTCGTCGGGCTGCAGGCCAATTTCTCGATCCTTGATACCGACGACCAGCTGCGGCTGCTGAAGCAGGTGCTGGCCGAGGCGAACGTCGACGAGAAGCGCTGGCCGGCGAAGGGGCTGGCGTCGCTCATCGACCGCTGGAAGAACCGCGGCTGGACCCCGGCGCAGGTCCCCGCCAGCGAGGAAGGCGGCTACGACAATAAATCCGTCGCGCTCTACGCGCGTTATCAGGAGCGGCTGGTCGGGCTCAACGCCGCCGACTTCGGCGACCTGCTGCTCCACATGCTGACCATCTTCACGACGCACCCCGACGTGCTCGCCGAGTATCAGCGACGCTTCAAGTACATCCTCGTCGACGAATATCAGGACACCAACGTCAGCCAGTATCTGTGGCTGCGGCTGCTGGCGCAGGAACGCCGCAACATTGCCTGCGTCGGCGACGACGACCAGTCGATCTATTCGTGGCGCGGGGCCGAGGTCGCCAACATCCTGCGCTTCGAAAAGGACTTCCCCGGCGCGACGGTCATCCGCCTCGAACAGAATTACCGCTCGACGCCGCATATCCTCGGCGCGGCCGGCGGGCTGATCGCCAAGAACAGCGGCCGGCTCGGCAAGACGCTGTGGACCGAGCGCAACCACGGCGAGCGGGTCAAGGTGATCGGCGTGTGGGACGGGCCCGAGGAAGCGCGGCTGACCGGCGACGCGATCGAGCGGCTGCAGCGCGAGGGCGCATCGCTCAACGACACCGCCATCCTCGTCCGCGCCCAGTTCCAGACGCGCGAGTTCGAGGACCGCTTCATCACCACCGGCCTGCCGTACAAGATCGTCGGGGGTTTCCGCTTCTACGAGCGCGCCGAAGTTCGCGACGCGATCGCCTACCTCCGCGTCGTCGTGCAGCCGGCGGACGGGCTGGCCTTCGAGCGGATCGTCAACACGCCGAAGCGTGGCCTCGGCGACAAGGCGATGCAGGCGCTCCACGCCTATGCCCGCAGCACCGGCAAGCCGCTGTCGTCGGCGGCGAGCGCGCTGATCGAGACCGACGAGCTGACGCCCGCCGCGCGGCGGTCGCTCGCCGCGTTCATGGCCGACCTGGCGCGCTGGCGGGCGCAGGTCGACGCCCTGCCCCACCCCGAGCTGGCGCGGATCGTGCTCGAGGAGTCGGGCTACATCGGCATGTACCAGGCGCAGCGGACGAGCGAAGCCGACGGGCGGCTCGAGAACCTGGTCGAGCTGACCCGCGCGATGGACGAGTTCGAGTCGATGACCGCCTTCCTCGACCACGTCAGCCTCGTCATGGAGAACGAGAAGTCCGACGCCGAGGAGCGCGTCACGATAATGACGCTCCACGCCGCCAAGGGGCTCGAGTTCGACCACGTCTTCCTCGTCGGCTGGGAAGAGGGCGTCTTCCCGTCGCAGCGCGCGCTCGACGAAGGCGGCAACGCGAGCCTCGAGGAGGAACGGCGGCTGGCCTATGTCGGGATCACCCGGGCGAAGCGCGCCGCCACCATCAGCCACGCCGCCAACCGCCGCATCTACGGCCAGTGGACGTCGAGCATCCCGTCGCGCTTCGTCAGCGACCTGCCCGACGATCACATCGACGTGTCGAGCACGATGAGCGGCGGCCCGAGCCTGTGGCGCGCGGCGCTGGCCGGGGCCGACCCGTTCGCCGACGTCACCCGCGGCGCGGGTCGCGGCCCCGGCTGGGCGCGGGCATCGGAACGCGGCGGCGGCAGCGTGCCGGGCCGCGGCGGCCTGCAGATCGAGGCGCGGGCAAGCGCGGTGTCGATCGGCCAGCCGGGACGTGAGGACGTGACGGTCGGCAGCCGCGTGTTCCACTCGAAGTTCGGCTACGGCGCGGTGACGGCCCTCGACGGCAACAAGCTGGAGATCGACTTCGAGAAGGCGGGAGCCAAGCGGGTGCTCGACAGCTTCGTCGAGGTGGTGGGGTGATGACGGCGATGGGGTGGGGAGCGGAACGGCCGCTTTCGAGCACGCTCAACGATTAGCTACAATTGCCGCTCATAGGTGTCACCCCCGCCGGAACCGGCGGCGGTCGCCGCCGTTTCGCTGCGAGGTTCACGGAGGTCCGTCATGCGCCAGTTGCCCCTTCTGATGATCGCTGCCCTCGGCATCGCCACTGCGGCGGCCGCGTCGCCGCGCAGCGACTTCCTCGACGATGCGATCAAGGGCGACAATTCGGAGATCAAGCTCGGCGCGCTCGCCATGGACAAGGGCGGGTCGGCCGGCATCAAGGCCTATGGCAAGATGCTCAACGGCGATCATACCGCGCACAAGGCGAAGCTCGCCGCCATCGCCCGGCCGCTCAACGTCTCGGTCCCCGACGGCATGACGGCGGCAGCCGACGCGGAATATCTCAAGCTCAAGATCCTGTCGGGCGCGTCGTTCGACAAGGAATT
>CAHJWP010000196.1 GCA_903642255.1 Sphingomonadaceae bacterium | reverse complement strand
GCGCTGACCACCCTTTGACGCCAGCGGCACCGTTCTATAAGCGAAATGCAAACCGCGAGCAGTCATTAACCTGCTACGCGCTTGGGAGTCGCCGCCAGTGAACACGCCTGCTTCCCGTCACGGCCTCGACACGCTCGGCTTTCCGACCAACGCGACGCTCCACTGGAACCTGACCACCGCGCCGCTGATCGAGATGGCGGTGGCGCGCGGCGAGGGCCTGCTGTCGCAGGACGGCGCGTTCGTCGTCGAGACCGGCGCGCACACCGGCCGCTCGGCGCAGGACAAGTTCATCGTGTCGGACGCGGTGACCGGGCCGGTCATCTGGTGGGGCAAGACCAACAAGGCTATCACCCCGGAGCAGTTCGCCGCGGTCAGGGCCGACTTCGCTGCGGCGATCGCCGCCAAGCAGGTGCTGTTCGTCCAGGACCTGTTCGGCGGGTCGCAGCCCGAGCACCGCGTCAATGTCCGCGTCATCACCGAGTTCGCGTGGCACTCGCTGTTCATCCGCACGCTGCTGGTCCGCCCCGAAGTCAGCGCGCTCGCCGAGTTCCTGCCCGAGTTCACCATCGTCGACCTGCCGAGCTTCCGCGCCGATCCGCTGCGCCACGGCTGCCGCGGCGAGACGATCATCGCCGTCGACTTCGAGGGCAAGACGATCCTGATCGGCGGGACGCGCTATGCCGGCGAGATGAAGAAGAGCGTCTTCTCGATCCTCAACTACCTGCTGCCGCCGCAGGGCATCATGCCGATGCACTGCTCGGCCAACATCGGGCCGAAGGGCGACACGGCGGTGTTCTTCGGCCTGTCGGGCACCGGCAAGACGACGCTGTCGGCCGATGCTTCGCGTACCCTGATCGGCGACGACGAGCACGGCTGGTCGGATACCGCGGTGTTCAACTTCGAGGGCGGCTGCTACGCCAAGGCGATCCGCCTGTCGGCCGAGGCCGAGCCCGAGATCTACGCGACGACCAAGCGCTTCGGCACGGTGCTCGAGAACGTCGTCATCGATCCGGTCACGCGCGCGATCGACCTCGACAGCGCCGCGCTCGCCGAGAACAGCCGCGCGTCCTACCCGATCGACTTCATCCCCAACGCCTCGGCCGACAATCTCGGGCCGGTGCCGAAGAACGTCATCATGCTGACCGCCGATGCCTTCGGGATTCTCCCGCCCATCGTGCGGCTGACGCCCGAACAGGCGATGTACCATTTCCTGTCGGGCTATACCGCGCGCGTCGCCGGCACCGAGATCGGCGTGACCGAACCCGACGCGACCTTCTCGACGTGCTTCGGCGCGCCGTTCATGCCGCGCCACCCGTCGGTCTACGGCAATCTGCTCAAGGAGCGGATCGCCAAGGGCGGGGTCGACTGCTGGCTGGTCAACACCGGCTGGACCGGCGGCGGGGCCGGGACCGGCGACAGCGGCACGCGGATGCCGATCCGCGTTACCCGCGCGCTGCTCAACGCCGCGCTCGACGGCAGCCTCAACGACGCCGAGTTCCGCACCGACCCCAACTTCGGCTTCCAGGTCCCGGTGTCGGTCCCCGGCGTCGAGCCGCGCATCCTCAACCCGCGCGAGACGTGGAGCGACAAGGCGGCGTACGACGCCAAGGCCAAGGCACTGGTCGCGATGTTCGTCGCCAACTTCGCGCAGTTCGAGGACCATGTCGACGTGGGAGTGCGCGCGTCGGCCCCGAAGGCGGCGTAAGCTGCGCTCACGCTCAATTTGCTGCCGGCTCCAGTCCAGCCACTGTATCGATACCCGGCCGTTCATGCTGAGCTTGTCGAAGCACGCTGCGCCGTTCGTGCGTGCTTCGACAAGCTCAGCATGAGCGGGTTTGGATACGGTGACGGCAGGAGAGGCACATGGCCAAGGGCAGGGTGCTCGTCACCGGGGCGTCGGGGTATATCGCCGGCTATGTCGTCAAGGCCCTGCTCGCCGACGGCTGGGCGGTGTCGGGGACGATCCGGTCGCTGGCCAGGGCCGACGCCGTCCGCGCCAGCCTCGGGGTATCGGCCGCCGACCTGCCGCTGAGTGCCGCCGACCTGACGCACGACGCCGGCTGGGCCGAAGCGGTCGCGGGGTGCGACTTCGTCCAGCACATCGCCTCGCCGCTGCCGTCGGGCACGGCGCGGACCGACGACGACCTGATCGTGCCGGCGCGCGACGGTGCCCTGCGCGTCGTCGCGGTGGCGCAGGCGGCCGGGGTCAGGCGCGTGGTGATGACGTCGTCGGTCGCGGCGATGTACTATGGCATGACAGGGGCCAGCCGGACCTATAGCGAGGCCGACTGGAGCGACCTGTCGTCGCCGGCGACCAATGCCTACGCCAAATCCAAGACGATCGCCGAGCGCGCCGCGCGCGACTGGGTCGCGGCGCATGGCGGCATGATGGAATATTGCACGATCAACCCGGCGCTGGTGCTCGGCCCGGTGCTCGGCAGCGACTTCTCGGGCTCGCTCGCGGTGGTCACCAGGATGCTGAACGGCGAGCTGCCCGGCCTGCCGCGGATCGGCTTCGGCATCTGCGACGTGCGCGACATCGCCGCGGCGCACGTCGCGGCGATGACCCTGCCGGGCATGGCCGGCGAGCGCTTCCTGTGTTCGGGCGAGTATCTGTGGCTCGCCGACGTCGCAGCGATTCTCAAGAGCCGCCTCGCCGATGCGGCCAAGCGCGTGCCGACGATGAGGCTGCCCGATTTCCTCGTCCGGCTGTCGGCACTGTTCGACGCCGAGGTCCGCCTCGTGATGCCCGAACTCGGCCGCGAGCGGATCGGCGACGCGCGCCACGCCCGCGACCGCCTCGGCTGGAACCCGCGCCCGGCCGCCGAGACGATCGTCGACACCGCGCGTAGCCTGATCGCCGCGGGGCTGGTGAAGCGGTGACGCCTTGTCGTTTTAATCGGAAATCGTATATCGATCGTATCAATCCGGGAGAGAATCATGGTCCAGACCAGTTTCCAGCTCGACGAGGGAACAGCAAAATCCATTAGCGAGCTGAAAGAGGTGTTCGGTGTGACGACCAACACCGGAGTCATTCGCAAGGCCCTCGCCCTCGCTCGGATCGTTGGCCGCATGAGCGAGGACGGGGCGGTGACGGTGCTCGACAAGGACGATCAGCGAACCAAGGTCCTGCTGGTGGGATGATTGGCGTCGACGACGTTCTCCCGGCCGGCGTCGTCTCGCTCGACCAAGAAGTCGCGCGCGTCGAGTCGGTGGCCGACCGCATCGCGCTGGGTGACCTCGCCATCCGCGAGCGCTTCACCAACACGGTGCTGTGGCTGTTCGTCGCGACCAACGCCTTCGTCCTGACCGCGCTCGGCATTCTCTACTGGCAGGACGTCACCCAATTGAGCGCCGGCCTCATCGCACCCGCCGACCGCATCATCGACGCCAGAGTTGTCATCACGCTGCTCGGCGCGACGACGGTCCAGCTTGGTGCCGTGATCTACACCATGGTGCGGGCGATATTTACCGCCGTACCGTCAACCGAATAAGGGACAATCATGCAGACGATCGGCGTCATCGGCGCAGGCCTGATGGGCAACGGCATCGCCCATGTCGCGGCGCTCAGCGGTTACGACGTCATCCTGTCGGACGTCGCGATGGACCGCGTCGAGGCGGCCAAGGCGACGATCGCGACCAACCTCGCGCGGGCGGTCAAGAAGGGCACGGTCGCGGCCGATGCGGTCGAGCCGACGCTGGCACGCATCGCGCTGACCACCGACCTGGCCAGTTTCGCCGCCGCCGACCTCGTCATCGAGGCGGCGACCGAGAACGAGGGCGTCAAGGCGAAGATCTTCGCCGACCTGTGCCCGCGTCTCGCGCCGCACGCGCTGCTCGCGACCAATACCTCGTCGATCTCGATCACCCGGCTGGCCGCGGCGACCGACCGGCCCGACCGCTTCACCGGCGTCCACTTCTTCAACCCCGTGCCGCTGATGGCGCTGGTCGAGATCATCCGCGGGCTGGCGACGTCGGACGCGACGGCCGACGCGATGCACGACTTTGCCGCGAAGCTCGGCAAGACGGCGATCGCCGCGGGCGACGCCCCGGCGTTCATCGTCAACCGCGTGCTCTGCCCGATGCTGAACGAGGCGATCTTCGCGCTCGGCGAGGGCGTCGGCTCGGTCGTCGACATCGACGCCGGGCTGAAGCTCGGAGCCAACCACCCGATGGGGCCGCTGACGCTCGCCGATTTCGTCGGGCTCGACACGCTGCTCAGCATCATGCGCGTCATGCAGGAGGCGACCGGCGATCCGAAGTACCGCCCCGCCCCGCTGCTGGTGAAATACGTCGAGGCGGGGTGGTACGGCCGCAAGTCGAAGCGCGGCTTCTACGACTATTCGGGCGCGGAGCCGGTGCCGACGCGGTAGCGGCGGACGAG
>CAHJWP010000195.1 GCA_903642255.1 Sphingomonadaceae bacterium | reverse complement strand
GCGAGCGCCTTGCCGAAGCCGGTGTTGGCGAGCCCGACCATCAGCGGGCTGTCAACGGAGGAATTGCGAGTCACGCCAACCGACGTCGTGCCGCCATAGGGCCACTCGGTGAACGGCATAGGGGGCGTCGACTGCGGAGCCGGATCCCACGACGGCCGGCGGGATGCGGGCGCGTTGGGATCGCTCGGCGCGCCGGGCTTGCCCCACTCGAGCTTGTAGTAGTTGGCCATGCGCTCGAACACCCCGGTGCCGAGGTAAGAGTCGAGGCAGGAATAGTTGGTGTAGGGATCGCTCTTTGGTCCGCATGGTGCCGCGGCGACCGGTGCCGGGCTCGACGGCGGGTCGGCTTGCGGCGCAGCAGACTGGTCGTCCGGATCGAACGCGACCTTCGTTATGGCGACGGATGCGGGGGCCGGCGCATTGAACGACGGGCTGATCTGAGCAGGCGGTGACCCGCCATGGGTCATCTGTGCTGTGGCCGGACTGGCTGCCATCACGGCAGCACTGATCAGCGCCAAGCTGGTCGGCACGTAGCGGTCCATAGGGTCCCCCGATGTTCGTGTGGCACTCCAGACGATGGTCGCTTGTGCGGCGCAACATCAGAGGGGACAAGTATGCTTTGAACGGTCCGGAATAAGGAAACCGTAAACGCGCTACGCTGTCGCGCGGGACGCAGCAGTCTGCCTGCGGCGCAAGTACCTGGACTGCAACAAGCAGTCGAACGCTACTTCATGGCCCCCTTACGTGCTCCCTATTCGCCTCCCGCACTTGCTAGGCCGCACGCTGAGGTAATGCACGTCCAGAGCGGCTGTCGTTTGACCGTCAGCACGGCAAGATCGAAGACGCGGGTCCGGCTGTCGGACAAGGGCGCGGCCGCCTCCCCGTGGTCTGCCGCGCCAAGGCCTGCTAGCGTCGCGCCATGACCGCGCTCCCTCCACCGACCGAGCCTCCGCCCGTCAATCACCGCGTCGCGCGCATCATCCTGACGCTTGCCGTCGTCGCGCTGGCGGGGTGGATCACCGCCGGGTTCCTCCGCGCGATCCTGTGGGGCGGGATCATCGCCATCGCCATCGCGCCGCTCTATCAGCGGCTCGAGGCGCGCTGGCCGGGCGGGCGGCGGGGGGCGTTGCCGGCGCTCGTCACTTTGGGCGTCGCCGTCCTGTTCATCGCGCCGCTGACGATGGCCGTCGTCGAGGCGACGCACGAGGTCCACCAGCTGGCGCTCTGGCTGACGACGGCGCGGGCGCAGGGCATTCCGTTGCCCGCCTTCGTCGACAGCCTGCCAGTGGGCCGCGAGGCGGTCACCCGGTGGTGGGCGGCGACGCTCGCCACGCCCGACGCCGCGGCAGGGACGCTCGACAAGGCCAACGTCATCGTCCTGCGCCACACCCGGCTGTTTGGGGCCGACGTCCTGCGCCGCGCGGTCGCCTTCGCCTTCGCCCTGCTCACCCTGTTCTTCCTGCTGCGCGACCGCGCGAAGGTCGCCGCCCAGGCACGCTACGCCGGCGAGCGGCTGTTCGGTGCCTCGGGCGAGCAGGTCGCCGAGCTGATCCTGCTGTCGGTCCGCGGCACGATCAACGGGCTGGTGCTGGTCGGGCTCGGCGAGGGCGTCGTCATGTCGGTCGTCTATACCGTCGGCGGTGTGCCGCACCCGCTGCTGTTCGGTGTCCTGACCGGCGTGGCGGCGGCGATCCCGATGGGCGCGGCGGTGCTCATAGCCGTCGCGGCGCTGGTCCTGCTGGCGGCGGGCAGCGCGGTTGCCGGCATCGCCGTCGCGGCGGTCGGGCTGGTCTTCGTCCTCGTGGTCGACCATACGCTGCGTCCGGCGCTGATTGGGTCGACGACGCGCCTGCCGTTCCTGCTGGTGCTGGTCGGCATCCTCGGCGGCGTCGAGACGCTTGGCCTGCTCGGTCTCTTCGTCGGCCCTGCCGTCATGGCCGTGCTCGTCATGCTGTGGCGCGAGTTCGTCGGCGTCGGGGCAGCCCCTACAGGTTCCGATGCTCGCCCTTGACCCAGCGCACGGTGCGTGACGAGGCGCGCATGACGACGCTCTCGGTCGTGACGGTCCCGTCACGAAGTGTCTTGACCCCAGCGAGCAGCGAGCCGTCGGTCACCCCGGTCGCGGCGAAGATCACGTCGCCCTTGGCGAGGTCGCGCAGCTTGTAGATGCGGTCGAGGTCAGAGATCCCCCACTTCTTCGCCCGTGCGCGCTCGTCGTCGTTGCGGAACAGCAGCCGACCCTGGAACTGGCCGCCGACGCAGCGCAGCGCCGCCGCCGCGAGCACCCCCTCGGGGGCCCCGCCGCTGCCGAAATAGATGTCGATGCCGGTGTCGGGGTTGGTCGTCGCGATGACCCCGGCGACGTCGCCGTCGCCGATTAGCATGATGCTGCAGCCGATTGCCCGCAGCTCCTTGATCAGCGCCTCGTGGCGCGGCCGGTCGAGGACGCAGGCGGTGATCGCGGCCGGGGCGACGCCCTTGGCCGCGGCCAGCGCCGTCACGTTGGCGGTGACCGACCGGCCGAGGTCGATGATATCCTCGGCATAGCCGGGGCCGATGGCGATCTTGTCCATGTAGACGTCGGGGGCGTTGAGCAGCCCGCCCTCCTCGGCGATCGCCAGCACAGCGAGCGAGTTCGGCCCGTTCTTGGCGCAGATCGTCGTTCCCTCGAGCGGGTCGAGTGCGATGTCGATCTTCGGCCCCGTGCCGCCCTCGTGGCGACCACGGCCGACCTTCTCGCCGATGAACAGCATCGGGGCCTCGTCGCGCTCACCCTCGCCGATGACGATCGTCCCGTCGAAGTCGAGTTCGTTCAACGCGTCGCGCATCGCCTCGACCGCGGCGGCGTCGGCGGCATGCTCGTCGCCGCGCCCGACCTGCGATAGGCAGGCGATCGCCGCCTTCTCGGTGACGCGGACCATTTCGAGGACGAGGACGCGGTCGAGGACCGAACTGGGCTGCATGGGGGCTCCTTGGACGAGTGGATGCTGGGTAGCCGATCGACGGCCTAGAAGTCGAGCAGATGCATCATCACCGGCGGCGCGACGGCGCTGTCGGACGCCGCCATGTGGCGCAGCGCGGCGGCGACCGCCGACTGGCGGACGGCGTGGGTGACCATGACGACGTAGACCCCGCCACCGCCCGCCGTGTCGCTGACGGTGGTCCCGCGCTGGATCAGGCTCTCGATCGACACGCCGGCATCGCGCAGCGCGGCGGTCAACTCGGCGAGCACCCCAGGCCGGTCGGCGACGGTCAGGCGCAGGTAGAAACGGCCGACATGCTCGGCGGTGTCGGCGACGCCGAGCGCCGCCAGCCGCGCCGTCGGCATGGCGAACGCCGGGCCCACCTCGCCGCGCGCGACGTCGATCAGGTCGGCGACCACTGCGCTCGCCGTCGGCCCCGCTCCCGCGCCGCGACCGGAGAAGAACAGCCGGCCGACGAAATCGCCTTCGGCGACGACGGCGTTGAGTGACCCGTCGACATGCGCCAGCGGGTGGGCGTGCGGCACGAGGCACGGGTGGACCCGCTGGAACAGCGCGCCGTCGACTTCGCTCGCGAGGCCCACCAGCTTGATCCGGAAGCCGAGCGTCGCGGCATGGTCGATGTCGACCGCGGCGACGGCGCGGATGCCTTCGATGGCGATGCTCGCGAAGTCGATCCGCGCGCCGAAGGCGATCGCCGCGAGGATCGACAATTTGTGCGCGGCGTCGATGCCGTCGACATCGAAACTCGGGTCGGCCTCGGCGAAGCCCAGCCGCTGCGCGTCGGCGAGCACCGCGTCGAACGACAGCTTCTCCGCCTCCATCCGGCTGAGGATGTAATTGCACGTCCCGTTGAGGATGCCGTAGACGCGGGTCAGCCGGTTGGCCGCCGCGCCCTCGCGCAGGCCCTTGATGACCGGGATGCCGCCGGCGACCGCCGCCTCGTACTTGAGCGCCGTGCCGCGGGCCTCGGCAAGCGCCGCCAGCTCGAGCCCGTGGTGGGCGAGCATCGCCTTGTTCGCCGTGACGAACGCCTTGCCGGCGGTCAGCGTCGCTTTGGCCAGCACCAGCGCCGGGCCGTCGCTGCCGCCGATCATCTCGACGACGACATCGACATCGTCGCGGTGCGCGAGTTCGGTCGCGTCGTCGACCCATGCGAAGCGCGCCGTATCGACGCCGCGGTCGCGACCGCGGTCGCGCGCCGACACGGCGGTGACGACGATCGGCCGGTCGGCGCGCCGCTCGATCAGCGACGCGTTGGCGTCGAGCAGCGCGACGACCCCTGCCCCGACCGTCCCGAGTCCGGCGAGGCCAACGCAGAGCGGCGCGGTCACCGAAGGAGTGCTTTCGGGGCGTAACTTCGCATACTTCACCGCTTAACGCAGGAGGAGTGAACCAGAAAATGCGATCGG
>CAHJWP010000194.1 GCA_903642255.1 Sphingomonadaceae bacterium | reverse complement strand
GCCGACGAACGCCGCCGCCGCGACCGCGACGACCGGCAGCGGCGCCGCCGGCAGCAGCGGCACGCCGGCCGTATCGAGTGCGGCGGCGAGCAGCCCGGTATAGGCGCACGGCGGCTCGCTCTTACCGGGATCGCCCTTGCCTGGACCGGCCTTGCCGGCGTCGCCGGACATCGCCATGCCCGGCATCGTCGCTGTGCCCGTCATCTGGCCCGAACAGACGATCAGCGTCGCGCCGCCCGGACCGTGCGCCGGCATCATGCCGGCCGGGACGACGATGCGCACCGCCAGCGCGGCTACGACGAGCGCGAGCGTCCACCAGCGACGGTCGAACACGAAAGAGCGCAGCCGCGTCATCTGCGCTGGGCTAGCAAGCCCTCCGGCGGCTGTCGATGCGCTATTGCACCCCAGGCTCGCCGAGGTGTGCCGCCTTCCACGCCATCGCCTGGTGGATGCGGGTGTAGCCCGACGGGTGGTCGAAGAAGACGATCTCTTCCAGCTGGGTCGGTTCGAGCTTGCGGTACTGGCCGAGGCGCAGCGCCGAGCGGGCGAAGCCGTCGGGCGCACGCGCCGCGTTGAGCCCGAAGATGTCGGCCTGCGCCTCGTGGAAGCGTGTCAGCGAGTTGGTCACCGGGGTCAGCACGAAGAAGAACAGCGTCAGGACGATCGCCGCGACCGCCACCGCCGACGGATCGGTGATCCCGGCGACGCCCCAGCCCGGGTGACGCGCGATCAGTGCCGGGACCGCGGCGTGGATCGTCGCGAAGCCGATGAGGAACAGGACGCCGAAACCGATCAGCAGCGACGTCGAGTGGCCGAGGACGTAATGCCCCGTCTCGTGGCCCATCACCGCCAGCGTGCCGGCGTCGTCGTGGGTGGCGAGCAGGTTGTCGTTGAGAGCGACGCGTGCCGTCGGGCCGAAGCCGGCGACGTTGGCCGAGATGCGCGTCGTCTGGCGCGATGCGTCGACGACGAGGACGTTGGTCACCGGCACGCCGTTGCCCTGCGCGATCTTCAGGATCGCGGTGCGCAGCGGCGAATCGGCCATCGGCGTATAGGTGTTGAACAACGGCTCGACCAGCACCGGTGCGAGCAGCAGCAGGAAGGCGAAGACGACGATCGACCCCGCCCCGGCATAGAGCCACCAGCGCCGCGGGCTGGCGCGGACCCCGGCCATGACGAGCGTAATGCCGACCGCCGTCAGCGGCACCGAGATGGCGAAGCTCTTGGCCCAGTCGCCGGCCCATTGTGCGATATTCTGGGTCGACAGGCCGTACTGATGCTCGCGGAGGAAGTCGGTGTAGATCGTCCACGGCAGGGTGGCGAGCGTCGTGATGACCAGAAAGCCCGCCGCCCACAGCAACGTCGCGAGCCAGCGCCGCGCGCCCGTCACCCGCGTCGCCCAGCCCGACAGCCGCGCGGCATAGCCCAGCCGCAGGAAGGCCCACGTCACGCCGATGCCAACGACGGCGTTCCACAGGATCAGCCAGTAGCCGCCCTCGAAATAGGCATCGGACTTCGCCCGCGCCGCGCCGTTGAACGTGGCGAGATAGGCGCGGGTCGCGGCGTCGACGTCGAAGGCGATCATGGCAATTCCCCACAGTGTTCTGTCATGCTAACACAGTGAGGCGGCGCGGCAAGCCGCGATTTCCTCCTTTCAATCGCTTGCACGAAACGCTAATCGTTCGCATTTGCGACTGTCCACGATCGGGCGAGCGATGACCCTGCACCTGTCCGACCTGCGGCCCGGCGACGCGGCGACGATCGTCGCGATCGACCATGCCGGGGTTGATCCGGCCAATGCGCGCCAGCTCCACGAGATGGGCTTCGACGAAGGCGTCGACGTGGCGCTGCTCCACCGCGCGCCGTTCGGCGGCGATCCGGTCATGCTCCGCGTCGGCAACATGGGCGTCGCGCTGCGCAAGAGCCTCGCGGCGATGGTCGTCGTCGAGCGGGCGGCGTGACGGTTGCCGTCCTCGACGCGCCGCGCGTCGTCGACGCGGCGGCGATGGCGGTGGTCGCGCTGGTCGGCAACCCGAATGCCGGCAAGACCAGCCTGTTCAACGCGCTGACCGGATCGCGGCAGAAGGTCGGCAACTATCCCGGCGTCACCGTCGAGCGGAAGATGGGCCGGCTTGCGCTGCCCGACGGGCGGAGCGTCCGCCTGATCGACCTGCCCGGCACCTACAGCCTCACCCCGCGCTCGCCCGATGAGGCGGTGACGCGCGACGTCGTCCTCGGCGCGCAGGCCGGCGAGGCGCGGCCCGATGCGATTGTTGCGGTGATCGACGCGACCAATCTCAGGAACCACCTGCGCTTCGTCCTCGAACTGCGCCGGCTCGGGCTGCCGATGGTCGTCGCGCTGAACATGGTCGACCTCGCGGAACGCGACTGCACGACGATCGATGTCGCGCGGCTGAGCAGCATCCTTGGGCTGCCGGTGGTGCCGACGGTCGCGGTGCGGCGGCGGGGACTCGGCGAGATCGGGGCCGCGCTCGCGCCGCTGTTGACGGGGGCGGTGCCGCCACCGGCCGATACCGCCGCCGACCTTGTCCTCCTCCAGCGCGAGGCGCGCGTGATCGCCGCGACGGTCACGACGCAGGTCGGCGTCGCCCGCGCGTGGTCGGCACGGCTCGATGCGATCGCGCTCCACCCGGTCGCCGGGCCGGTCCTGCTTGGCTGCCTGCTGTTCCTGATGTTCCAGGCGGTGTTCGCGTGGGCGCAGGTGCCGATGGACCTGCTGTCGGCCGGCGTCGACCATCTCCAGAAGCTCGTCACCGCGGCGCTGCCGGCGGGCGACCTGCGCTCGCTGCTCGTCGACGGCATCCTGCACGGCGTCGGCTCGGTCGTCGTCTTCCTGCCGCAGATCCTCATCCTGTTCTTCTTCATCCTGTGCCTCGAACAGTCGGGCTACATGACGCGCGCGGCGTTCATGATGGACCGGCTGATGGCGCGCGTCGGCCTCAATGGCCGCGCCTTCATCCCGCTGATCTCGTCGTTCGCCTGCGCCATCCCCGGCATCATGGCGGCCCGCACCATCGCCGAGCCGCGCGACCGGCTGACGACGATCCTCATCGCCCCGCTGATGACCTGCTCGGCGCGGCTGCCGGTCTATGCCGTCATCATCGCCGCCTTCATCCCGAACCGGCCGGTCGCCGGGGTGCTGGGGCTGCAGGGGCTGGTGATGTTCGGCCTGTACGTCGCCGGCGTCGGCGGCGCGCTGGTCGCCGCATGGGTACTCCGCCGGACGGTGACGAGGGGCCCGACGCCGACCTTCCTCATGGAGATGCCGAAGTACCAGTGGCCCGCGCCGCGCGACATCGGCATCGGCCTCTACCAGAAGGCATGGGCGTTCCTCGCCCGCGCCGGCGGCATCATCCTCGTCTCGACCGTCGCACTGTGGGCGCTGGCGACGTGGCCCAAGCCGCCGGCGCCAGGGTCTTCAGGCGCGACGCTGCCGGCGATCGACTATTCGGTCGCCGGACACATCGGGGCGACCCTCGAGCCGCTGTTCCGGCCGATCGGCTTCAACAAGGAGATCGCCCTCGCGCTCGTCCCCGGCATGGCGGCGCGCGAGGTGGCGATCAGCGCGCTGGGCACCGTCTATTCGCTCGACGCCGACGCCGAGCACCCGGAGGGGCTGGTCCAGCGCCTCCACGCCGCGTGGACGCTGCCGACGGCGCTCGCCTTCCTCGCGTGGTACGTCTTCGCGCCGCAGTGCCTGTCGACGCTCGCCGTCACCCGCCGCGAGACCGGCGGGTGGAAGTGGCCGGGCTTCATGTTCGCCTATCTCTTCGCCATGGCCTACGTCGGCGCGGGGGCGACCTACTGGGCGGCGCGGGCGCTGACCTAGTCCGCCAGCCCGACCACGACGATCAGCGCGGCGAACAGGCCGAGGATGACGCAGCACGCGATGCTGAGGACGAACGTCCGCCACAGCGCGCCCCATACGCCAAGCCGGTACGCGCCCTTCAGCTGCGCGAACATATGGACCGGCGCGGCGAACAGCAGGATGCCGCCGATCCCGCCGGAAAAGGTCGTACTGTCGCTCTTGAGGTGCGTGCCCGCCGTCGGGTCGACCTTCGCCGCCAGCGCGATGACGATGAACAGCAGCGACATGAACGACAGCGAATACAGCGCGAAGACGACGTGATCGTAGGTGTGGACGTCGCGGCGAAACGCGAACAGCAGCCACAGCACGGGCAGCGACAGCGGGATGAGCAGGAAGCTCAATTTGTACGCCTTCTGCTCGATCCGGTAGAGGGCGAAGTCGGGGTTCTTCAGCGCTTCGCGGATGCGCGTGTCGATCGCGTGATAGCCGGTGTTGATCGTGATCTTGCCGGTCCGCGCCCCGTCGGCGAGCTGGTCCTGCCAGCGGCCGCCGGTTGCCCGGTCGACCGGCACCGGTGCGGCCGTCGCCGCCGCCAGCGCGCCG
>CAHJWP010000193.1 GCA_903642255.1 Sphingomonadaceae bacterium | reverse complement strand
ACGTGTCGCGGCTGGCGGCGGCGCTGGCGGCAAACGGCATCCGCCGCGGCGACCGCGTCGTGCTGGTCAGCGAGAACCGTCCCGAGTGGCTGATCGCCGACCTCGGCATCATGGCGGCCGGCGCGATCACCGTCCCGGCCTACACGACCAATACCGAGGCCGACCACCGCCACATCCTCGACAACAGCGGCGCGGTCGCGGTCATCGTCTCGACGGCCAAGCTCGCCGCCAGCCTGCTGCCGGCGGTGGTCACCGCCGACGCCTGCCGGCTGGTCGTGGCCGTCGAGCCGCTGCGGGTGGCGCAGGCGTCGGGAACGCGGATCGTCGACTGGGCGCTGCTGCTCGGCCGGCCGGCCGACCTCGCGGCGACCCGGGCGGGAATCACCGCCGGCCGCGCCGACCTCGCCTGCCTGATCTACACCAGCGGCACCGGCGGGACGCCGCGCGGGGTCAAACAGCACCACGGCATGATCCTGCAGAACGTCGCCGCGGCGTGCGAGATCATCGAGCAGGACTTTCCCGCGACGCCGGGGCGCGACAGCTTCCTGTCGTTCCTGCCGCTCAGCCACGCCTACGAACACACCTGCGGCCAGTTCACTGCGATCGGGCTCGGCGCGTCGATCCATTATGCCGAGGGCCTCGACAAGCTCGCCGCCAACATGGAGGAGGTGTCGCCGACGATCATGGTTGTCGTGCCGCGCCTCTTCGAGGTGCTGCGCGCGCGGATCGGCAAGGGCATCGAGAAGCAGGGCGGCACGGCGATTACCCTGTTCAACGCGGCGCTGCGGCTCGGGCGCAAGCGCTACGAACGCGGCGGCACGCTGCCGCTGACCGACCGGCCGTACGATGCCCTGCTCGACCGGACGATCCGCCGCCGGGTGCAGGCGCGGTTCGGCGGCCGGCTGAAGACCCTGGTGTCGGGCGGCGCGCCGCTCAACCCCGATGTCGGCCTGTTCTTCGCGGCGCTCGGGCTGACGCTGTGCCAGGGCTACGGCCAGACCGAGGCGGGACCGCTGATTTCGTGCAACCGGCCGTCGCGGAAGATCAAGATGCACAGCGTCGGGCCGCCGCTGCGCGGGACGACGATCCGTATCGCCGCCGACGGCGAGATCGTGGTCCGCGGCGAGCTGGTGATGGACGGCTACTGGATGAGCGACGTCGACAGCCACCGCGCGTTGCAGGACGGCTGGCTGCTGACCGGCGACATCGGGCGGCTGGACGCCGACGGCCACCTGATCATCACCGACCGCAAGAAGGACATCCTCGTCAACGACAAGGGCGACAACATCTCGCCGGCGCGTGTCGAGGGGATGCTGACGCTCCAGCCGGAGATCCTGCAGGCGATGGTCCATGGCGACCGCCGGCCGTATCTCGTCGGGCTGGTCGTGCCCGACCCCGAATGGGCGCTGGAGTGGGCGCGCGACAACGGCATGCCGCGCGATCTGAACAGGCTGCGCGCCGAGCCCGAGTTCGGCCGGGCGCTGATGGCCGCCGTCGACCGGGTCAACGCCCGGGTCGGCCCCCACGAGAAGGTCCGCCGCATCGTCGTCGCCGACGCCCCGTTCACGACCGACAACGGCGAGATGACGCCGTCGCTGAAGATCAGGCGGCACCGGATCGAGGCGGCGTACGGCGAGCGGCTCGACCGGCTGTACGGGTAGGGTCGAACCAGCTTACTCCAACACATAATGCCGCTCATGCTGAGCCTGTCGAAGCACGCCGAACGGTTTGCGTGTGCTTCGACAGGCTCGGCATGAGCGGCCGTTAGGAAGGCGGTGACTAGGTCCGCACCCAGTCGAACACCAGTTCCTCGCGGAAAGCGAAGCGCTGGAGGTGCTCGGCGACGGTCGCCTCCATCCGCGGCAGCGCGTCGTCGGGGGCGTCGAGGTCGAGGCTGAGCCCCGCCGGCGAGGCGGCAAGGGTCAGCATCCCCGACGGTATCGGAACGGTGCCGTGCTCGGCGTCGAACTCGACGGCGAAGCGGTGGCTCCAGTGCTTGCACAGCTGCTGGAGGTACTTCGACGCGCTCGCGGTGGCGACCGTGGCATGACTGGCCATGGTCTCAGCTCCGCTCGATGTCGGCAGCGGCGGCGTCGAGGATCGCCGCGATCCTGGTCGCCGCCTCCTCGTCGACCGACCCGCGGCCGAGGCGCAGCTTGAGCGCGAAGCGCAGGTTGGCCATCGCCCGCAGGACGCGCGGGCCGGTGTCGGGGCCGCTGCCGGCCTCGTCGATCCGCGCGAAGATCGCGTCGACCGTCGCCTGATTGGCGGCGAGGTGGGCACTGCCTTCGGCGGTGATCGTGTACTGGCGCTTGCCGCCTTCCGTGGTGGTCGACGTGACGAAGCCGATCTCCTCGAGCATCGTCAGCGTCGGGTAGACGACGCCGGGCGACGGCGCATAGGCTCCGCCAAGGCGGCTCTCGATCTCGCGGATGATCTCGTAACCGTGGCGCGGGGCCTCGGCGATCAGCGCGAGGATCAGCAGGCGGAGGTCGCCGTGCTGGAACATCCGGCCGCCGCCCCGGGGGCCGCGGCCGCCATGACCGTGCCGTCCCATGCCGTGCATCATCATGCGGCCGAAGCCGCGGGCATCATTGTGTCTGAACATATCGAAACTCCATTTTGATCTATCGATTTGTCCGATATATCTAAACCAGGTTTCGATACAAGGTCGCCGTCGAATTTATTTTGCCGACGGCCGCTTGTAGGGGACGAACGGGCCGAAGGTGCACGTGCCGTAGCCGGTGCGGCTCTCGGTATCGATCACCTGGAACGGATCGCCGTCGCAGATGCCGACGGCGATCTCGCGCGTAATGATCGTCCGGTCGGGGCGCAGCGCGGCGCAGTTCGGCCCGACGTCGCTGCGGTAATAGCGGCCGTACCCGCGTTCGAAGACGATCGTCGACTGGTTGACGATCGTCTGGCCGCGGATGAAGCGCTGCTGGATACAGTGTTCGGGCCTGCCGTCGGGCACGCCGGACAGCAGGCGGTCGACATCGGGCGCGGCGGTCGCCGGCGCGGCGGCGAGCAGCAGGGCGAAGATCACGCGGCGCATCGTCGTTCTCCTGTGCCGAAGCCGTTCACGGGACGAACCGGATCGAAGAAAATAGCGCGGAAGATCACAAACCTCCCACGATGACGGATCGAGTCATGGGGTTCGACCCAGCGGCCGCCGCGCCGTGTGCGAAAGCTCACACGACGGCGGCCGGTATCCCTGACGTTCGCCGAGGCAGCGGTCGCCACGTGCGCCGGCGCAGCGGCCGCGGGCGGAAGATCACACACCTCACACGATGGCGGGGTGAAAACGTGCCCCGCCCAGCCGCCGCGAACGGGCGGGGTCGGAGCGGCGGGGGCGGGCATCGTCATCGACGGCATCGTACCACCGCAATGCGCGTGTAGGACAGCGGTTCCGCCGGCAGCGCGCCCGCCGGCCGGGTCAGTCCATCAGGCTCTCGTAGCGGCGCAGGTGGAAGTCGGCGTCGCCGAACTGGCCCTCGATCATCGTCGCGCGCTTGAAATAATGGCCGATCGCCAGCTCGTTCGAGATGCCGATGCCGCCGTGGATCTGGACCGCGTTCTGGCCGACGAAGCGCGCGCCCCGGGCGATCTTGTTCTTCGCCGCCGAGACGTGCTTCGCCCGGTCGGGCTCGTCGAGACGCAGGGTGGCCATCAGCGTCATCGACACCGCCTGCTCGACCTCCATGAACATGTCGACCATGCGGTGCTGGAGGACCTGGAACTCGCCGATCGGCCGCCCGAACTGCCTGCGCTGACGGCTGTAGTCGAGCGTGCCTTCGTGGAGCTTGCGGACCACGCCGGCGCCTTCGGCGCAGATCGCGGCGGTCGCCTCGTCGACGACCCGCTCGACCAGCGGCAGCCCCTCGCCCTCGGCCCCGATCAGCGCGTCGGCCCCGACGGCGACGTTCTCGAAATAGACCTCGCTCGCCCGCGCGCCGTCGACGGTGGGATAGTCGCGGCGGGTGATGCCGGGGGCGTTCGCTTCGATCAGGAACACCGACACGCCGGCGCGCTCGCGGACCGACCCGCCGGTCCGTGCCGTGACGATCAGGTGCGTCGCCCACGGCGCGGCATAGACCACCGCCTTATGGCCGTTGAGGACATAGCCTGCGCCGTCCTTCTTCGCCGTCGTCCGCAGGTCGGCGAGGTTGTAGCGGCCCTGCGGTTCGGCATAGGCGAAGGCGATGACCGCGCTGCCGTCGATGATCTGCGGGATCACCGCGTCGGCCAGCGCGCCGCCGGCGGCCTTCAGGAACCCGCCGCCGATGACGACGGTCTGCAGGTACGGTTCGATGACCAGCGCGCGGCCGATCTCCTCCATGACGATCATGTTCTCGATGGCACCGCCGCCGAGCCCGCCGTGGCCTTCCGCGAACGGCGCGCCGAGGATGCCGAGTTCCGCGGCGAAGGCCTGCCACACCGCGGGGTTCCACCCGGC
>CAHJWP010000192.1 GCA_903642255.1 Sphingomonadaceae bacterium | reverse complement strand
GCCGCGTCGCTCGCGAGGAAGGCGGCGAGTTCGCCCATCTGCTCGGGCGTGGCGAACTGCTTCGACGGCTGCTTTTCGGCGAGCAGGTGGTCGGTCGCCTCCTCGATGCTGATGCCGTCGCGCTTGGCATTGTCCTCGATCTGCTTCTGGACCAGCGGGGTGTGGACCCAGCCGGGGCAGATCGTGTTGCAGGTGATGCCGGTGCCGGCGTTCTCCAGCGCGACGACCTTGCTCATGCCGACGACGCCGTGCTTGGCGGCGACATAGGCGACCTTGTGGGTCGAGCCGATCAGGCCGTGGACCGAGCCGATGTTGATGATGCGGCCGAAGCCCTTCTTCTTCATGTACGGCAGCGCGTGATGGATGCCCCAGAAGATGCCCGACAGGTTGATCGCGATGATCGCGTTCCACTTCTCGGCGGGGAAGTCCTCGACGTTGGCGGTGTACTGGATGCCGGCGTTGTTGACGAGGATGTCGATCGACCCGAAGGTCGAGGCGCACAGGTCGACCATCGCCTTGACGTCCTCGGGCTTGGAGATGTCGGCCCCGCTGTAGACGACCTTGACGCCATGCTTCGTCTCGAGGTTGACGCGTTCGGCCTCGATCGCCGCCGCGTCGCCGAAGCCGTTGATGACCAGATTCGCACCTTTCGACGCAAGGACATGCGCGATGCCGAGTCCGATTCCGCTGGTCGAGCCAGTAACGACCGCGTTAAGTCCTTTAAGCATCTGAAATCCCCTGTCCAAGCGTTGCCCTCGGGTCGCTCTCCGCGGAAATACAAGTGCGGCGAATCGACCTTGCCGACTCATCTAGCGTGCGGTACGGCACGCTACCACCGCAAAGTCGGTTTGACTTGACGGTTGCTAGGGGGCGACATGGCTACGCAGACGATGACGCGGACGTCAACCGCGTATGAACCCGGCGTCAACAGCAAGAAGGTCAATCTCGCGCTCCAGGGCGGCGGCGCGCACGGGGCATTCGCGTGGGGCGTGCTCGACAAGTTGCTCGAGGACGGCCGCGTCACCTTCGACGCCGTCAGCGCGACCAGCGCCGGGGCGATGAATGCGACCGTGCTCGGCTACGGCCTGACGATCGGCGGCGCCGAGGGCGCGCGCGAAGAACTCGAGAAGTTCTGGAAGAAGATCAGCGACGAAGGCGCCAAGGGCCCGTTGCAGCCGTCGATGATCGACAAGATGATGGGCAACAACAGCCTCGAGAACAGCCCGGCGTTCATGTTCTTCGATATCCTGTCGCGGATCATGTCACCGTACGAACTCAACCCGATGAACATCAACCCGCTGCGCCAGGTGCTCGAGAGCTGCATCGACTTCAACGTCCTGCGTGAAGGCTGCCCGATCAAGCTGTTCCTGTCGGCGACCAACGTCCGCACCGGCAAGGTCCGCATGTTCGAGAATCACGAGATCGGCCCCGATCAGGTGCTCGCCTCGGGCTGCCTGCCGTTCCTGTTCCACAGCGTGATGATCGACGGCGAGGCGTACTGGGACGGCGGCTACATGGGCAACCCGGCGATCTTCCCGCTGATCTACGGCAGCGAGACGAACGACGTCGTCATCGTCCACATCAATCCGCTGAACCGTTACGAGATCCCGAAGAACGCCAAGGACATCCTCAACCGGATCAACGAGATCAGCTTCAATTCGAGCCTGATGCGCGAGATGCGGGCGATCGCCTTCGTCTCTCACCTGATCGACGACGGCCAGCTCGACGACCAGAAGCATCGGCGCATGCTGATCCACTCGATTCAGGACGAGCCGTTCATGACCAGCCTCGGCGTCACCAGCAAGATGAACTCCGACTGGCGCTTCCTGACGGAACTGCGCGACGTCGGCCGCCGGTGCGCCGCGACGTGGCTCGACGAACACCTCGACGACGTCGGCGTGCGCGCGTCGACCGACATCAAGTCGTCGTTCCTCTGAGGTTTTTCGGGGGGAGCGAATCAAACAGGCTGTCAATCCCGCAACGGCGGGAATGACGGCGGAGCAGGATCACTAACCGCATTTCGTCTTTGACTGGGGGCCAGCCGACCAATGACGCCTGAAGAGATCCTCAAGCTGCCGTCGATGCCGGCGGCCGCGCCGAGCTACCCGCTCGGGCCGTACCGCTTCATCAACCGCGAATTCATGATCGTCACCTACGAGACCGATCCGGTCGCGCTGCGCGCCGCGGTGCCCGAGCCGCTGGTGCCGAACGCGGAGAACCTCGTCCTCTACGAATGGATCAAGATGCCCGACAGTTCGGGCTTCGGCGACTATACCGAGAGCGGCATCGTCATTCCGTGCACCTTCAACGGCGAGCCGATCAACTACACCGCGCAGATGTATCTCGACGACGAGCCGCCGATCAGCGCCGGGCGCGAGATCTGGGGCTTCCCCAAGAAATACGCGCTGCCCAAGCTGATCGTCTCGGCCGACACGCTGACCGGCACGCTGAGCTACGCCGGCCAGATCGTCGCCATGGGAACGATGACCTACAAGTGGCAGGAAAGTCCCGGCGGCGTCGAGGCGCAGGCCAAGGCGATGACCAAGACGTCGTGCAACCTCAAGATCATTCCCGACGTCGACGGCACCCCCAAGATCTGCCAGCTCGTCGCCTACAACCTCGAGAACATCACGGTGAAGGGCAGCTGGATCGGGCCGGCGCGGCTCGAGCTGATCCCGCACGTCAACGCGCCGGTCGCCGACCTGCCGATCGTTCGCATCGTCGGCGGCAAGCATTATGTCAGCGACCTGTCGCTGCCGCATGGCCGCGTGCTGTTCGACTATATCAAAGACGCTGCGGGCTGAGGGGGCACGACGATGAACAAGCAGGATGTGCTGAAGCTCAGCTCGATGCCGCTGCAGAGCCCGACGTACCCGACGGGGCCGTACAAGTTCTTCAACCGGCAATATCTGATCATCCATTACCGGACCGATCCGGCGATGATCCGGGCGATGCTGCCCGAGCCGCTGCTGCCGGACGGCGACACGGTGTCGATCCAGTGGCTCGACCTGCCCGACGGGCAAGGCTTCGGAGCCTATTCGGCCGCGCTGCAGGCGATTCCCTGCACCTTTAACGGCGAGAAGTGCAACTTCCTGACCCAGATGTACGTCGACAACTGCCCCCCGCTCGCCGGTGGCCGCGAGATCTGGGGCTATCCGATGAAGTACGGCTGCGCGACGCTGACGACGGAAAGCGACACGCTGACCGGCGTCCTGACCTATGCCGGGCAGCGCGTCGCGGTCGGCACGATGGTCTACAAGCATGGCGGCCCGAGCGACCTCGGCGAGGTCGAGGCGCTGCTCAAGCGGACGCAGGTGACGCTCAAGCTGATCCCCGACATCGACGGCTCGGCGGCGATCGCCCAGCTCGTCGGCATCACCTTCGCCGACATCGTCGTCAAGGGCGCGTGGACCGGGCGGGCCCGCGTCGAGCTGACCCCGGCAGTCAACTGCCCGATGGCCGACCTGCCGGTGCTCGACCAGCTCGGCGGGCTCCACCTCGTCACCGACATGACCCTGCCCTATGGCCGTGTGCTCCACGACTATCTCGACAAGGACGGCGACAAGGCGCGCCCGCCGGTCCACGTCGCGGGGCAGGCCGACGTCTCCGGGGGCAACGGCGACATGATGACGGCGACGAACTGAGCCCTCGCGGTGGCCGTGCCGCGGGTGCGGGCACGAGACGCGACTGGCCTGCGCCGGCACGCCGGTGATGCAGGGGGGATGCGTCGTTGATGCGGGGCCGGACTGCGGCGGTTCCGGCCAAGCCATTGATTTGACCCGCCTGCGCGCGGGGCCGGTCCGGGCCGGCCGAACCGCGCTCAGGCCCCGGCACGCCCAGTGCCTTCGCTCCGTCGGCGACCGCCGCCCGCTGCCCGGGGTTGGTCAGCGAGGCTAGCGCCTGCTCCTTCGCCGCCACCGCCGCCGGGGTATCGCCCTGCACCATCCGCGCCCGGATCAGCCGCAGCCAGCCGTCGGGGTCCTGCGGGTTGGTCTTGAGCCGCGCGGCGAGGCCGTCGACCATCTGCCGGATCATCGCCGCCTGCGCATCGGGAGCCATCGCCCGAACGGCGGCGGTCTGGCTCTCGCTCGGCTGGGGGATCGCCCCGACCGTCGCCGGGGCGCTGCCGAGCGGCGCCGGCGCGACGGTCGCCGCGGCGGTATCGGCCGGCAGGCGGCCGGTCAGGCTGATGCCCGCCTGCCCCGCCACCTGGGTCAGCGTCCGCCGCACATCGGCGGCCCATGGTGCGCCCGGCGGGGCCGACTTGAGCAAGGTCACCCATGCGTCCACTGCGCCGGCGTGATCCCCCGCCTGATCGCGTGCGACGCCCTGGAAGTAGCGCGCGCGGGCATCGGCCGGATCGGCAGCGACGGCTTTCGCGAAGGCCGTCGACGCCGCCGGCGTCACGGTGCCATTGGCGGCGAGGCTCAGCGCCTCGCCGAGCGCCGACTGGAGGTCGGCCCGCGTCGGCGC
>CAHJWP010000191.1 GCA_903642255.1 Sphingomonadaceae bacterium | reverse complement strand
TCACCGCTACGGTTAGCCGGCCGGTGTCGTCGCCGTATTCGCCGCCGCCGTCTTGCCGGCAACCGGAACCGCCGCCGCCGGCACGTTGACATGAACCGCCGCGGTTACCGGACCGACATGCGGCACCATCCCGTTGGCCTGCGGCACGGCGGTCGCCGGAACACCCGGCAGGTTGATCCCGCCGATGTCCTTCTGCACCGGCCCCCACAGCTGCGGGTGCTCCTTGCGCATGCTGACGCCGTACAGCGGCAGGGCGAGGCCCTGGTGGCAGGTCGCGCAATTGACCTTGTACGGATCGCCGAGCGGTCCCTTGCGGTTCGCCGGCATCGCCCACGCCAGCTTCGTGATATAGTCGTTGTTGATGTTGCGGACCATCCGGATGCCGTACCATGCCGTCACCCGCTGCGGCCGGCTCTGCGACCAGTCCGACCACGCGCGGCTGTTATGGCAGTAGGTGCAGTTGACCCCGAGCGAGCCCGACATATGCATCATCAGGCCGTACGTCGCCTCGGTCGCCTTGATCGGCACCTCGGGACCATTGTCGGGCACCTTTGATTGCACCCGGATCGGATAAGCCCCGAGCAGATAAGGCGTAAACGGATCGTAGGGCAGCGACGCGTACTTGACGCTGTTGTGCCCGGCCGAGCCGATGCCGCGCGTGTTGCCGAACATATGCTGTCCGGCATTCGGCTGCGAGCTGGGATCGATGTTCCACACGTTCTTCGGCACGGCGTTGCCGCGGTGGCACGTCCAGCACGTCACGCCGACGCCCTGGACGTGGCTCGTCCAGTTGGCGTTGATGTTGCGCGTCATCTGCAGCATGCGCCGCGCGACGACCTTCGTATAGACCGCGTCGGACGCCATGTTGTTGGGATTGTGGCAGTAATTGCAGCCCTGAGCCGGCGGCGCGACCCACTGGGTGATCGACGCCATCAGGTGGTTGAACTGGTCGGTCGACAGGTCGCCGAGCACCCGGACGTTCTGATAGGCGTGGCCGGCACGCTCGCCGCCGGTGTCGGGGTCGAGCGCGTAGGGTGTCGCCGGGATGCCGTTGACCGCGCGCAGGCTGGCGGCGAGGCGGGGGTTGGCGATCAGTGCCTGCGCCGTCCCGCGATAGCCGAGCTGCGTCGTCTTCATCGGCGGGGCTTCGCCGCAGCTGGCGACCAGCCCGGCAGCGGCGATCGCCGCGATCGTGGAACGCCTGCTCATTTCAGCACCCCCGGAAGCGTCGCCGGATCAACCACTCCGGTTTTCGGATAGATCGGCGCGTAACCATGCTGCTGCGCCCACAGGAACCAGTTGTCGACCACCGTGCCGGTGAGCAGGATGCCGATGCCGCCGGTCAGTGTCGTCAGCACCGCAAACCACCACGCCCAGCGGTGGACCGACTCGAACGTCGCGTTGAACCCCATCGTCCAGCGCCAGAACAGACCGGCGCGCTCGGCCGCGGTTCCCCGGTCGGTGATCTGCTCGAGCTCGCGCTCGCCGCCGTAGCGGCCGACCGCGAGAATCGTCGCGCCGTGCATCGCGAACAGCAGCGTCGAACCATAGAGGAAGACGATCGAGAGGCAGTGGAAGGGATTGTAGAACAGATTACCATAACGGATCGAGAACGCTGCGGTCCAATCCAGATGGGGAAAGATGCCGAACGGCACGGCCTCCGACCACGAACCCATCAGGATCGGCCGGATGAAGCCGAGCGAGATCATCAGGAAGATCGCGCTGGCGAATGCCCAGGCGGTATGGGTGCCGAGCCCGAGCCGGCGCGCCCGGATGAAGGTCCGCGCCCACCACAGCAGCACCGAGGCGGTCATGCAGAAGCCGGCGATCAGCCACCAGCCACCCTCGGCGAGCGGTGGGAGGATCTGCAGTCCGTACTTCGGCGCGGGCGGTTCGAGCGCGAGCCACGGCAGCTGGCGGACGAACTGGACGGGGTCCCAGTTGACCGACGCCCACATGTTCAAGCCGATGATTTCAAAGGCCAAGAAGCCGAGGAACAGCGACGCGAGCCCGAGCCGGCCGAGGTAGAACGGTCCGACCTGCGCCTCGCCGAACTTGCCGAACCAGTAGTTCGGTCCCGGCTTCCAGTCGCGCGCCCAGTCGCCCTGCGGCAGCGGGACGCCGTAGTCGGGACCCGCGCCGCGGACCTGGACCTGGGTGAAGATGTTCTGATAGCCCATGTGTCAGCCCTCCCTTACTGGCGCCAGATCGGCAGATCGAGCCACCACGTCCACCATTCCGGCCAGCCGCGCGACCAGAACGGTCCGCTGATGATGATGCACACCGCGCTCCAGAAGCCCGCCGACAGGGCAAGGAACAGGCCGAGGCGGTGGATGCCGAGCGTGCCGACCGAATAACCGATCAGGTCACGGAAGAACGTGTCCTCGTGCTCGGGAGCCTTCATCACCTCGCCCTTCTTCGGGTTCGCCGCCGACAGGATAAGCGAGCCGTGGAGGCCGAGCGCCAGCGTCGTCGTGAAGAAGAAGCTTACCGCCAGCATGTGCGCCGGATTATAGTGAAAATGGAGGTACTGATAACCGGTGTTCGACACCCAGTCGAGGTGCGAAAATATCCCATATGGGAAACCGTGCCCCCACGCACCCAGCAATAACGGCCGGATCACCTCGAGGCTGACATAGGCGAAGATCGCCACCGAAAAGGCAAAGGGAACGTGGTACCCCATGCCCAGTTTCCGGCAGATTTCGACCTCGCGCAGCGCCCACGAACTGAACGCCCCGATCGCGCATATGGTTACGATCTGCCAGATGCCTCCCGCCGCCAGCGGCGCGAGCGCGAGGCCGTATTTCAGGTCGGGCGGCGCGATGTTGATCAACCACGGATTCCACGTCCCGCCGATCGACGCGCCGTAAAAGATGAGCGCCGTACCGAGGATCGAGAAGAAGATCGTCGTGACGCCGAAGAAGCCGACGTAGAAGGGCCCGACCCAGAAGTCGAACAGGTCACCGCCGATCAGGGTGCCGCCACGCACCCGGTATTTCCGTTCGAAACTCAGCAGTGCCATCGTCGGCCCTCCGCTCGGGGATATGCCCCGGGATTGATCGGCGGGAGGGGTCCGGTCGGCGGACCCCTCCGTCGCCCGTTACTGCGTGACCGCCGCCGGAGCCGCTGCCGGCGCTGCCGCCGGGGCCGCTGCCGGATCGGCCGCGACGACCGCCGCCGGGGTGGCGGCAGCCGGATCGGCCTGCGCCGTCACGCCCATCGCCGCCGCACCCGACTTCGGACCGTCGAGCCAGTTGAACCGGTTGGTGCTGAGCAGGATGAAATGAATCAACAGCGCCAGCACGAACAGGAAGACACCGAGCGCGGCAAGGACGCGCTGCGGATCAAAGGTTTGCCACATTCTCCACATGGAAGGTCCCCTCAGCTATGGGTTGCAGGCGCGGGCGCGTCGGCGCTCGCGGTGGTGGTCGGGGTGGCGTAGCCGTTCGGGCCGGGCAGCCACGGACGCCACTGCCACACGAGAATGTGCGCGATGATGGCGATCACCGTGAAGATGATGAAGCTCAGCATGAACAGCTTGTGGAAGTCTTTCGCTTCCTCGGCAGTGAGGTACGTGCGCACCCCAATGCCATCGTCCTTTTCAATCATTCGTCGCCTCCTTGTTGCCCGCCTGAAAAGGTCGCCGACCAACCGGCGAGGCGGAGTTCGACGCAGCGCCAGTCGCTGCGAAGATCGTGATGGCCGATGCGGCCGAAAGAGCTTGCTTGACGGTCATGCCGCCTGCGCCTCGAGCCGCGCGGCATAGGCGACGCGGTCGGCGGTGACCGTCGTGTCGCCGGCCAGCCGGGCGCTGCGCTCGGCTGCGTCGCGCAGTCGCTTGGCGGCCGAGATGCGGACCAGCACCGGCTGCGCCTCGACCAGCGCGGCGAGGTCGTCGCGGGCGTCGTCGTCCCAGACGAGCTCGCGGTGGATGCGCGACAGCGTCGCGTCGGCCGCGGGACGCGCCGCGTCCATCGTCGTCGACAGCGGCAGGATGTTGAACAGCGCGTCGAACAGCGCGTTGCACACTTCCTGGAGGATGTAGGTCGCACCCGAATAGCCCATGAACGGCGTGCCGGTATGGCGGCGGATGACCGCGCCGGGGAAGCTGGCGGGCACGTAGATCGACCGGCCGTTCAGCTCGGCGAGGTACATGCGCTCGTTGTAGCTGCCGAACAGGACGAGCGGCGGCTTCGTCTTGATCGCCTCACGCACCGCGGCGTTGTCGGGCTTGATCCCGGCGGTCCGGCTGAAGGCGAAGGTGCACGGCAGGCCGAGGTCGGTCTCGAGAAAAGCGCGGATGCCGCGCGCGTAGGTCTCGGTCGCGACGACGGCGAAGCTCGCCGTGCCGAAGAAGTCCTGCGTCACCGACCGCCACAGGTCCCACACCGGCTTGATCGTCGTGTGCTTCTCGCGCTCGATGAACGGCTCGGGGTCGAGGCCGGTCAGCTCACCGAGCTTGCGCAGGAACAGCGTCGT
>CAHJWP010000190.1 GCA_903642255.1 Sphingomonadaceae bacterium | reverse complement strand
TCGACGACGACGGCGATCAGGTCGCGATTGGCGGGGAAGCCGGTGTCGAGAGCGATTTCGTCGCGCCGCCAGTCGACTTTGGTCGAGATCAGCTGCGCGGTATCGGTCGACATGGCGAAGTGCGTCGCGGCGAACCAGCCGGCGCCGAGCACGACGGCGAGCGCGACGGCGATCACCGTCCACGGGAAGCGGACGGCGAGCGCGACGGCGCGGGGGACGGGGTTGAGCAAACAGCGCTTCCAATATCATGCCGTCATCCCCGCGAAAGTGGGGACCCATCTCCTGACGTCCCGGGAGATCGGTCCCCGCTTTCGCGGGGATGACGGCTTAGTTCAAGCGACGACTACGCAAACGCGACGAACCGCGCGCGCCGGAGAGGCGGCTGGAGCGGTGAACGCTCGCCGTGTCTACGAAAGCGCATTGCCTCACCCCCTGCTTTCGTCGCACCTTGGCGGCCGACCAGACAGGGGCCCGTCCATATGATCCACGCCGTCCGCTTCGCTGCCGCCGCCAGCGCGCTCGCCGTCGCCACCGCCGCGCTCGCGGCACCGATGACCTCATCGGCGGTCGAAGCGAAGTTCGACGCCGGCGTCAGCAGCGCCGACCAGACGGCATGGCTCAAGGACTTCTCAAGCGCGCCGAACCACGTCGGCAGCCCGCACGACAAGGTCATCGCCGACAAGACGCTGGCGATGTTCAAGTCATGGGGCTGGGACGCGCACATCGAAACGTTCGAGGTGCTTTACCCGACACCGATCAGCACGACGGTCGAGATGGTGACCCCGCAGCGCGTGACGCTCGGCGGGCAGGAGCCGGCGATCCCCGAGGATTCGACCAGCGGCAACACCGCCGGCGCGCTGCCGCCCTATGTCGCGTTCCAGGGCGACGGCGACGTCACCGCGGGGCTGGTCTACGTCAACTATGGCCTGCCGGCCGACTATGCGGCGCTCGCGCGGCGCGGCATCGACGTCCGCGGCAAGATCGCCATCGCCCGCTACGGGGCCGGCTGGCGTGGGCTCAAGCCCAAGCTGGCGCAGGAGCACGGCGCGGTCGGCTGCATCATCTATTCCGACCCCGCCGACGACGGCTATGGCCAGGGCGACGTCTATCCCAAAGGCGGCGCACGGCCGTCGTTCGGCGTCCAGCGCGGCTCGGTCGCCGACATGACGACCTATCCCGGCGACCCGACGACGCCCGGCGTCGGCTCGGTCCCCGGCGTCGCCGGGCGGCTGACGCGCGAGGCGTCGGTGACGATCCTCAAGATCCCGACGCTGCCGATGTCGTACGGCGACGCGCAGAAGCTGCTTGCCGCGCTCGGCGGCCCGCTCGCGCCGGAGCCGTTCCGCGGCGGCCTGCCGCTCGCCTACCACCTCGGCGGCGACGACACGGTCAAGGTCCACCTCGCGGTCAAGTCCGACTGGTCGCTCAAGCCGCTCTACGACGTCGTCGCGACGCTGAAAGGCGCGAAACACCCCGACGAATGGGTCGTCCGCGGCAACCACCACGACGGCTGGGTGTTCGGCGCGGCCGATCCGCTGTCGGGCAACGTCGCCATGCTGTCGGAGGCGAAGGCGCTGGGCACGCTCGTCAAGTCCGGCTGGCGGCCCGACCGGACGATCGTCTATCTGAGCTGGGACGGCGAGGAGCCGATGCTGCTCGGCTCGACCGAATATGCCGAGACCCACGCCGCCGAACTCAAGGCGAAGACGGTGATCTATATCAACACCGACGGCAACGAGCGCGGCTTCTACCGCGCCGGCGGCAGCCACGAGTACCAGCACCTCGCCAACGCCGTTGTCGCCGACGTCACCGATCCGCAGACCGGCGGCACGGTCGCCGCCCGCGCCCGCGCCAAGCTGCTCGCCGACAGCTACGACGGCCGCGGCCGCGGCGACGAGGACCTCGCCAAGGCGGCGGAGGAAGGCCACGACCTGCCGATCGCGGCGCTCGGCTCGGGATCCGACTTTTCGGCGTTCCTCCAGCACCTCGGCCTGCCGACGCTCGACGTGTCGTTCGGCGGCGAGGGCCTGAGTGGCGGCGTCTATCACTCGGTCTACGACAGCTACGATCACTTCACGCGGTTCGACGATCCGGGTCTCAAGTACGGCGCTGTGATGGCGAAGACCGTCGGGCGGCTGGTCCTGCGGGTCGCCGACGCCGATACGCCGCCGGTCCGCTTCGGCGACTTCGCCGACACCGTCGCGCACTATGCGACCGAGGTCCACAAACTCGCCGACGACCGCCGGACCAAGGACATGCGGCTGGCCAAACTGACCGCGGCGGGCGACTTCACCTTGGCCAGCGACCCGCTCGACCGGGTCGGCGCCCCCGAGGCGGTGACGCCGACGCCGTTCATCGAACTCGCCGCGCTCGACAACGGCGTCGCGAAACTGTCGGCGAGCTCCAAGGCGTTCGACGCGGCCTATGCGGCGAAGGGCGCGAACCTGACGCCGGCGACGCGGGCACAGCTCAATGCGGCGCTGCGCGACATCGACCAGCTGCTGCTCGACTCCAAGGGCCTGCCGGGGCGGCCGTGGTACCAGAACCTCGTCTACGCGCCGGGCCGCTTCACCGGCTACGGCGCGAAGACGCTGCCCGGCGTCCGCGAGGCGATCGAGGAGCGCCGCTTCGCCGACGCGACGGAATACGCCAAGCGCACCGGCGCGGTGCTGGCGAACTACGCCGCCAGGCTGGACGCGGCGACGGCGATCGTCGGCCAGTGACTCATCCCCTTAGGGGAGGGGCGAGAGACGCGCGGCACGCGCGGCCGGGGGGGGGCGGCCACGCAGGCCGAGGAACCCTTCCCCACTCTCAGCCCCTCTGAAGGGGCGGGGAGCCGCATGACCCCCATCACCCCGTTTGCCACATTCGAAGCGCTCGACATCCGCGTCGGCACGATCGTCGCCGCCGACGCTTTCCCTCAGGCGCGAAAGCCAGCGATCAAGCTGACGATCGACTTTGGACCGGAGATCGGGACGAAGCGGTCGAGCGCGCAGATCACGGTGCACTATACGCCCGCGACGCTGGTCGGGCGCCAGGTCGCCGCGGTCGTCAACTTTGCCCCGCGCCAGATCGGCCCGTTCGTGTCGGAGGTGCTGACGCTGGGCTTTCCCGATGCCGACGGCGCGGTGGTGCTGGTCGCGCCGGATCAGCCGGTGGTCAACGGCGTGCGCCTATTCTGATCCGCCCCGCCCCGCTCAGCCCGAGGCTGGTAGACAGTGCGAAGCGCTCTTCGCAGATCGAGCTTGATTGGATCGGATCGAATGAAAATGGTGGGCACGGCTGGTATCGAACCAGCGACCCCTGCGATGTCAACACAGTGCTCTACCACTGAGCTACGCGCCCACGCCGGGAGTGACTAGACGGGCCGCCGGTGTGGTGCAAGTGTCTTCATGCGATAAGCGCTGGTGCCGGTCGGGGCTGCGCCATAGAACGGGGTGATGACCGACGCTTCCTTCGCTCCCGGCTTCAGCGTCAGCCACGCGCCGGTCATGCCGGGTCCGCTGGTTCTCGCCTCCCCGCATTCCGGCCGCGAGTATCCGACGTCGTTCCTCGCCGCGACGCGGCTGACGCTGGCGCAGCTCCGCCGGGCCGAGGACGCCTTCGTTGCCGAGCTGCTCGAGCCCGCCGCCGCGACCCACGGCGTTCCGCTGATCGCCGCGCGCTATGGCCGCGCGTGGCTCGATCTCAACCGCGACGCGGCCGAGGTCGATCCGGCGATGGTCGTCGACCCGTTCGCCGCCGCCCCGGAGCAGGCGAGCGAGCGCGTCGCCGCCGGGCTCGGCGTCATCCCGCGGATCGCCGGGCACGGGCTCGACATCTACGCCGACCGGCTGCGGCGGGCCGAGATCGACGCCCGGCTTGCCGCCGTTCACGTGCCCTATCACGCGGCGATCGCCGGACTGCTGGCGACAGCGAAGGCACGCTGCGGTTTCGCCATTCTGCTCGACTGCCACTCGATGCCGACGCCGGTGGCGGTGGCGGGCGGGGCCCCGCAGATCGTCGTCGGGGACCGTTTCGGCACGTCGGCCGAGCCCGGGCTCGTCGCTGCGGTCGAGCAGTTCTTCCGCGCTGCCGGCTACCGCGTCGCGCGCAACGCCCCCTATGCCGGAGGCTACACCACCAGCCACCACGGCACCCCGGCCCGCGGCGTCCATGCGGTGCAGATCGAGGTCGACCGTGCGCTCTACATGGACCCGGCGCGGCTCGTCCGGCACAGTGGCTTCGACCGCGTCGCGGCGAGCTTCGCCGGGCTGGTCGCGGCGCTTCCCGCCATCGCGGCAACCTTGCCGCTCGGTCCGCCAACGACCGACTTCGCCTGCGCCGCCGAATAAAAAATGGCCACGCCCGAAGGCGTGGCCAGAGTTCAGGGAGCGCGGCGGCGTAAGGGGGGAAACGCCGCGCGCAGTCCCTATCTAGTGCATTGCAGCATCGGTTCAACCCGTCGCCTGCACGGAAATGGACCCATCGCGTGCGGCCCGCTAGAGACGCCGCATGACTACCGGTGCCGCGCTGTT
>CAHJWP010000189.1 GCA_903642255.1 Sphingomonadaceae bacterium | reverse complement strand
TCCTCCTCGTCGCCGATCGGCGTCTCGAGGCTGATCGGCTCCTTGGCGATCTTCATCACCTTGCGGACCTTCTCGAGCGGCATCGACAGGCGCTCGGCCAGTTCCTCGGGGGTCGGCTCGCGGCCGATCTCGTGGAGAATCTGGCGGCTGGTGCGGACCAGCTTGTTGATCGTCTCGATCATGTGGACCGGGATGCGGATCGTCCGCGCCTGGTCGGCGATGCTGCGGGTGATCGCCTGCCGGATCCACCACGTCGCATACGTGCTGAACTTGTAGCCGCGGCGGTACTCGAACTTGTCGACCGCCTTCATCAGGCCGATGTTGCCCTCCTGGATCAGGTCGAGGAACTGCAGGCCACGGTTGGTGTATTTCTTGGCGATCGAGATGACCAGGCGCAGGTTGGCCTCGACCATCTCCTTCTTGGCGATCCGCGCCTCGCGCTCGCCCTTCTGGACCATGTTGGTGATGCGGCGGAACTCGCCGAGGTCAACCCCGGTCGCCGTCGCGATGTCGGCGATCTCGAGCCGCACGTCCTCGATCGCCGACCCTTCCGCGTGCGCGAACGCGCCGAACTTCTTGTCGATGCCGGCGACGCGCGCGGTCCAGCCAGCGTCGAGCTCGTGGCCGAGATATTCGTCGAGGAACGCCTTGCGGTTGATCTTGTGGCGATCGGCGAGACGCATCATCGTCCCGCCGAGGCCGAGCAGGCGGCGGTTATAGCCGTACAGCTGGTCGACGAGATACTCGATCTTGTTGTTGTTGAAGTGAATCGACTGGACCTGCGCCGTCAGCTCCTCGCGCAATTTGTGATACTTGCGCTCGTCCGATCCCGGATAGGCAGCGTTGACGCGGAACGCCGACAGCCGGCTCTCCTGCAACTTCTGGAACTTCTTGTAAGTCGCGGTGATCTCGGCGAATTTGGCCAGCGCGTCGGGCTTGAGCAGCTCCTCCATCGCCGCGAGCGAGAGCGTATTGTCCTCGTCGTCCTCGTCGGGAATCGCCGCCGTGCCGTCGGGGCGGACGCGACCGGTGAAGGCGGCTTCCTCCTCCTCCTCGGCGTCGGCCGGGGCGGAGACGATGTCGGGCTCGCCGTCTTCCTTGTAGGCGACGGTCGGCAGTTCGCTGCCCGTCGTCACCGCTTCGCCCCCCTCGGCTTCCGCCGGCGGCTTGACCAGCATCGCGTCGAGATCGAGGATCTCGCGCAGCTGCATCCGGCCCTCGTTGAGCGCATCGGACCAGTCGATCATCGCGGTGAAGGTCATCGGCGATTCGCACAGGCCGGCGATCATCGTGTTGCGCCCGGCCTCGATCCGCTTGGCGATGGCGATCTCGCCTTCGCGGCTCAGCAGTTCGACCGCGCCCATCTCGCGCAGGTACATGCGGACCGGATCGTCGGTCCGGTCGAGCGGCGCGGCCTTGACTGCGACCGGGGCGGCGATCGCGGGATCGGCGTCGGCGGCTTCCTCCTCGTCGTCGTCGTCGGCCGCGGCGGCGCGCGGGGCCTCGGCCCCGTCCTCGGCGGGCTCGTCGTTCTCGATGAGGTTGATGCCCATCTCGCTGAGCGCCGCCATGACGTCCTCGATCTGGTCGGACGTGACCTGCGGCAGGGCGTCGTTCAGCTCGTCATAGGTGATGTAGCCGCGCTTCTTGGCGCGTGCGATCAACTTCTTGATCGACGCCTCGTTGAGGTCGAGCAGCGGCGCGCCGTCGGTATCGGGCTTGCCCGTGTCGTCGCCGGTCCCGTTCGCTTTTGCCATAATCGAGGTCGTCCAATCCAGCTGGGTCACGGCCGAGTCGCGCGGAGCGGTGCAGCCGCTTACTCGGTCTCGGCGACGATGCCAATTACACGGTCTTTATCGCACAATTCGGCGCGCGCCCGATGGTTGCGGCGAACGGCGGCGAAGTCGGCTTCGGCCATGCTTTCCCGGAAATGGGCATTGGTCGCGGCGATGTCATCCCCCATGCGCGCATCGGCGAGCAAGGCATCGATAAATTTGATGAATTGCTCGGCTGCGACGGGCTCCGGCGTGTCGGCCCGGAGGAAGCCGAGGTTGCCGATCCCGGGGCGGAAGTGCGCCAGCACCGCGTCGGCAGCCTGATCGGCCCCGAAGCCAGCAACGAAGGCGCGCAGACGGGCTGCATCGACATTGGGACTGGCCGTTGCCGCGTCGAGCATCGCGGCCAGTAGCATGGCCTGACCCTGATCGCGTAGCCGCAGCGCCGCCAGCCGCTCGAACGCCGCGTCGATCAGCGCGGGCCGGATCAGGCAGCCGACCAGCACCTGTTCGATCATCGCCACGGCCATGTCGGGGCGCGCGGCGCGCAGCACGCCGGGCGATGCGGCGGGCGGGGCCTGACCCTTGACCCATGGCGTCTTGACCCATGGCGTTCGCTCGCGGCGGAACAGCGCGTAGAAGCGGTCGCGCAGCTCCTGCCGGTAGAAGCGCTGCAGGTCGGGGTGCTTGATCTCGCCGGCATGGGCGTCGAGCCGGGCGAGGACGGCGGCGCGACGTTCGGGCGTCGAGGTGTCGGCCCCCTCGGTCTCGCTGCGCCATAGCCGGTCGATCAGCGGCTCGGCCGCCGCCAGCACCGCGTCGAACGCGCCTGCGCCCCGCTCGCGCACGAGATCGTCGGGGTCCTGCCCCGGCGGCAGGGTCGCAAAGCGCAGCGACTTGCCCGGCTCGAGCAGCGGCAGCGCGCGCAGCGCCGCGCGCAACCCCGCCCGCTGCCCTGCCGCGTCGCCGTCGAAGCACAGGACCGGCTCGGGAACCAGCCGCCACATCAGCGCCAGCTGCGCCTCGGTCAGCGCCGTGCCGAGCGGGGCAACGGCGTCGGCGAACCCCGCCTGGGCCAGCCCGATAACGTCCATATAGCCCTCGACGACGATCAGCCGCCCCGACTTGCGCGCGACCGGCCCGGCGCGGTCGAGATTGTAGAGCGTCCGCCCCTTGTCGAACAACGGCGTGTCGGGCGAGTTGAGGTATTTGGGCTGCCCTTCGCCGAGGATGCGCCCGCCGAAGCCGATGACGCGGCCGCGGGGGTCGCGGATCGGGAACATCAGCCGGCCGCGGAACCGGTCGTAGGGCTCGCGGCTGCCGTCACCGTCTTCGGGCTGGATCAGCAGCCCGGTCTCGATCAGCTTCGCGTCGCCGTGGCTCGCCAGCGCGACGCGCAGCCGGGTGCGGCTGTCGGCGGCGAAGCCGAGGCCGAAGGCTTCCGCCGTCGCGCCGGTGATGCGGCGCAGCGCCAGGTATGCGCGCGCGGCGGTACCGGGGGTGTCCGCGAGTTGTAGCGCGAAGTGATGCGCGGCGGATGCGGTGACGTCGTGGAGGCCGACAACCGCAGCGGTTCGTTCGCGCGCCTCGGGCGTTTGCTCGGGCAGCTCGAGCCCGGCCTCCTGCGCGAGACTCTTGACCGCGTCGATGAAGCCGAGCCCCTCCTGCTCGACGACGAAACGGATCACGTCGCCGTGCGCCCCGCAGCCGAAGCAGTGGTAGAAGCCCTTGTCATCGTTGACGAAAAAGCTCGGCGACTTCTCGTTGTGGAACGGGCAGCAGCCCTTCATCTCGCGCCCGGCGCGGGCGAGCTTGACCCGCCGCCCGACGACCGCCGACACGCTGACGCGCGCGCGCAGCTCGTCGAGAAAGGCGGGCGACAGGCTCAGGACAGCGCCGCCTTGACCATCGCCGACGCCGAACTCATGTCGATCTGCCCGGCGAAACGTTCACGCAGCGCGGCCATGACCCGCCCCATGTCCTTGATTCCGCTTGCCCCGAGTTCAGTGACCAACCCGCGGACGATCGCTTCCGCCTCGCCCGCCGCCATGCGCTGCGGCAGGAACCCCTCGATCACGCCGAGCTCGGCGCGCTCGGCGTCGGCGAGTTCGGGGCGGTTGCCGGCGACGAACATCTCGATCGATTCGCGGCGCTGCTTCGCCATCTTGGTCAGCACATCGGCAACCAGCACGTCGTCGTCCTTCGGTGCCGTTCCAGTTCTCAGTTCTATGTCCTTGTTTTTCAACGTCGACGCGATCAGCCGCAGCGCCCCCAGGCGCGCGGCGTCCTTGGCCTTCATCGCGTCGATCGTCGCCGCCTTGATGTCGTCGCGGATCATTCGTGACCACCTGAGTCGTTGACCCACCACCATAGCCGCAACCCGCCCCGGCGAACAGCGGTTGACCCGCCGGGCGGCACCCCCTAGTGGCCCATGCGTTTGCCCGCCCGACAACCTGAAGGAAGCCTCTTGGCCGACGCCCCCGCGCACGCCCCGCCGACCGGTGCGACGGGCGTTCTGGTGTTCGCCGACGGCACGACGGTGTGGGGCATCGGCATCGGCGCGGAAGGGTCGGCGGTCGGCGAGGTGTGCTTCAACACGGCGATGACCGGCTATCAGGAGGCGATGACCGACCCGAGCTACGCCGGGCAGATCATCACCTTCACCACGCCGCACATCGGCAATACCGGCGCCAACCCCGAAGACATCGAGGCGACCAACCCCCACGCGCTCGGCTGCATCGTCGCCGCGGTCCCGAGCGAGGCGGCTTCATGGCGCGCCGACACGACGTTCGACAAGTGGCTGAAATCATGGGGCCGCATCGGGCT
>CAHJWP010000188.1 GCA_903642255.1 Sphingomonadaceae bacterium | reverse complement strand
GGACCTACGCCAGCTTGCCGAACGGCAGGAGTCGCCGCGCCATCGTCTGCGCCCCCTTGACGTCGCCGGCGGTCAGAAGCGGGACGACCTGCGCCGTCTCGCGCTTGAGCAGACCCTCATAGGCATCGCGCGCCGGTAGCGTTGCAAGCGTTCGCAGCAATTGTGTCGCCCGTGCCCCGTTGTCGGTGCCGAGATCGAGCAGGGTGAGACCATAGAAGGCGTATTGCACCGGGTTCCGCGGATCCTTGGCGAGACCCGTCTCGAAGTCGGCGAGCGCGACCTTGCTCGACGCGCCGAGCACGGTGCCGGCAAGGAACTTGCCGAGCGCGACGACGGCTCCCGCATGCCAGCCGGCCAGCGACGACCACGCCAACCCGTAGTTCGGGTCCTTTGCGAGCACCGCCTCCATCCGCGCCCGGGTTTCCTTGGCGAGGCCCGGTGATTTCGACAGCTTGCCGCGATAGCCGACCGCCGTCGCCTTCATCAGCGCCGCCTCCTCGCTCGTCGGGGCGAGCGCCAGCGCGGCGTCGAAATCGTGATCGGCGGCGTCGACCTGCGCCTTGGCCTGGTCGCGGTCGATGGTCTCGAAGCTGGCGACGATCAGGGTTGCCCGCCCGGCGAGGATCAGCGACGCGGCGGTATTCTCGGCCCGTCCCGCGGTCGCCGCCTCGGTGAACCGACCGTCGTGGAACAGCGATGCGGCACTCGCCCACGCCGGCGCGGCGGCGACCAGCAGCACCGCGGCAACAACATTCCTAATCAACTCAGCGACTCCGCGATCAACGCTCGTGTGCCGTCCAACCCATAGAGGGCGACAAACGATCCCATGCGCGGGCCGTTGCTCGTGCCGAGGAGGATTTCGTAGAGCGCCTTGAACCAGTCGCGTAAGGGTTCGAACCCCGCCGCCTTGCCGGCTTCATAGACCTCGTTCTGATACGCCTCGGCATCGGCCCCCGGCCCGACCGTGGCGAGGCGCGCGTCGAGGTCGGCGAGCGCCGCCGCCTCGCGCGCGTCGGGCCTGCGGCGCTGGAGCGTCGGCACGACGAAGTCGCGGGCGTACGCAATCGCGAAATGGACCAGCCGGTCGAGGTCGGGATGCGTCGCCGCGCTGGTTCCCGGAAACGAGCGGGCGACATAGCCCCACAGCACCGCCGGATCGTCGGTTCCGGCGACGGTGACGAGGTTGAGCAGCAGCCCGAAGGTCAGCGGCAGGTCGGCGACCGGCGGCGGCCCGCCGTGGATGTGGAACGCCGGGTTGCCGAGCTGCTGCTCGACCGGCTGACCGGCATAGGCGGCGGCGAAGGCGTGATACTCGTCGACCGCCCGCGGGATGACGTCGAAGTGGAGCCGCTTCGCCTTGCGCGGATTCTGGTACATGTACAGTGCGAGGCTCTCCGGCGCGCCGTAGCCGAGCCAGTCGTCGACGCCGAGCCCATTGCCCTTCGACTTCGAGATCTTGGTTCCGGCCGCGTCGAGGAACAGTTCGTAGTTGAACCCTTCGGGCGGTCTGCTCCCGAGGATGCGCGCGATCCTGCCCGACAGCGTGACCGAATCGATCAGGTCCTTGCCCGCCATCTCGTAATCGACGCCGAGCGCCACCCAGCGCATCGCCCAGTCGACCTTCCACTGCAGCTTGCAGTGCCCCCCGGTGACGGGCACGGTAACGGTGTCGCCTGTCGCAGGGTCGACATAGCTGACGGTTCCGTCGTGGGGGTGGCGAGCCACCAGTGGCACCTGGAGGACGACGCCGGTCCGCGGGCAGAGCGGCAGGAACGGGGCATAGGTCGCCTGCCGCTCGGGCCCCAGCGTCGGGAGGACGACGGCCATTACCGCATCGTAATGGGCGAGGACGCCGAGCAGCGTTGCGTCGAACTGCCCCGACCGATAGCAGTCGGTCGACGAGACGAAGTCATAGTCGAAGCCGAAGCCGTCGAGGAAAGCCCGCAGCCGCGCGTTGTTGTGCGCGCCGAGGCTGACATGCGTCCCGAATGGGTCGGGCACCGCCGACAGCCGCTGGCCGAGGTGCGCCCTGAGCATGTCCTGTTCGGGCAGGTTCGGCGGCACCTTGCGGAACCCGTCCATGTCGTCGCTGAACGCGATCAACCGCGTCGGCACGTCGGACAACAGAGCGTAGGCGCGCCGCACCATCGTCGTCCGCACCACCTCGCCGAACGTGCCGATGTGCGGCAGGCCCGACGGGCCATAGCCGGTCTCGAACACGACATGCCCCTTCGCCGGCCCATCCGGATAGCGGGCGAGCAGCTTGCGCGCCTCCTCGAGCGGCCAGGCCTTGTTGGTCAGCGCCGCGGCGCGAAGGGTCGGATCGATCATCGCCGACGTGTCGGCAAAAAGCGCCGGGGAGACAAGGGCGTTGGCGGCGACAACCGCGATTCGCCGACAGGCGGCGGTCTCAGGCCGGGAGGGTTCGGACGCGGGCGCGGAGGAGTTGCCAGAACAGCGCCGACGCGAGGCGGAACAGCACCCCCGTCGGCGGCAGACGGACGGCGCGGAGCAGCATCCGGATGCCGTTGTCGACGTGAGGCCGACGATACAGGCGCAGCGCCCGTGCGGCATAGGCACGGGTGTAGATGCCGCTGGCATAGGCCGCACTGCGATCATCCGGCAAGACGTTGGCGGCGAACCATGCCCAGCCGAGTTCGTCGTCCTCGGCCTCGCTGAACCGCGTTGCGGCGACGGCGAGGCGAGTGCGCAGCGGCAGCGGGGCGGTCGCCTGATAGCGGGCGAAGTGAGCGGCGAACAGGCGATAGTGGGCGAACTCGTCGGCGGCGATGCGCCCGGCGATGGCCTTGAGCACCGGGTCGGCGGTCGCGTCGCGGATCGCCGAATAGAAGGACGAAGTGCCGGTCTCGACCACCTGCCGGGCGACGAGCTCACCCGCGCGCGAGCCGCGGATCGACTGGTCGACGCCCTGTGGAATGCGGTAGCCGGCGCGGAAGTCGGCGAGCGCGCGGGCGAAGTCGAAGCCGGGGTCGGCGAGTTCAGCCCAGCGGCCGAGCGCCGCGCCGTGCTGCCGTTCCTCGACCCCCCACCGGGCGACCGCGGCGAGGAAGGCTTCGTCGCCGGCGAATACGCCGTTGAGGTAGGCGACATAGTCGTCGGCATTGGCCTCGACCAGCGCCGCCGTCTTGACGACGGCGAGCAGGTCGGTATCGACGGCGGCCGCATCGAAGCGATCCCATGGGATGTCGTCGAGGTTCCAGCCGGTCATCGCACCATGAATAGCAAAGCCTCGCGCGCTTGACCATTAACCCGATGGTCACGCCGAGCAGGGGCCGCGCGAACCGCGTCAGTTGACGGCGACGGCCTGCATCGCCTCGAACCGCGCGACGCGCTTTTCGGCCGCGGTTATCGCGTCGGGAGCGGCCCCGCGCAACGCCTCGCGAGCGGCGGCGAGGTCGCGCGCCGTGCCCTCGACGTCGATTTCGCCGACCGGCATCGCGCTTTCGGCGAGGATCGTCAGCCCGCCGGGCCCGACCTCGGCGAAGCCGCCGTCGATGAAGATACGCTCGGGCACGTCGTTCATGCCGTTCGGGAATACCTGGATCGCCCCGGGACGGATGGTCGACACTAGGGGTGCATGGCCCGGCAGGACACCGAAGTCGCCCTCGGTGCCGGGCACGACAACCATGAACACCTCGCCGGAGCGAAGCAGTTTCTCGGGCGAGACGAGTTCGAAGTGGAGGGTGTCGGGCACTATGCCGCGTCCTGCGCCAGCCGCTCGCCCTTCTTGACCGCGTCTTCGATCGTGCCGACGAGGTAGAAGGCCGCCTCGGGCAGATGGTCGTATTCGCCGGCGACGATCGCCTTGAAACCCTTGATCGTATCCTCGATCTTGACGAACACGCCGGGCGTCCCGGTGAAGATTTCGGCGACGTGGAACGGCTGGCTGAGGAAGCGCTGGACCTTGCGGGCGCGGGCGACGGTCAGCTTGTCCTCTTCCGACAGCTCGTCCATCCCGAGGATCGCGATGATGTCCTGCAGCGACTTATACTTCTGCAGCACCTCCTGCACCGAGCGCGCGACGGCGTAATGCTCCTCGCCGACGGTGCGTGGCTCGAGCACGCGGCTGGTCGAATCGAGCGGGTCGACGGCGGGGTAGATGCCGAGTTCGGCGATCGACCGGCTGAGCGTCGTCGTCGCGTCGAGGTGGGCGAACGACGTCGCCGGGGCCGGGTCGGTCAGGTCGTCGGCCGGCACGTAGATCGCCTGGATCGAGGTGATCGACCCCTTGTTGGTCGAGGTGATCCGCTCCTGCAGCGCGCCCATGTCGGTCGCCAGCGTCGGCTGGTAGCCGACCGCCGACGGGATTCGCCCGAGCAGCGCCGACACTTCGGAGCCGGCCTGGGTGAAGCGGAAGATGTTGTCGACGAAGAACAGGACGTCCTGCCCTTCGACATCCCGGAAATATTCGGCGTTGGTCAGGCCCGACAGCGCGACGCGGGCACGGGCCCCCGGCGGCTCGTTCATCTGGCCGTAGAACAGCGAGACCTTCGAGCCCGCGCTGACCGCATTGCCGTCGGCGTCGCTGGCGATGACGCCCGCCTCGAGGAATTCGTGGTAGAGATCGTTGCCCTCGCGCGTCCGCTCGCCGACACCGGCGAAGACG
>CAHJWP010000187.1 GCA_903642255.1 Sphingomonadaceae bacterium | reverse complement strand
CGCGGGCGTGGTGGCGATCACGGCGCTGGTGCCCACAGCGGGAGGGGCGGCCGGTGTCACGGCCGGCTGCGGCGTCGCCGTCGCCGGCGCGCTCGCCGTGGCCACCGCGACCGGCGGGGCGGGTCGAACGCGCCGGCGCTCCACGCGACGATGCCGCCGACGACCGCGACCAGCGCGACGAGGCTCGCGGCGATCAGCCCGCGCGGCGGCAGGCGGCGCTCGTCGAGCGGGGTCATCGCCGGGGCGACCGGGACGTGCGCCGCCTTGCTCGTCTCGGCGCGGAAGTGCGCGCCGGCCATGTCGGGGTCGACACCGACGGCGCGGGCGAACGCCTTGACGAAGCCGATCGCGTAGGGAAGCGCCGGCAGGCTGTCGTGCGCGTCGGCCTCGATCGCGGTCAGATGGCGCACGGGGACCCGGGTGTCGCGCGCGATGTCGGCGAGGTCGAGCCCGCGCGCCCGGCGCGCGGCACCGAGAAGCGCGCCGATCGGCCGCGCCACGCCGTCGTCAGCCGCTGTCGCCTCGGTGTCCACGCAGGCCCCTTTGTCCGAACGCGCGCAAACTCGCGCGCAGGCGTTGACAAGTCAATCGTTTCGGCCGTTTGCCGCGACGGACCGCCCGCCGGCTGCGGCCGTGCTTGTTGCGACGCAGCACTTGGGCTATGGCGCGCCACGCACTCCCGCCTTTCGTTTTCAGGATTCCCCGCCATGCGCTTGCGCAATGTCGCGATAATCGCGCACGTCGACCACGGCAAGACGACGCTCGTCGACCAGATGTTCCGCCAGTCCGGCACGTTCCGCGACAACCAGCGCGTCGCCGAACGCGCGATGGACAGCAACGACCTCGAGCGCGAACGCGGCATCACCATCCTCGCCAAGTGCACCAGCGTCGAGTGGACCGATCCCGCGACGCACGAGACGACCCACATCAACATCGTCGACACGCCGGGCCACGCCGACTTCGGCGGCGAAGTCGAGCGCATCCTGTCGATGGTCGACGGCGTCATCCTGCTGGTCGACGCGGCCGAAGGGCCGATGCCGCAGACCAAGTTCGTCACCGGCAAGGCGCTGGCGCTGGGCCTCAAGCCGATCGTCGTCGTCAACAAGATCGACCGGTCCGACGCCCGCGCGCAGGAGGTGCTCGACGAGGTGTTCGACCTGTTCGTCACCCTCGAGGCGTCCGACGAGCAGCTCGAATTTCCCGTCCTGTTCGCGAGCGGACGCAACGGCTATGTCGGCTATGACAGCGACGTCCGCTCGGGCGACCTGACGCCGCTGTTCGAGACGGTGGTCAAGCACGTCCCCGCGCCCGCCGCCGACGTCGACGGGCCGTTCAAGATGCTCGTCTCGCTGCTCGACCGCGACAGCTTCGTCGGCCGCATCCTGACCGGGCGCATCCTGTCGGGGACGCTGAAGCTCAACATGCCGATCCGCGCGCTCAACCCCGACGGCACCACCGCCGAGGACGGCCGCGCCGCCAAGATCTTCGCCTTCCAGGGGCTGGAGCGCGTGCCCGTCGAGGAGGCGCACGCCGGCGACATCATCGCCATCGCCGGACTGACCAAGGCGACCGTCGCCGACACGATCGCCGACATCAGCGTCACCGAGCCGCTCCACGCCCAGCCGATCGACCCGCCGACCCTGGCGATGACCTTCAGCGTCAACGATTCGCCGTACGCCGGGCGCGACGGCAGCAAGGTGACCAGCCGGATGATCGCCGACCGCCTCAAGCGCGAGGCCGAGGGGAACGTCGCCGTCCGCGTCACCGAATCGGCGGAGAAGGACAGTTTCGAAGTCGCCGGCCGCGGCGAGCTCCAGCTCGGCGTGCTGATCGAGACGATGCGCCGCGAAGGCTTCGAACTGTCCATCTCCCGCCCGCGCGTGCTGTTCGCGACCGACGAGAACGGCAAGCGGACCGAGCCGTACGAGACCGTCGTCATCGATGTCGACGAGCAATATTCGGGCACCGTCGTCGAGAAGATGGCGAGCCGCAAGGCCGAGATGACCGACATGCGCCCGTCGGGCGGCGGCAAGACGCGGCTGACCTTCAGCGCACCGGCGCGCGGCCTGATCGGCTATCACGGCGAGTTCCTTTCGGACACGCGCGGCACCGGCATCATGAACCGCCTGTTCGAGAAGTACGGACCCTACAAGGGGCCGATCAACGGCCGCGGCAACGGCGTCCTGATCTCGACCGAGACCGGCGAGGCGGTCGGCTATGCGCTGGGCTATCTCCAGCCGCGCGGCACGCTGATGATCGAGCCGGGCGAGGCGGTCTATCAGGGCATGGTCATCGGCGAGAACGCGCGCGACGACGACCTCGAGGTCAACCCGTTGAAGTCGAAGGCGCTGACCAACTTCCGCGCCAGCGGCAAGGACGACGCGATCGTCCTGTCGCCGCCCAAGCGGCTGACGCTCGAGCAGGCGATCGCCTATATCGACGACACCGAACTGGTCGAGGTGACGCCGAACTTCATCCGCCTGCGCAAGGTCCACCTCGACCCCAATGCGCGCAAGCGGGCGAGCCGGCAGGTCGCCAACGGCTAATCATCAAGTATACACCAGTGTTACTTGGTAGTGAACGGTGCAACCTTTACTCTGCTGTAACGTAATAGTCCCGATAATGTAATAATAATGGGAGGTACGTCATGGCTCATGATCCGCTCGAAGGCACGCCCCCGCGCCACGGCAGCGAACGCCGCGGTATGATCGTGGTCGGCATCATTGCCCTCGGCTGTCTGGTCGCGGCACTGGTCGCCATTGTGTCGCTCGGCCGGGCCGACGTGCTGGCGGCGCTGCCGGCGCCGACGACCGCCGTCATGCTCCTCGTCGGCTTCGTCCTGTTCATCTCGGCGCGCCGCCAGATCGACGGCTAGACGCCGATCCGAACCAGGGTTTCCGGGCGCGGGTCAGGGCCCGCCCCACGGAGTCGCCGCTGGCGCGTGACACTTGCCTTCGTGGGCTGCCTTAGCCGGATGGTGGCGGGCGACGCGGTGGCGACGCATGTCCGCCCGGTCACCCGCCGACACCGCGCAGCCGCACTCCGGCGGCTTGCCGGGTAGCCTCCATCGCGGGCAGCATCGCTCCTGCCACGAACAACCTGGCCGAAAAGTCGTTACGGCAACCTTTCGGACCGGCGGCGCGTTGACCCGCACGCACTTGCACAGGGATTATTGCCATGGCCAATATCGAAACCGACGCCGCCGGACGGCCGATCGCCTACGACTCCGCCGGTCGTCCGCTTGCCGTCGACGGTGTCCACGGCCGCCCGGTCACGGTTGACGGTCGCCCGGCTTACACCGACCGCCCGGTTGAGCGGACGGTCGTCGAGCGCCGCAGCGGCGGCGGCGGCTGGCTGCTCGCCCTGCTCATCATCGTCGCCCTCGTCGTCGCGGCCTTCGCCTTCAAGCTGGTCAGCATCGACCAGATCACCGGCGGCAGCGCCCCCAAGGTGTCGGTCACCGGCGGCGAGATGCCCAAGTTCAAGGTCGACACGGCCAAGATCGACGTCGGCACCAAGAAGACCGAGGTCGACACGCCGACGCTCCACGTCGAGAAGGCCGATGCCGCGAACCAGCCGGCCGACAAGCAGTAGGCGATGCCCGTCCTGCGTATCCTCGCCGCCATCGTGGTGCCGCCGCTCGGGGTGTTCCTCGCGCGCGGCATCACGCCGGTGTTCTGGCTCAGCTGCCTGCTGACCCTGCTCGGCTGGCTGCCGGGGGTGGTGTTCGCCCTGTACGTGGTGCTGACGACGGCGGAGTGACGGCTGCCGCGAAGGAAGGGCGTTCCTGATCCGCGCGCGCCCCGCAGAACAGGACCATCCCCCCCCCGCGAACGCCGGGAGGCATGACTTCGGCCGGTTGAGTTCCTGGATCCCGCTTTCGCGGGGATGACAATGCGGGGTAGGCGGACCAATGGCCTTTCCTCCGTCCCCCTTCATGGCGGCCGCCCTCGCCGAAGCCACCGCCGCCGCCGCCCGCGGCGAGGTCCCCGTCGGCGCGGTCGTCGTCGACCCTGCCGGGCGGATCGTCGCCGCGGCCGGCAACCGGACGCGCGAGCTCAACGACCCGACCGCCCACGCCGAAATCCTCGCCGTCCGCGCCGCCTGCGCCGCCGCCGGGTCCGAGCGGCTGACCGGCCACGACCTCCACGTCAGCCTCGAACCGTGCGCGATGTGCGCTGCGGCGATTAGTTTGGCGCGGATCGGTCGCCTCTATTACGGCGCGGCCGACCCCAAGGGCGGCGGGGTCGACCATGGCGCGCGGGTCTTCGCGCAAGTGACGTGTCACCACGCGCCGGAGGTCTTCGGCGGGATCGGCGCGACGGCCGCGGCGGCGCTGCTCACCGGTTTCTTCGCGGGCCGGCGGTAGCGCGGTGGACGTGTCGCCGCCGCGACGGGGCAGCGGCGGCGTGCATCGGTGATGCAGGCGTGGTAGCGGGCGATGTCCGCGGCGGTCCGCGGCGACCCGTGCCCGATCAACGCCTTGGCCATTGCGCCCGCCGCCGCTCGCCGGCACACTATCGCCTCACCGGGGGACGCTGGATGACGACCGAACTGACGCTGCTGGCGTGGACCATCGTGCTGGCGATCGTCTACATCATGGCCTTCGACGTCGTCCGTACCCGGCAGTACGGCGCGAAATGGAACATGGGGCCGCGCGACGGAAC